>CADEFK010000092.1 GCA_902826595.1 uncultured bacterium | reverse complement strand
TCTGGTCGAGAGGAAGCTCGTTCTTATGCACGCCGGGTTTGTCTACGGGCACCACTTCGAGCGGGATTCCCTCAATCTCCGCCTTGTCGAATGCCTCTGTCGAGGGAGCCTTTACCTTACTCTCGAATTCGTCTATCACATAAGGGAGCCCGTTCGAGCCTAACGTGGACGGGCCGTCCATTACGTGGAAGTGGAGGTGCGGGGCCGAAGTGTTTCCCGTGTTACCGACGATACCCATGACTTGCCCGCGCTTAACCGTATCGCCCGCCTTAACCTTCACACTCCCCGGCTTGAGATGCGCATATAATGCGTACTTCCCGCCGCCCAAGTCGAGCACTATGTGGTTGCCGTCCGCTTCCTCGAGCGTCATGCCGGGGGGGAGCTCCCCGGGCACCTGGTCTTTGTATTTATCTATCGCGGTGATTACTTTCGCGTCCGCCGCGGCGAGGACGTTTTTCCCGTATGCGAAATAACTCTCGGCGTCCTTCGGGTCTCCGACAAATAGATACCTGTCACCGTTTATCATCTCCCAGTCGATTGCGAAGCGTTGTGCGACGACGAGTTTATCGTCTATGGGCATCAGGGCCCGGATATGCCTCTTCGCATCACAGCACCCGTCCGCCGCAACCCAGCCTTTCCCTTCGAGCGGGGGGCCGAGCACTATCGCGTCTGCTGATCCGACGGGTGCGGTACCGGCAGTATAGGTGTAAACATCCGAATCGGCCGGAATACCGGCGAAGTTCTTGAAACCTTCGGGGATGCCGTTCGGGACTGAGAATGTAATGCTGTGCGCTATATGAGCAGGGATCTTGCTTTCTTCAAGTGTAAAGTGGATGAAAACTATTCCCGCTTCACCGGGCTGAAGTGTCGTTGTCGGCGTATGATCTCTCAGGAGCACCATGCGGCCGGCGAGCTCCGCGCCCTTAAACGGGGCGACGGATTTGCCGTCCCCCCATACATCGATCGAGTCGATTGTCCACGCGAGACCCGTCGCGTTCAGGGCTTCGAGCTCATAGACGAAATGGTACATACCGTCCGAGCCTTTGACGGGGTCGGGCGCGCTGATGACGGAAACGACGACCGGCGTGAATATGCTAACGGGTTTAGCCCCGGGTTTTTCCGTATCCTGAGCATATGCATTTGAGCCGCCGAAAACCGATGGAATAGCGTGTATGATTATTGATACCGCGATTAATATAAAGAGTGATGATTTTTGCATTGATATTTTCGACCCCCGGGAATGTTGAATTTGAACACGATAATCTATACGTACCGACATTGTATCATGATTCACTAATAGATAGTAATATCTGATGCTGAAAACATTAACCAAATGTCGGAGTAAACCGGTAAATTGAACTACCCTGTTGAGTATATTCTGCTAGGAGCATCCGTTCTGATTCTCCTCAGCATATTCGCGAGCAAGGCCGCTTCGAAGCTCCGTGTTCCCGCTCTGCTCCTTTTTTTGGTAGTGGGCATGCTTGCGGGATCGGAGGGGCCAGGCGGCATATATTACGACGACCCCTGGTCTGCGCAGCTCCTGGGGGTACTGGCACTGGCATTTATAATTTTTTCAGGCGGATTACATTCGAGCTGGAGGGTTATTTCACCGGTGCTCATGAGCGGCATATCGCTATCCACTGTAGGTGTGCTGCTTGCTGCCCTACTTGTGGGCCTTTTCGCGCACCTTGCGCTTGGATATTCGGTATTGACCGGTCTCCTGCTCGGCGCGATAGTTTCTTCTACCGATGCCGCAGCCGTATTCTCGGTGATCGGCTCGAGCGGCACTCGTCTCAAAGGTAAACTGAAAACGCTGCTAGAATTCGAGTCCGCGAGTAACGACCCCGTGGCGGTGATCTTGACGATAAGCATAATTCATCTGATCACCAACCCGGACGCTTCTTTCACGGGTATGGTGTTTATGCTGTTCATGCAGGTTTTTCTCGGGCTTCTTTTCGGGTTTGGAATGGGGAGGTCCATGGTTTTTATCGTGAACAGGCTCAGGCTCGACTTCGAAGGCCTCTATCCGGTCCTGACAATCTCTCTAGTCCTTTTCACCTACGGAGTGACCGCGTCTCTCGGAGGAAGCGGATTTCTCGCGGTATACATCGCCGGGATCGTTATGGGCTCAAGCGAATTCATCAATAAAAAAAGTCTTACCCGTTTTCATGACGGGATCGCATGGCTGCTGCAGATCACTATGTTCCTGATCCTCGGTCTCCTAGTCTTTCCCTCGGACCTCATTCCTGTCATTGTTTCAGGGCTTCTCGTCTCGATATTCCTGATATTCATCGCCCGTCCCGCAGGCGTATTCCTCTCCCTTCCATTGAGCAGGCTGAGCATGAGAGAAAAAACCTTTATATCGTGGGTGGGTCTCCGGGGAGCCGTGCCGATAGTGCTTGCTACATTCCCGCTCCTCGTGGGGGTTCCGGAGTCGGACACTCTCTTTAATGTGGTTTTCTTTATCGTAATAACATCGGTCCTGCTGCAGGGCACCACGATCCCGATGGTATCCCGGTGGCTTGGGCTGGACGAGCCACTCGGCGGAAAAAAATCGAGGAATCTGGAATTCGAATTTCCATACGATGAAAATAGCGAAATGACCGAGTTCGAGATACCCTTTGGTTCGGGAGCCGTCGGCAAACAGGTGGTTGAGCTCGGGTTGCCTGAAAGCGCACTGATAATGCTTATAAAGAGGGGGGATGAATCGGTCGTTCCGAGGGGCTCAACAATTCTCGAAGCCGGGGATGTACTCGTTATCCTCGCCGAGAAATATGACTTTCCCCAAATCCGAACGGTATTAGGCCTTCTGGAATAATTTCGCATGGATATTAATAAAACCAAAATGAGCTTATAATTTGTAGGGCGTCGCAAACACCGATACGATCACAAGGAGGAACAATACATGAACGGCACTTCCATAGCGGAGAGCATCAGACAAAACTGGGGCTGGCTGCTCGCCCTGGGCATAGCGTATATAATTATGGGCCTCGTCATAGCCGGCTCTCCCGTAGCCGCAACGATGGCCGTGGAGGTATTAATCGGGTTCGTCCTGATAATCGGCGGCGTGATTTCTATAATAGGCGCGTTCTTTACCGGGGACTGGAAAAGGCTGCTGCTCGTACTCCTTAGCGGCATACTCTACCTCGTCGTGGGCGTGCTCCTCCTCAAAAACCCCATGCAGGGCGTGCTCACTCTAACCATTCTGCTCGCCGCATTTTTACTCGTTGAGGGAATTTTCAAGATAATCCATGCGTTTCAGATGAAGCCCGCACCGAACTGGGTATGGCTCCTCGTGAGCGGGGCCGCTTCGGTGATCCTCGGTGTCATGATTTGGGGGCAATTTCCCCAGAGCGGAGCTTTTATCATCGGACTGCTCGTTGGAATTTATTTCCTCATCAACGGCCTGACTATGGTTATGTTCTCGTTCGCGCTGAAAGGCAAATAAGGAATAGAAGGAGCGCATCAAATTTCAGTGCGCGCTAACGGTCATCATGCCTATCCTGTATTTGACGGAAATCATGTGACCTTACTGATCCGGCCGGGCTGTACACCCCCGTAATCTGCACGACAGGTTTCAGTGCTGTTCCTCTGATCGGCGGGACGGATAAATTCTGGTCCACCAATTCCGCCTCAAAGTTCCGGCCGGAAAGCCAATATATCGAGTATAATATTACGTCGAAACCGGATCCCGGTTCCGCGTCGAGGAAATATTGTATAGAATAATAAGGCTGTTATTGCTATTGATAATCTTATTATCGGTGCTGGCGTATTATTACCGGAGTGAGCTCTGGGTCGGGTTCGGGTACGCGAGGAGCAGATTGATACCGGATACCCCCGCAGCCGGCTCCCGGAATGCCGCATATATCGATCCCTGGGCAAAAGTAAGATTGACTCCTTTTGAGTCCGGTTTCGAGCTACCCGTGTATCTCGCGAACGCGGGCGACGGCTCCGGCAGGATTTTCGTCGTGGAAAAGGCGGGGCGCATCAAGGTTATTAAGGACGGTAAAACCCTGGAGGAACCCTTTCTCGACATCGTTCATAAAGTGCGCTCGAAGGAGAGCGAACGGGGTCTGCTGAGCGTTGCCTTCCATCCACGCTACGAGGAGAACGGCAGGTTCTTCGTAAACTATACGGACCTCGAAGGCGATACCATAATTTCTGAGTTTCATGGCGGTAAAGACCCCGACCGGGCTGTGAGCGCCGGTGAGAGGATCATTCTGAAAATAAGACAGCCTGCGTCCAACCACAACGGCGGACAGCTACAGTTCGGCCCTGACGGTTATCTCTATATAGGCACGGGGGACGGCGGCTCGGGGGGAGACCCGTGGGGGAACGCACAGAAATTAAGCGTCTTACTCGGGAAGATGCTGAGGATAGATGTGGACGCCGGAATACCTTACGGGATTCCGGCCGACAATCCGTTCAAGGCTGTGTCCGGTGCTCGTCCCGAGATATGGGCGTACGGTTTGAGGAACCCGTGGCGCTTTTCTTTCGACTCGGAGACGGGGGATATGTATATCGCCGACGTTGGGGAGGGAAAGTGGGAGGAGGTGGATTTTCAGCCGGCGGGCGGCAGGGGAGGGCAAAACTACGGGTGGAACCTCTTAGAGGGCTCACATAAATTTAAACTCCCGGACGGATACGATACGAGCAGGCTCACGTTCCCAGTCGTCGAATACAGCCGCGGCGATTTAGGATGCTCAGTTACGGGCGGATACGCGTACAGGGGTAAATCGTCCCCGGTGCTTAACGGCACGTATTTTTTCTCGGATTATTGTACGGGGCGGCTCTGGGGCCTAAGGAAAATGTCGGACGACTCATGGGAATGGGCCGAATTTCTCGATACGGACCTTTCGGTCAGCAGCTTCGGGGAGGACGAGGCGGGGGAGCTGTACATCATCGATTTCGGCAAGGGAGATATATACAGGATTGCGGAAGCACCGCGGTAATTTTTTATTTCCTCATCAGAGCTTCCTCACCATCTCCCGGAGCACGTATTTCTGTATCTTACCGGTCGAGGTCTTCGGCAGCTCCGTGAAGACCACCGTCTTCGGACATTTAAAATGAGCGAGGCGGGCCCTGCAGAATTCTATGATCTCCTTCTCCTTCGTTTCCTCAGCCCCGGTCTTGAGCGTGACGAACGCGCACGGGGTCTCTCCCCACTCGGCGTCCGGGCGGGCCACTACTGCGGCTTCGAGCACCCCCGGGTGCCGATAAAGCACCGATTCGACTTCGAGCGTCGAAATATTTTCGCCGCCCGAGATGATAATGTCTTTCGAGCGGTCCTTGATCTCGATATATCCGTCGGGGTGCATGACTCCCAGGTCTCCCGTGTGGAACCACCCTCCGGAAAAAGCCTCCTCCGTCGCAGCGGGGTTCTTGAGATACCCCTTCATCACGATGTTTCCCCGAAAGAGCGCCTCTCCTATGGTCTCGGCGTCTGACGGGACGGGTTTGCATGTTTCCTGGTCTCCGATCGTGAGTCCTTCTTCGACCGTATACCTCACCCCCTGGCGCGCTTTCATCATGGATCTCTCCACGGGCGGAAGCTCGTCCCACTCGCTATGCCATTCGCATAACGCGGCTGGGCCGTATGTCTCCGTGAGGCCGTAGGCGTGGGTCACGCCGAAGCCCATCTTCTCGATCCTCTCCAGGACCGCCGCCGGGGGGGCGGCCGCCGCGGCCATAAAATTGACCCTGTGGCCGAATGCGCTTCTTTCTTCAACTTTCGAATTTATTATCATGTTCATCACGACCGGGGCCCCGCAGAGGTGCGTAACCCTGTGTTCCGAGATAGAGCTAAAAATCTTCTTCGCATCGAAATGCCTCAGGCAGACGGACGTTCCGGCGAGCGCCGCCATCGACCACGTGAAGCACCACCCGTTGCAGTGGAACATCGGGAGCGTCCAGAGATATACCGGGCATCCTGTCATGCCCCAGGCGATGATATTTCCGAGGGCGTTTAGGTAAGCGCCCCTGTGGTGGTAGACGACACCCTTGGGGTTGCCGGTCGTGCCCGAAGTGTAGTTGAGTGAGATCGCGTCCCATTCGTCATCAGGCCCCCGCCAGGTAAAGTCCGCGTCCCCTGTATTTAGGAATTCTTCGTATGTCGTTCCGCCAACCGGCTCTCCACGCTTTCCGAGCGGGTCGTCTATGTCTATTACGAGAAGATCGCGGTCGAGCATGTTGAGTGCCTTATGTATTACCTCCGAGTACTCCCTGTCCGCGATAAGGGCTTTCGCCTCCCCGTGCTCAAGTATGAATGCGATGCTGCCCGGGTCCTGCCTGATGTTGAGCGAGTTGAGCACGCCTCCTGTTGCGGGCACCCCGAAGTGCGCCTCGTAGTGGGCCGGAATGTTTGGCGCCATTACGGCTACCGTGTCTCCCTTCTCGATCCCCAGCTTTACAAGCGCCGAGGCGAGGCGACGAGAGCGCTCAAAGGTCTCTTTCCACGTATATCGTGTGTCTCCGTGGATCAGGGAAGTGCGCCTGGGAAAGACGGAGGCCGCCCGCTCTATAAACGTCAGGGGCGAGAGCTGCGTATAGTTGGCGTCGTTTTTTTCGAGTCCCAGATCGTATTTTCCGCTCATGGGTTTTGTCACCGGTTTTACTCCGCAAGCTGATATACCGCTATATCTTAAAGAATTCCTTGAATTATTGCTATTGATTTCTCAACCCGCACCCACTACCCTTTTTTCATGGCGAATAAGTATCATGATGAAGACAGCGAGCCTTCTCTCTTCAAGCCTCCAAGGGACGCTGCTCCTCTCGCGGAGAGGATGCGCCCCGCGAGCTTCGAGGAATTCTCGGGACAGGCGCACCTGGTCGGTCCCGAGGGCGTCATCCGGAAGATGCTCCGGGGCAAGCACATACGCTCCATGATTTTCTGGGGACCGCCTGGGAGCGGCAAGACCACGCTCGCGAGGCTGCTTGCCACCAGGCTCAACGCCGAGTTTATCCAGATTAACGCCATATCCTCGGGAGTGAAGGAGCTCAGGGAGATAATCGACACCGCCGAGAAGTCCCTCAGCATGGGAAGAAGAACTGTGCTGTTTATAGACGAGATACACAGATTCAACAAGTCCCAGCAGGCGGCGTTGCTGAAGAGTGTGGAGAACGGCACGCTTGTGCTCATCGGAGCGACCACGGAGAACCCGTCGTTCGAGGTTATATCGCCGCTCCTCTCTCGCTCGAGCGTCTACGTGCTGGAATCGTTGTCGAAAGAGGACCTCGAATCGCTCCTCGACAGGGCGCTCAATGAAGACGATATAATCAAGGGAGCGGAGCTCACTCCCGAAGCGAGGGAGGAGCTTATACTCCAGAGCGGGGGCGACGCGCGAATAATGCTGAACGCTCTCGAGATAGCGGTCGATATTACGGACGGCGACGGGCCGGCCGAGATTACGCGCGATATAGTCCGCGAGGCCTACCAGACGCACCACTACAGGTACGACAGGGGAGGGGAGGAGCATTACAATACGATCTCGGCGTTTATCAAGAGTGTCAGGGGGAGCGACCCGGACGCCGCGGTTTATTATCTGGCGAGGATGCTCGAAGCGGGCGAGGACCCGAAGTTTATCGCCCGCAGGCTCATCGTGCTCGCGTCCGAGGACATAGGGAACGCCGAGCCCTACGCGCTCACGCTTGCGACGGCCGCTTTCACGGCGGTCGATTACGTCGGCATGCCGGAGGCAAGCCTGATACTCGCTCAGGCGGCCACCTTTCTCTCGGGCTGTCCCAAGAGCAACGCTTCGTACGCGGCGATAAACGCCGCGCTCTCCGAGGTGAGGAGGAGACCGGGGGTCGCGATCCCCATGCATCTTAGAAACGCCCCGACGAAGCTCATGAAGGAAATCGGTTACGGCAAGGACTATAAATACTCACACGACTCCGAGGACCATTTCATCGAGCAGGACTTTCTGCCTGCCGAGCTTAAGGATAAGCTCTTTTACGACCCGACCGAGATAGGGAGGGAGGCTAATATAAAAAAGTATCTCGAGCAGAAGTGGAAAAAAAAGCGAAAAAACCTTCCGTAGCTCCTGGCACCCGGGCTCTATGAGCGTCGGGTAAATCTAAAGCTCACTGTTAACCCAACGATTTTACATTCTTCAATTAATATCCAATGCCGGGGGGGGCTAAAATAGTCCCCCATGCGGGGAATTATATTAAAAAACGCTTGAAAAAGGCATCTATTATCGTTTATTATAGTCGTATCGGGTCGATATTATCTTTGGTGGCGATGCTCGAAAAAATAAACGAGGAGGTATTGTGTATGTCATGGATTTTCGTCGATAGAAGGATTTTGTTTGTCCTGTTAATGTTAATGGCGATTTCGCCGCTCGGTTTCACTTCCGCCTTTTCGCAGGATAAGCTGGATGGGACGGTCGTCGAAGAGGAAGTCGAGGCTGTCGTAGTCGAGGAGGTCCAGCCGAAGTCACTTTACGAGAGGCTCGGCGGGTACGATGCGGTTTCGGCTGTTATAGCCGATTTCTTTGGCAAGATGATCCCGGATAAGCAGCTTGGGAGATTCTTTCTTGGGCTCAGCACCGATTCCAAGACCAGAATACAGCAGCTCACGGTGGATTTCGTCTGCAAGGCGACGGGCGGCCCATGCGCGTACACAGGACGTGACATGAAGACCGTCCACACGGGGATAAACATCACCGAGAGCGACTGGGACCTGTCCGCCAAGTACCTGTCGGAGACGCT
>CADEFK010000091.1 GCA_902826595.1 uncultured bacterium | reverse complement strand
CGGCGGAGGGCTCCCCTCGGTGATGAACTCCCCGAAGGCGAGCGGGCTTTCTCCCACCTTGATCGAGGTTTCGACCTTATTCTTCCCGGTGTCTATTACAGTTACGGTATCGTCCCCGGAGTTGGCGATGTAGAGGTATTTCCCGTCGGGGGTCAGGTCCGAGCCCGACGCGAGTGGCCCGGCGGGTATGGTAGCCGTCACCTTGTAGTCGGACGTGTCGATGACTGTAACGTCGCTGCTCCCCGAGTTCGCCGTATAGACGTACCTGCCGTCTCTGCTCACGACTACTCCCGAGGGAAGCATCCCCGCCTTTACCGTGGCTATTACCGTATTGTCCGCGGTCTTTATGACCGTTACGTCCCCGCTCGCGATGTTCGTTACGTAAACGAAATTCCCGTCCGGGCTCACAACGATGCCCGAGGGCCTGTGCGCGCTCGGAATAGTCGCCTTTACCTTGTTGTCTGCGGAGTCTATGACGGAGACGCTGTCGCCGCCGAAATTCGCCGTGTACACCCGGCGGCCGTCGGGCGCGACCGCGACGCCGTCGGGCTTGTCGCCGACGGGCACGGAAGCGACGACCTTCCGCTCTCCCGTGTCTATAACGGAGACCGTGCCGCTCTTGAAATTGGTGACGTACGCGCGTTTGCCGTCCGGGCTTACAGCCACGCACTGGGGCTGCTGCCCGACGGGGATTGTAGCGGTGACCCGGTTGATCGAGGTGTCTATGACGGAGACGCTGTCTGCGAGAAAATTGGTGACGTAGACTAACCTCCCGTCGGCGCTTACGCCGACGCCCCTGGGCTCGTCCCCGGCCGTGATAGTCGCCACCACGGCGTTTGTCGCGGTGTCTATCACAGAGACCGTGTCGTCCATTTCGTTAGTGATATAGGCGAAGGGCGCGGCATATGCCGCCCGGGCCGCGAATAAACAGAGGAATGTCAGTACTGCGGATGTCTTCATCTCTCACCTCCGCGGCAGGGGACCGCGGGAATAACCCCCCTTTACCTATAATACTACAATCCGTCCCCTGTGAATACTGCATTTTCGGAGGGGGGAGGGCCAACATGAAGTCAGGCCGGTCAGGCCCTAAGCCCCTCGGCACGCTCGGTACGGACGGGCCCGGCGGCATCGCCGGGAATGGTAGGGGGAGTGGGGAGATTCGCGGGAACGCGCCGGGCGGGCACTCGGCCGGTTTTCCCATTTCGCAATCTGAGATATAATTTATGTAGCTTTCCCCCGGGGCGTCCATTCCCGCGGGCGAGAAATACCATCTGATGCCTAAACCATCTAAAGGAGGATGCAGGCCATGAGGAAAGTAATTTTATCATCCGCCGCTCTCGCGTTTCTTATCACGATCATATCGCTCGGGAATATAGGGGGCTGCGGCGGCAGCAATTTATGTGATTTCGGCATATCGAGCATCTACAACGGCGCCAACTTCGACGATCAGGACTCCGAATGGGAGTGCAGGACAGGAGGGGTCGTCGAGTATACGATCGCGTTTTTCGCGGACGGCACGGGGACCCGCTCCGACATTGGGGACTTCACCTGGGTGCAGACCGAATGCAAGCGGCTCGAATTCACGGCCGACGAGGGGGAGTCCGCGGAGCTCAAGGGCCTCCAGGTCACGCTCGCGACAATAGGCGGAGAGCAGTTCGGGCAGATGAAGTTCAGTCAGGTTTCGGAGGACCTCGGAAACTTCGGATACACCTGCGAGCTCATCGTATTTTAGCCGGGCGGCGGGCCGCCGCTTGCATGTAAGAGAGTTACGCACGTTCTGTCCATAGGCGCGCTGTGGGAACGAGTGCGCTTGCTGCCGGCACATCAGCCCGGCCCAAGCGGAGTAGATACGCCCGCAGATACTGCGGCCAACGCTGTGTGTTGAGTTAATACGCCGAGAGGGTAGATTTGTTGACGCGGAGGGGCGCGCCGGGGCGGCGCGGGCATGGAAGGACCGGAGCACTCGCACTTACATGGAAGTCGTCATAGCCTGGCTCACGATAGCATCCCTCATAATGATAGTCGTCGGACTGATAGATCCGGCCATAGCCCTGCCGTGGTCGAGGGAAAAGACCAGGAGAAGGGCGTCCGCCGTTTACGGGTACGCGTTTTTCGCGATGATCGCGCTCAGCATCGTATTCTTCCCGCGCACTAATCTCGAGAGCAGGGTTTACGCGCTCTTCTTGATCTGCATCGCGGCGCTCGCCGTGGGGATCGCGAAGCCGGGGCTCCTTCTGCCCTGGGCTGGCGAGCCTACGAGGAAGGGCGTACTTATGTTCTACATCCCTCCGGCAGTGTTCCTGGTAGGGGCCATGCTATACGCGAACGCGTCGAGGCCGGTCGACCCCAGGTACTACATACCCCCCGGGGAGCTCGGCGGGGCCGACCAGGTGAAGACGCTCAAGTACAGGGCCGCGGCCGAGTTGAGAGGCCAGAACAACATCGGGCTCGACCGTGTCCGGAAGATAGAGGTGAAGGAAGCCGCGGGCGGGGGGTACGACGTGCTCGTCGAATTCAACATCGACGACGTGATGCTGCCGGATCTGTTCAAGCTCAAGTCCGAGTCCGACATGGCCAGGGTGTACAAGGCCCTCTACACGTCCGGGTACGACGTGAGGAACGTGACGGTCACTGTGTATTTCCCGGTCGGATACAGAGAGAGGGAGGAGCCGACGGCCCCCGAGCCTGTGTTCACGACCTCGCTCGACGGGGCGCGGGCTGCGAAGATAGACTGGGGCGCGAGCGATTACGAGCTCGAGGCCGAGGTGCTGCCCAAGGCATGGAAGCTCGATTACGTGCGGGAAGGATTCAAATGATATTTAAGCTTTGCCATACACAGCCCCCCTTTTGTCAAGCCTGGTTCAAGTTGGACAACAAACACAAAAGGGAGCCGGAGCTCCGTTTTGGTTTTGTCATTCCCGGGATCTTTTACCGGGAATCTGTTCTGTAAAGCATTGTTGATTTAAGCAGCAGCTTGTCTTCTTCCAATAATCATTATTCCTGATATTCCGGGAACACCGGCCATAGCTGTCAAATCCCGTTGGGAAAGGGTTGGGATGGGTTTCTCGTTTAATTCGATAAAAAGAGTCAGGGGGTTCAGGCTCACATCCTCCCGCGGTTATTTCGATGTTGGGAGGAATCTAGTCTTTAAATCCCATCCATTCCGCCCATGCCGGCTTGGGATTCACGTCGGCGTCGAAAAGCCCGGCGTTCTTCCAGATCAAGAAGGACTCGGGAAAGCCGGGGATATCGTCCAGTAACCTTTCATAGTCCACGGGGACGAACCAGACGACGAATATGAAGTCGTTCTCCTTCGAGATTTCCACCAGGTCGCGCACGTAGGCTCTCTGTTTTTCCTCATCGCCCGGGAAGTTGATGCCCGCCTCCGGGAGGAATATGTCCTTCGTCGTGTAGCCGGTCTCGGTTATGGCTATCGGTTTATCCGTATAGCCGCGCGCGAAATCGAGCGGCTCTCTCCACTGCGCCGGGATTTCACCGGGCAGGGGAGGCTCGCCCTGCGCTTCCCCGAACTCCGAGCCGTAGGGATAGAAACTAAGCCCCAGATAATTGCTTCTCTCGAGGAGCGGCTTTACCTGCTTTGCGACTCTGTCCAGCAGAAGCGTCTGGAGCACGAACGAAACGCTTATCCGGATGTCCGGGAACTCGGCCTTGATCGCGGGAGCCGCGTAATCGTAGAGTTCCTCGAAATCCCGCCACCGCTCGGGGGTATTAAGAGACATTCCGGTTATCTCGATTCCGATATTAAGGTATGACGGGTCATAGTGGCGGACCGCTCTCAGCACATAATTCAAGAAAGCCTGCTTTACCGCGTCGTCGTTAAAACGCGCGCCTTCAAACTGGGGCGGAAAGGGTTTTATGTCGTCCTCTCCCCCGGGGCCGCAGTTCGGGGCAAGGCTAATACGATCGGTAGCGGTAGGGGCGATCGCGAGGTACACGGCGTGAGCGTCGGGAATGCGGTTTTTCGTGTCGTCCCAGTCAGCTACAATCCACTCCGGGAATTCCGCCCCGTCAAGCGCCTCCTGCCAGGGGATGCACCTGTCGTAATGTATTGCGTAAAGGTTCGAGTTCGGCAGAATGATTTCGTGGACTTTATCGACGGCCTCCAGGCTTAAGTCGTAGGGGAAGGGCGTAAAGCCGTAGAGGACTGAGTCAGCAGGCGGATCGGTTCCGGGGTCGTCCTGATTCGAGCTCGAGCACCCTCCGGTTAAAGCCATTGGTATAAAGAGTGTAAGAAGAACTAAGAGAAGGAATTTGCACATCCCATCATCCTCCCGATCAGGCTATATATTTAATTAAACGCCTGATTTTGAAAAGGATTTCCGCTACGGAAATAGTACCCCACGGTTTCGGGGAAACAAGCGAAATTTTGCGGGCTCCGCGATCATCGGAATCCGTGTCGATAATAAAGCCGGTAACCCCGCCTTTCCAGTCATTCCGGACGACGGTGATGCAATGGCTGCCGCTCCGGATAAGAAGCGGCAACGAGATGCCTGCCGGTAGATTCAACCAATTGTTGTACTTAGTAGAAAAGTCAGTCAGGCGGCTTTTGGGTGTGCAGCTTAATTTCTGTCATACCCTGCACCCGACTGAACCGGAGCGCGGTACCGAAGGTGTCGAAAATCGGTTACAAGCGTGAGGGTTTCATGTGAGAATTTAGCCGGAGAGGGCTGGATTAGGCGGCAGATTCCATTATAATATTTCCCCTTTGAGAGAAGCAGTCCCGACTGAAATTCAAACCGGAGGTAGATGAAGCGGTGTACGCAAAGATTGCGGTGTACCTAAAGATTATTACGGCTGTGCTGATAGTTGCGTTCATAGGTATCCAGTTCATACCGGTAGAGAGGTCGAACCCGCCGGTAACGGGCGAGATAGACGCCCCGCCCCGCGTTAAAGAAATATTCATGCGCTCCTGCTACGACTGCCATTCGAACGAGACCGTGTGGCCGTGGTATTCCTACATAGCCCCAGCGTCATGGCTCCTCGCGGACGACGTCGCGGAGGGGAGGGACGAGCTTAACTTCTCCGAGTGGAAGGGATACGAAGAGAAAAGGAAGCTGAAGAAGTTTAAGGAGATCCGGGAGGAGGTCGAGGAGGGCGAGATGCCGCAGTGGTACTACCTGCTGCTTCACGGAGACGCAACGCTCACGGACGCCGACAAGCAGGCCCTCTTCGATTGGACCGCAACTGGGGGGAAGTGAAGTTTTTAAAGAGACCGTTCGTCATTAATTTCCCTCTCCCTTGAGGGGAGAGGGGTAGGGTGAGGGTGTACATTAATTATTCCTTGTCATTCCCGAAGTTTTAATCGGGAATCTAATCTTTTACTGTCATATAGTATAAAATCTGATAAATAAAGAATAACTGTGAGCCTCTTCCTCCGGAGCGGGGAAGGGGCTTTTTTGTATCTTTTGAGAATTTCGATCCACATAATGGATGCCTATTATGAAGAGTTGTAATAAGAAGAGGATGTTATAGATATAAAAAACTATTGCTGTATAGGTCTTGAAAGTATTTTTGATTCGACTTCCAATTCTCCTTTCGGAGATATATAAACTATTTCTGATTCTGTGTCATATTCTATAAATCGATCTTGATGAAGGGCTCTTATAACCCGTTTTTTGAACTTGGAAAGAGAACTATATTCAGTCCATGCAAACAGATCTTCTACCATTATCCCTTCATCCTTCTCGGAATAACATAATAACAACACTTTTTGTTTATAATCAAGACCGGGCTTAAGTATTCGCTTTTTGCCGGCGACTTCCCAAATATCTGGCATATTTCTTTTAGATAGTATATCTATTATTGCTTGTGATTGCTCAATGGGTAAGTTATTGTAGATTCTAATCAACTCGCATATAATCCAATCCGCTATTCTAACAATTGTTGCCGCATCAATCTGATTAGCATCAATATCACCCCAGGCATGTCCAATACCACGTTTGCCTCTTAGTGTGTATATGAAGACTAATGCTCTTGGTAGAATGATCCGAAGTGTTTCGTGTCCTGTACTTTCAGGAAGTGTAATTAGCTTTCTGGCCTCATCAGGGAAATTATTAAGATGTTTTCCAAATGGGATATAATTGCCTGTAAGCTCATGCTGTAGAAATCGAAGTAAAGTCTCACAAAATTTTCCTGCACTCAAACCACTTGTATCATAAGAAGTATCAAAATGAGCTTCACTATATCTTTTCTTAATCTCTAAATAAGTAGTAATTATACGAGTACGAAAATTTTTTTGTATATTGGCTAAAGCTGATTCAAGAATGGGAGATTCATGCTTTGTACTCATATCTACCTGCTTGATTTGTCGTGCGATTTAATTTCAACCCACGCACTAATCTGAGTAGCGGCATGGAAAAATCATTGCTTTTGTATGTATATCCTAGTGTTTTGCAATGAGAGATAATATCTTGGATTTCTCGAACTTTTGCAAAATACCCTTCATTTATTAAACGATTTAATACTTTCGTGGGATTAGGAAGACTGCTTTTTGGACTGGTTTTCTTAGCTTCTTCATCTTCTTTTCCTACGTTGATAATGTTTTCATTATCATTTTTTCTTTTTGTCTTTTTTACGGAACTTGATTTAGTAGTTTTCGTTCCAGGCATCCATCCATCTGGTTTATTCGCATCAAATATTTCGCTTATAATTTGCTTGCTTTTAATTTGACCACTATTTCTTAGTTCATACATATTATTATCAGTTGTTAAATCCGGGTTGTTGGCTATCCAGTATCGAATGTTACTATCATATACATTCGCCTCTTTTAAAATTGCATTTATATTGTCACGAGACACTTGATTTGTTCCTCGCAATTCATTTGCGTAAAGGAATATATATATAATTCGTTTTCCGTAATCGAGTTTGCTATTTGCTTTTATGCGTGGTTCTTTCAATGTAACCCGATCATCGTCAAATCGGAAAATCATATTAATTTTTTCTAAATCGTTGCTAATTCCGTCTTTCGCAATTCCTGATCTATTATCTTTCTCTTCTTCCTCATCTACTTCTTCTTTGTCGGGGAGAGTGCTTGCTGCTAGTGGAATGCTAAAATGCGATCGGTTATCTTTTGTTACCTTCCGTTGAGAATCCCCAGTATTAAACCGGTTTCCTGCGAACAATGCTAGAGTTTCAGCAAATACTGTTCCTACATTATCTGTAAATTTTGCACGTATGGTACGATTCTTTATTGTTTCACTTAGCTCAAAAGTATTTACTGCTAGTTCTGTGGTATTGGCTTTCGATGTAAGTGTTTCAACTTCATCCTTCACCTTCGTCCCGCACATTACACAAGTTTTTGCATTTGGTTCGAGTGTTTCGGAGCATTTTTTGCATCTAACCTGTGCGGAACAATTAGGGCAATAATACCCTCTATCCGGGAGCCCGTAGCTACAATACATGCAATTCATTCGTTCCACCGCCTTTGCAAATTACAAAATAAAAAAATATATAACAATTCTGATCATATTACCAGTAGCATATTGCTAAAAGGTATATGCTTCGGGGACGGGAGATTCAAATGTCGAAACCGGATTAAGTTGAATTTAAACAGGCTCTTAAATACTTTGTCCTAACCGGTCGATAAACAAAAAAGCGGAGTCGTAGCTCCCTATAACCTGTGTATAGGTTCGTTGAAATCATAATTACGCCGCGGCTTTCCTCCTGCGGATAACCATTAACCCGACTATTCCCAAAACCACTGCCCCCATATCTCAAGCGTGGTTTAAGCCGGGATTTTGAAGCATGCGGCAAATTCCTGTAACTTAATATATTGCTTTACTCTTAAAAGTTAACACCCTGTCATGCTTGGCTCTTCATCCGGATATAGCAAGCCCCGGTAATCGAGAAAAGTCATTTCAAATCACGTCGCATAATGCCCGTTAGTTTAATCCGGCCTGAAGAGTAATTCAGACATAAATCTAAATACTGCGGGCTTGTAATTACTTCAACAAAAATAATTTAAGAGCATTAAAATTAGTACCGGGGAATTATGTTATGGGCCGATATTACATATGAGGCCTGTGGGTACATGAATATCTTCATGAGATCAAGCAAGTCGATTATTTTGTTATTTTTATTGCTTGCCGCAAGCGCATTCTACGCTGATCCGGTTTTTGCTCAACCCCAATGCAACGGTCTTAAAGCCACAATCACAGGCACGCCTGCCAATGACGTGATTAACGGTACGCCCGGCCCGGATATAATCGCCGGACTTGCCGGGAATGATGTAATCAAGGGCCTCGGTGGCGACGACGTGATATGCGGTGGATTGGGCAATGACCGAAACATCGGCGGTCCTGGAGATGATCAGCTGTTTGGGGGGCCTGGAAATGATATTTTAAGAGGCAATAAGGGAAACGATCTATTGAATGGCGGCAAGGGGAAGAATTTTCTGGATGGCGGTCCCGGTATGGATGAATGCCTGGACCAAGCAGGATTGCGTGCCTTCACGAGTTGTGAAGGGCGCAGCGCGGTCGTGATGCTCGATCTGATCAATAACGCCCGGGCGGAGGCGAGGAGCTGCGGCGATACGTTTTTCCCCGCGGCCCGTCCGCTTAACTGGGACGGCAGGGTTGCGGCGGCCGCCCTCGGCCACTCGACCGATATGGCCGAGACCAACTTTTTCGGACACGAGGGATCCGACGGCTCAGACACGGGGGACAGGCTCATGAACGAGGGCTATGACACGATGCTCTGGGGGGAGAATATCGCGGTCGGGTACGAGCGCGAGGGTGATGTTATGGGCGCATGGCTCAAATCCCCCGGTCACTGCGCGAACATAATGGACCCTTCTTATGAAGACGCCGGGGTCGGGGTTGATAAAGGTAAGTTCAAGGGCAATACGGCAACATACTGGACTTTAGACCTTGCGGCTGAGAT
>CADEFK010000090.1:3151-8956 GCA_902826595.1 uncultured bacterium | reverse complement strand
CGGCTGTTTCAGATCCCTTCTTTCTGGATGAATATGCCTTTGTCCACTTTCGCGAAAAAGTCCTGGTAATACTGCTCGTCGTCCACCTGCTGCACGAGCATAACCTCGCCCACGTTGTTCATGGACTTCACCTGGAATATCACGCGCACCTTCACCTGCTTGCCGAACCCGCTCACGTTAACCGTGGATTCGATGATGCTGTTTTTCGCCCACCTTGCGTTTGCACCGAAGAATAGGATGGAAAAAAACTTCTCGCTCCCGCTCTCGATATCGAGCTCCTTCGTAGCGCTTATAATTCCCAGATCGGTTTCCGCGTCCTTGATGATGAAGCCTTCGTCGAGCAGCACGCTCGCGACCGCCTTCATCACCATGAGCTCGTTGTCTACGTCAAACGCCCTCGTCTGAAACTCGCGTATCTGTAATTGGGTCTTTTCAGGCTCGACGTTCGCCGCCGGAGCGCAGGAAAGCGCGAACACAAACACAAGAGATGACAACAAGAATGCGATTCTCATGATATCCCCCCTCGTTAAAGCGAAAACCGAAATCCCGGATCTACTAAAACTTACTCGCGTGGTACGAGAACGATTCGACGAGACCCTTGGCGTCGTATTTGATGACGACAGTGAGAGTTTTCTGCGTGGTGCTTACGGCTCCCGCTTCCCTCCCGTATCCGCCGAACAGATTAATTATCAGGCCCGTGCCTCCCGCGTCCTTCGAATAAGACACCTCGGAGGCGATCTTGTCGTACACCCATGTTTCGTTCCCCGCGCTGTCCTTCGTGACTATGTTGGGCGAGCCCAAAGCCTGGGCGACGTCGGCGCCTGACATCCCGACGCGTATCTCCTTCTGCACGACGCCCACGGTCATCTCCTCTGCTTGCGTGGAGGGAAGGCTGCTCTGGTGCTCGGCCGCGGTCATACACCCGCAACATGCCGTTACTATTAACAAGACTCCTAAAGACATGCGTCTCTTCGACATCGGTTAACCTCATAATTAATAATTTTATATGTAGGATAATCTGAAGTCTGGTACTTTTCAATCGGTATTTTCAAGCGGGGCGCGGGCAGGTGAATGGGGGATGGCGATGAAGGCCGGAGAGAGGTGAAGGATTTCAAGTTCCGTGCGTGAGGGGGGATTATTCCTTCCTAAAATCATACCCCCTCGGATTGTCGAGCACATGTATCCTGAATTCGGAGTAGAATTTTTCGCGCCCGAGGCGCTGCGCTTCCCTGTGCTCCGGGTGTTTCCTCCATGCCTCGTGGGCTTCCTTCGATTCGAACTCGACTATCGAGACACGCTCGCCGTCCCGGGCGTAGAAGGTTTTTATCGACAAGAATCCCGGCATGGAGCGTGACAGGTTAATTGAAGGCAATAAAATAAGTGAATGCGTTTTTAGAATTCCTTGGACGGGATGCTAGACTATATAATACGGGGCTCAATTCGGGCCCCTATCAGGGACTCGAACTATAAGCCTGGATTATCCGAGGGAGCGGCAAGATGAGCAACGATATTCTACCGGATCCGAATACGCTCGATCCGAGCGACCCCTATGCGCGAAAGGCCCAGACCTTTCCGACTTTAACCGAAGAACAGATCAACCGCGCGAAACCGTTCGGCGTCGTCGAAAAACTCGGAAAAGGCGCAGTTCTCTTTGAAAGAGACGAGAGGACGGTTGATTTTTTTATCGTCCTCAGCGGCAATATCGAGATTTACGAACACCGGCGTGAAGGGCAAAAGATAATAACCATCCACGGCGAGAAGCAGTTTACAGGAGAGGTGGATCTCTTCAACGACCGTAAAATACTCGTCGGCGGCAGAATGGGGGAGGACGGCGAAGTGATACGAATCAACCGCGCCAATTTCAGGAAGCTGATGTCGGCCGAGCCCGGTATAGGCGAAATCGTCATGCGGGCTTTCATATTGCGGCGCGTCGGTCTGATCTCTCACCAGCAGGGCTCGGTAACGCTTATAGGGCCGAGGGAATCGAGAGACACATTGAGGATAGAGCGCTTCTTGAGACGTAACGGATATCCCGTAGTCATTTTGAGCGATCTCGATGGGGAGGAATCCCGTGAGGTATTAGGGAGATTCAATGTTTCAAAGGACGACCTGCCTGCCGTGTTAATTCACCACGGGGAGAATTTCCTGAGAAACCCCTCAACCTTCGAGATAGCCGAGCACCTCGGATTAATAGAGGAGATCGATCAGGCGGGATCATATGACGTGGCGATCATCGGCGCCGGACCGGCGGGTTTGTCCGCGGCATTGAACGCGGCGTCGGAAGGGCTCAGAACAATCGCGCTCGAGGCCGAAGCCCCCGGAGGGCAGGCGGGCACGAGCTCCAAGATCGAGAATTATCTCGGTTTCCCCACCGGTATATCGGGCCAGGCACTCGCGGGCAGGGCGCAGATTCAATCTCAGAAATTCGGCGCAAAGATCGCGCTGCCGCGGGCGGTGGAGAAGATCGACTGCGGCAAGCGCCCGTTTACTGTAAGACTCGACAGCGGTGAAATGATCGCGACGAGGACCATTGTGATAGCGTCCGGGGCTCGTTACAGGAGTCTCGGGCTTGCCCGCGAAAAGGAATTCGAGAACGCGGGGCTTTACTTCGCGGCGACTGCGATGGAGGGAGGCTTCTGCGAGGAGGAGGAGGTAATTATAGTCGGGGGGGGCAATTCAGCCGGGCAGGCGGCCGTCTTTCTCTCGAGGTACGCGAGCCGTGTGCATATTCTCGTGAGGGGCGAAGGCCTTGCCGCGAGCATGTCCGATTATTTGATAGGCAGGATTAATTCTTCTCCCCGCATCACTCTCCACAGCAACACCGAAATTGCCGAATTGCGGGGCGAGAATCACTTAAAAGAGATTGTTTGGCGCAACAGAAAGACCGGCGAGACCGGAGAGATGGGGATACGGCATGTGTTTCTCATGCTCGGCGCGGTGCCCAATACCGGGTGGCTTCGGGGCTGCGGGGTAAAGCTCGACGATAACGGTTTTATATGTACGGGCATAGATGCGTACGATGATAAAAACTGGCCTTTGGAACACCGGTTCCCGATGATGCTTGAAACAAGCGTCCCGGGCATATTCGCCGCAGGGGACGTAAGGTCGAACTCCGTCAAACGCGTAGCCTCCGCCGTGGGGGAGGGGGGCATGGCCGTAAGCAGCGTTCACAGATATCTGGCCGAGTTGGACGCGTCGTAACAGGTTCCGAATCCTATTGCTTCATATTATCTGACTGGGGGTCTATTAAGCTCGTCAAGGTTAGGGAACCCTCAATCTTCGGGATCTCCCGACGACTAGCTCTTGGAGACGTACGCTTTATCGGAATAACACCAGGCCCAATCTTCCCCCGGTTCGAGAGACTTCACTATAGGATGATGGGTGTCGTTGTAATGCTTGAGCGCGTGCTTGTTTTTGGACGATTCGCAGCACCCGACGTGCCCGCAAGTCATGCAAATCCTGAGATGAACCCATCTGTCCCCGGTTCTGAGACAATCCTCGCAGCCGGAGGCGCTTGGCATTACAGGTTTTACTTTATCCCCGTGGCTGCATATCGCGGAATCGATATCCGAAGGCGGATTAATGAACTCCTCTCTGTTGATGCCCGCACTTTTTCTCCCGGCCGGATACCCGGGATCCTGCAATTCGCCGGACTTGAAATCAGGGGAGCGGAAGAGAGACGAGGCTTCCGAAAAAGCGGCGGCCGGCCCGGATAAAAGGATTTCGTCGCCGGGCTTGAAAACGAAACCGGGAGCAGGGTCTGCTTTCTCCCATCCGCGTTTTATTTGTTTCACCTCGAGACCATAACCCTCGAAATTCGCCTCGCGCATAGCTTTTCCCGCGATCGGCATATCCTCTTTCACTGTCACCATTCGTGTGTCAAGGCAATTTTCGTCCAGACTCCCGCATGATACTTTGGCGTTCAGCAGCACTGTTTCATCGAGAGCCGCGTAATTATCCCCACGCATCGTTTCTATGTGTTTCTCGATTTCCTCAAGCGGTAGCTGGTAGTCATGCAGGATGCTTCCGATTACCTGCACGATGCTCTCGAGCTCTTCCGGGATAACTACGCTCGCTCCGGACCGGCTCAATTCATCCATATCATCGGCGTACCGGGTTCGTATAACTATCCGCATAGTCGGATTGAAATTACGCGCGACCGACGAGATGCGGTGCGCCATGGCGGGCTCGTCGTCGGGAATGACGAGCATTTTGGCATACTGGATGCCGGCCAGGCTCAGAATATGGTATTTGCTCGCGTCCCCGAGTATTACAGGGTATCCCAGCGACTCCGCCTCGATCGCCCCGGCGGGGCTTAAAGTCGTGATGACGTAGGGTATGCCCGAGTTGGACAGAATCCTTACCAGTTTTCTGGCGGAGCTTCCGTAACCGGCCACTATCACGTGGTTCTCAAGTCTTGGAAAGGTGTCGTGATTGATCTCATATCCCGCAGCGGCTGCGCCCTTTTCCTCGATCCGGGCGTTCATCCGGCGCTGGAGCTTCATACCAAACTGCGTCAGAAACGGAGTCAGTATCATCAATATCACGGTCGAGGCTATAAATATCTGGGAACCCATCTCGGCCATCTCCGCGGGAAACATACCCACCTCTCTCCCCGCGCGCTCGAGAACGAAGGAGAACTCCCCGATCTGCGCCAGCATGAGCCCGGAGGCGATCGCGACCGGCATTTTATAGCCGAGCGACAACACGCTCAGCCCCGTGGTAAGCACTTTGATTACGAGAACCGCGAGCACTATCGAAGCGACCACGAGAAAATTGTCGAGGACGAAGCTCACGTCGAGGAGTATGCCTACGGAGACGAAGAAGGTCGCGCTGAAGAGGGTCTGGAGAGGTAAAATTTCGCTCATGGCGTTGTGTGAGTATCTGCTTTCACTGACTACGAGACCCGCGAGAAACGCGCCCAGGGAAACGCTCACCCCGGCCAGGCTCGTCAGATAAGCCGTGCCAAAGCAGATTGCTATCACGCTTAGAAGAAAAATCTCGGGGGAGCAAGCCCTCGATATTATTTCCAGGACCTTGGGCATCAGCCGGCGCGCCACCACCAGCACGAGGACGATTACGGCCGCCGCTTTGCCGAGAGCCGTAAGAATCTCGAGATTGGAGCCCGCGTTTCCTCCGAGTATCGGGACGAGCAGGACCATCGGTATGATTGCCAGGTCTTGAAAAATCAGGAGACCCAGGCCGATCTGCCCCGCATTCGAGTTTGTTTCCCCCCTGTCGGCCAGAATCTTGAGCACGATCGCGGTCGAGCTCAGGGATATCAGGAAACCCGTAAACATACCAACCTGCCAGTCTATGCCGAATAGAACGAGTATCAGCATGACCAGGAACGAGGTGAGAATTACCTGAACGCCTCCGCCGGCGAATATCAGCTTTCTGATCTTTCCGAGTTTTTCGAGGCTGAACTCGAGACCTATCGTAAAGAGAAGCAGTATGACGCCTATTTCCGCAGCCGCCTCTATGAGCTCCCTGTTCGTGACCAGGCCGGAAAGGCCGGGGCTCAGGAGCACGCCCGCTACCAGAAAGCCTATAATGGGGACGAGGCCCAGCCGCTGGCATATGTAAGCGGCCGCGGCGCACATGACGACGATTGCCACGATTTCAGCCAGAAATGGGGGCACGGCGCCGGCAAGCAGGAGTTCGTTGGTCATGATATTATTTATACCAGATCGCTTTCGTTAATGTCACTGATTGTCATCTCTCGAGCGCCGGGCGATTCTTTATTTCCTGAACCGGTACTCCCCCGGATTCCCGAGCACCTGGATCTTGAATTCGGAGTAGAAT
>CADEFK010000090.1:0-3051 GCA_902826595.1 uncultured bacterium | reverse complement strand
GCCCTGAAATTATCCTTGACAGTTTCCGGGAATAGTATATATTGAATTTGACATTGAATTTCATTTGACCGCCGAATCCGAATGATATCAAGAGGTAATCAGGGCAATATGACGATACTCGATCTGGACCACGACTCGGAAGCAGTATTCAAAGGGGCAAGAGATCATCATCACACCTACGGGAAACTCCGCTCCATGGGACTGCAGAAAGGGACCAGGATCAGGGTAAAACGGATTCAGGGCCGGAACATCATCCTCAATATACTCGACCTCGGCGTCGAGCTCGTAATAGACAAGGACCTGGCGGGAGTTATGGAGGTCTCTTAACTCTGATTACCGTAGGGCTCGCTGGGAACCCGAATGTAGGCAAGACCACAATCCTCAACAAGATCGCCGGTAAAAACCTCAAGGTGGGGAACTGGGCCGGGGTGACCGTTGAGAAATCCGAAGTCTATATCACGCTCGACGGCTATAACCTCCACATCATTGACCTGCCCGGCATATACGATCTCAAGGCCACGACCGACGCCGAGAAGGTCGCCGCGAATTTTCTCGGGAGCGAAGAGCTCGACATCATAGTCGACGTCATCGACCTCTCCAACTTCAAAAGGAACATAATGCTTACGCTCGAGCTGCTCCCGCTCGGGAAGCCCGTCGTGCTCGCGCTCAACATGGCCGACGAGTCGAGGAAGAGCGGCATCGCGGTGGACGTGGCCGAGGTCGAGAGCTTGCTCGGCGTGCGCGCCTGCTTCACTGTGGGCAAAACGGGCGAGGGCGTCGATGCGCTCCTCAAGCACATACTCGAATGCTGCCGCGGGATCGGCAAGCGGGACGGCGCGTCCCGCAGTAAGGCCGGGAGGCTCACTCCGCCGCGGGGCGATTCCGAGGAGGCCGGGGAAGAGAGGTGGAAGCTCGCCGACAGGGTCGAGAAGGAGGCCACCAATTTCTCGAAGCGAAAGCCGAGCAGCCTCACGCACAGGCTCGACAACGTGCTGCTGCATCCGTTCATCGGTATCGCGATATACGTCCTCCTCTTTTACCTGATGTTCAAGGTCTCGTTCGATTTCTCGGGCCCGTACATGGACTGGATCGACGGGTTCATGAACAACTTCCTCTCGGCCGGGTTCACGGCGCTTGGTACGAATATCGGCCTGCCCGCGATCCTCATCAGGTTCGTGAACGAGGCGATCATCGGAGGCGTGGGTTTCGTCGTGACCTTCATCCCTCTCGTCGCGATACTCTATTTCTTCATCACGTTCTTCGAGATGTCGGGATACCTGCCCCGGATCGTTTTCCTGATGGACAGGTTCATGCACAGGCTCGGGCTCCACGGGAACATGATGACGCCGCTTTTGCTGAGCTTCGGCTGCAACGTGCCCGCGATAATGGCGACCAAGAACCTCGAGAACAGGACGGACAAGATACTGGTCGGCATGATGATACCGTTCATGAGCTGCCCGGCGAGGCTCGTCGTGTTCGCGTTCTTCTCGTTCATTTTCTTCGACCACCCTGCAGTCGTGATCATATCGCTCTATCTGATCGGCATCGTCGTCGCGCTCCTCACAGCGCTCGTGCTGAGGCGGTCTTATCTGAAAGGAAAGAAGACCAGCTTCGTCCTCGAAATGCCCCCTTACAGGCTCCCTTCCTACCGCACCGTAGCGATTATAGTCTGGGCGCACACGAAGAGGTTCCTCTGGAGGGCGGGGACGGTGATATTCATAGTATCGATGGTCGTGTGGGGTTTACTCAACCTGCCGCCCGGAATAAAGGGCCCCGAGGAGAGCATAGCGGCCTCGATAGGGAAGGCCATCACCCCCGTGTTCAAGCCTATAGGGCTCGACGACTGGAGGGCTACCACGTCGCTAATCCCGGCGTTTCTCGCGAGGGAGGTGGTGCTGAGCTCGATGGCCGTCATCTACAAGACGTCCGGGCCTGAGCCCGCCCCCGGGGCCGCAAGCCCCGACCTCCTCGTGCTCGCGAAGGAGCAGGGGATAGGGCTCCTCACGAGCGTGAAGGACTCCGTGCTCGCGGTAGCCACTCTCGGGTTCTCCTCGTTCGACGTGGGGGACACCGGGGAAGAAGACGGTCTCAGGAATTCGATCAAGCAGTCTTTTACCCCCGCGTCCGCATATTCCTTCATGATACTCCTCCTGCTTTATAACTCCTGCGTCGCGACGGTCGCGATAATGATAAAGGAGCTCGGCAGGAAATACTCCCTCATATTCCTTGGCGGGAGCTTCGTCATCGCGTGGGTGCTCGCGTTCGCCGTGTTCAACGTCTGGAGAGCGCTCTGACGCCGCTTTACTAAACGCGGCTTCTTTTATATCATTGATCCGTGGCTGAAATACCCGAAAGCAAAAGACGCGCCGCCGGAAAGCGGATTTTAATAATCGCGGCCGCGCTCGTCGCGCTCAACGCTGCGCTTCATCTCGTGTTCGCTTCTCTCACGGAAAAAGGAGAAGTGTATCCCGTCTCGCACAGGGGGGCGGCGGGACTCGCCCCCGAGAATACGCTCGCCGCAGTCAGGGCCGGCGTGAGCGCGGGCGCTCCGTTTATAGAGATAGACATCCGCCTCACCTCGGACGGCGTGCCCGTTCTCATGCACGACGGATCTCTCGACAGGACCACGGACGGCACGGGGCGCGTCGGGGAGCGGGACTGGGAGTACGTGAGGAATCTCGACGCGGGGGGCTATTTTTCGAATGAATTCAAAGGCGAGGCCGTCCCGCACCTGGGCGCGGCGCTCGAATACATGAAAGGGACATCCTCCACTCTGGTCATAGAGGTAAAGGACCCGGGCGGAAGCCCCGGAACGGCCGGGACGCTCGCCGAATATTTAAGAAGATACGGGATGGAGAAAAGGGTCGTCGTAATATCGTTCGACGCGGGATGGGTGGAGGAATTCGCGAAGCTCATGCCGGACGCCGCACTCGGTGCGCTCTACGTGTATCCCCTCGGCGTCCCCCCTTCCGATCAAGTGAAATACGTGAGCGTGTTCTGGCCCGCCTTCGTGCTCGACCCTTCGCTCGCATGGAGGCTCGGGCGCGCGGG
>CADEFK010000089.1 GCA_902826595.1 uncultured bacterium | reverse complement strand
GGAGAAGCCCGACAGCACGGGCGTCTGCTTCGTCCCGGACGGGAATTACAGGGATTACCTCGAGGCCCGCTCGGCGTTCACGTCAGGCAAGGGCGATATCGTAAGCTCGGGCGGCCGGGTGCTCGGGACACACAGTGGCGTGTTCTCGTTCACGATCGGGCAGAGGAGGGGCCTCGGCATAGCTACCGGCAGGCCAATGTACGTCACCCGCATCGAGCCCGGATCGAACCGCGTTTACGTCGGCGGCGAGACCGAGCTATACAGAACCAAGCTCATAGCGGAAGACATCACATGGGTCGATAATGCATATAATGATAATATGTTAAATGACATACTTAAAGTTAACGCCAAGGTCAGGTACAGGCACCGCGAAAGCCCCGCCGAGCTCAAGATGTGGAGCGGCTCGGAGGGTATGCTCGAATTCAGGGACCCGCAGAGGGCCATTACACCCGGCCAGGCGGTCGTGTTCTACGGCGGCGACAGGGTGCTGGGGGGAGGGTGGATCAAAGAGGTGCTGCCGCAATGAAAACCATATCGGTCGTCACCCTCGGCTGCAAGGTCAACCAGTACGATACGGCGGCTATTCTCAACAAGCTCCCCGGGAGCAAATACGTCCGCGTGCCGTTCCCCGAAAAGGCCGACGTTTACGTGATAGACACCTGCACGGTGACGCACAGGGCGGACGCCGAGGCGAGGCATTACATACACAGGGCGAGGCGGGCGAACCCGGAAGGCGTCGTTGTCGTAACGGGCTGTTACGCGCAGGTATCCGCCGACGAGATAAAGGAGCTTACGGACGTTGACTACGTCGTCGGGAACTCTCACAAGTTCTCGGAGCTTCTTAAAGTAATACGTGAAGGGGAGACCCAGACCGAACCGAAATTATTCGTATCCGACATATTCAAAGAGAAGAAAAAGGGCTTCGAGACACCCGGCATCGAATCTTTCCCCGGCAGGACGCGCGCGTTCCTTAAGGTGCAGGACGGGTGCAACTACGCCTGCACGTTCTGCATCATACCGCGCGCGAGGGGAAGGTCGAGGAGCCTCCCCGCAGCCGATATACTGGAGAGGATGGAGACGCTCGCCGGGGCCGGATACAAGGAAATCGTGCTCACAGGCGTACACATCGCGAGCTACGGGAGGGACATCGGCTCCAGCTTCGAGGAGCTGCTGCAGGCCATAGAGCGGGAGAAAATAGTCGGGCGCGTGAGGCTCACGTCGCTTGACCCGGCGGATACCGAACCCTCGCTTATCGAATTCATAGCCGGCGCAAAGACGATATGCCCTCAGTTCCATATCGCCCTTCAGAGCGGCGACAGCGAGGTGCTGAAGAGAATGAGGAGGCGTTATGCTCCCGGCAGGTTCCTCGCCCTCACCAACCTCATCAGGGAAAGGATCCCTGACGCGGCCATAGGCTCGGACATCATGGTCGGCTTCCCCGGGGAGACGGACGAGGAATTCAGGAACACATATGAAACAGCCCGCAGCTCCGCGCTCACATATTTCCATGTTTTCCCTTATTCAAAGCGGAAATCCACCCCGGCGGCCGCCATGCCCGGACAGGTGCCCCCGGAGACCATAAAGGAGAGGAGCGCCGTACTCCGGGAGCTCGGCACAATGAAGAAGACCGAATTCTACAAGGGCTTCATCGGACGCACGTTCCCCGTGCTCGTCGAGACGGGAGGGAAGGGCACCACGCCCAACTACATACCGGTCAGACTGCCAATCGGAGAATACGCCCCCGGCGAAGAGATAGAGGTCGCGATCACCGGGATTTCCGGAGAGGAAGCGTATACGGCCCCCATCCGGGACGCCTCGTGACCCCGTATTAATCATAGAATATGAATAAACGTATTATGCCCCTGCTCATGCTCCTGATATTCACGCTCGCGTCCTGCGGTGCGGGTTCTTCCACGGCCATAGAGCCCGCAGCTTCCGGCGGTCCGCCCTCGGGGGAAACGCTCACCGTCTGGGCGCTCTCGGACACCCACATCAAGGACCGAAAGCACATGAAACCCTTCCGCAACGCCGTCGAGGACGTGAACGACAACATCCCGGACGTGGACATGGCTATCAACGCGGGCGACGTCGCTCATTTCCCTACCGTGGAGAGTTACGACCTATATATAAAGACGAGAGACGGCTCGTATATCAAGGAATGGCACGAGATAATCGGGAACCACGACTATAAGACGGACAAGGGAAACATATTCAGGGAGAAACTGAGAGGGGGAGGGGACGTAAACTACACGGTCGAGAAGGGGAACATACTCTTCATATTCATATCGAACGAGGACAGGGGAAAGCCGACCGTCATAACGGACGAGACGTTCGAGTGGTGGAAGGACCTAGTCATAAATAACCAGGACAAGATCATAGTCGTGACGACTCACGCGCCGCTTGACGGAAGCGGTATTATGTTCTCCGGGCTGAAAGCGAGGCAGATAGTCGACTCGAAGAGGTTCAGGGAAGTGCTCAGGGATTATAAAGTCGATATATGGCTCTCGGGCCACCTGCACATCCCCCAGTCGCTGCCGGACACCATAGTCACGCAGGAGAAGCTGGGCGGGACGACGTTCATCGAAATATCCTCCATACGCCCCGACCTCTGGGGTATGAAGGAGCCAGAGTCGAGGGTGCTCACGTTCGCCTGCGGTTCGGACAAGCTGCTCGTCCGGTCGCGTAACCACAAGAGGTACTTCTATACCCCCGGCCTCGATAAGACCATCACCCTGTCAAAGCCGTATGAGTGCGATTAACGCACATAGTGCACTTCTACAATTCCAACGCAACTCCTCTGCTCCGTCCAACAAACGAAGCCCAACCCGTTCGTGCTTAGCTTGTTGAAGCACGCATCTTTTCTTCCCGACATTACAGAACTTGCGTTAAAAAATAGATTGTTAACGCACTATAAAATGTTTTAGGGGATGATTCCGAGCAAGTAAGGAATCGGACTTCCTCATGAGATTTTTAGCGAATTGTATAGAGCTTTTCATAAAACACACTACGTGTGTTCATCTAGGAAAAGAAGGATAAACAAATAGTCTTTCACCCTATCTATTTGTCTTTTCATAACCCCACACATTGTGTGCCGCACTACGTGTGTCACAGCACCTTCCTCTTTCTCTTTAGATAATCTACGAAGAGATACTTCCCCAGGTGCTCGGGCGTGGTGAAGAAAGCGCGGCCCTTGTTAATCCGCGTCATCTCGTCGACGAAGCGTCTCAAGGACGGGCTGTCGTCGAGCATGAAGGTATTAATGCGTATGCCCATCCCGGTCACGCGCTTCACTTCCTTGAGCGTCTCGAAAGTCGCCCTCGGCGAGAGCCCGCCGAAGAACATCGGCAGCTCCACCTGGAGGTAGCCGTCCAAGTAATAGGCGGTCGGCTGGCCGTCCGTGATGAGGATTATCTGCTTGTTCGTGTTCCTCGACCCGGATATCGTCCTGGCCGCGACAGAAAGTGCCTCCTGTATGTTCGTGAACGGGTCGTTCGAGTCCCACGTCGTCACGGCCAGGTCCCTCGTGAGCAGCTTCCTAGCGCTTGTGGAGAACCCGATGATGTGGAGGTCGTCCTTCGGGTATTTCGTCCTTATGAGATGATCGAGCGCGAGCGCGACCCGTTTCGCGGCGGGGAACCTGCCCTGAAAGCTCATCGACCAGGAGAGGTCGAGCAGGAGCGCCGTCGTGGCATGGGTCTGGTATTCCGATTCAAAAACCTCGAAGTCCCCGGGGTCAAGCTTTATCCCCCTGCCCCGCGTTTCCCTCGCGAGGGATTTCTTGAGCGTATTCACTATATTCAGATTAAACGGGTCGCCGAATTCGTAATCCTTCGTATCCTCGGGCCTCGCCGGGCCAGGCCCCCTGAAGCCGGTCTCGTGCTCCGCTACCTTGTTCCGCTTGAGAGACGAGAATACGTCCGACAGAGCGGCCTCGCCGAGCTTCCTTATGCCCCTCGGCGTAAGCTCTGTCCGCTCGCCGCTCGTCCTCACGAGTCCCGACTTCTCGAGCGCCGCTTTGAAGTTCCTGAGCATGACTAGCGACTTCAGGCCTTCCCCGCTCAACGCCCAGGCCGTCCGGTCCGGATCGAGGTCGTCGAAGTTCCCCGATATGAGGCTCCTCTCCATCCTTTCGAGCTCCTCGAGCCTGTCCATAAGCTCGAGGAGGCCGTCTAACTCGATATGGGAATCGCCCGTAAACTTCTCGCCGAACCGCTTCACGAACCTCTCGGCCCTTCTTATATCCTCGAGCCTTGCGAGAAGAGCCCGGAACCTGCGCCCTGCCTCTTCGTCGAGGAACTGGTAATCCTTCAGGGTCTCGACCGCCTGGCCCGGCCTCGAATCGAGACCGTTCAGGAACCTTTCCCTCTCGTTAAGCTCGGCGGAATCGGCCGGAAGGGCCTCCTTCAAACGCGCGAGCTCGAGGCTCGTTATTTCGGCGAGCTCCTCCTTTATCTCGTGGAGCGCCTTCCTCGGATTGTACTTGTCGTAGGCGTTCTGCCTCCACGCAGCCAGCTCCGAGCGGAGGTCGTCGATGCCCATTACCCTCGCGCTTTGTCCTTTGATCCCCTGCTTCAAAATCCATTCGCAGGCCTCGTCCGGCGTCCATCCCTCCATCAGGTAATCAGACATCTCGCTGAAGAAGTCCCCGGGGCCGAGGTCGAACCCGGTCTGCCTCCCGTCCCACTTGCTGTATCTGTACGAGGTGGTCATTTGTATATTATCTTTCCCCGGACGTCTTCCTTGTTGAGCTTGTTGCTCAGGTGGAGCCCTTCGAGCGTGAATTCGACGGCGGACGCGATCTCGGCCGGAGACCCCGACGAGACCCCGAGCGCGTCTATGCAGCCCTGGAGACCCTTTATCTCCTTCACGCCCATTATGTAGTCTTCCGAAGGCATCACGTCCGCGACCTCGACGTATCCGTGCTCGAAGCTCTTTATCACGTCCGCGAGCGCGTCTAAAGACGGGAAATACGAATCGAACACCGTCTTGATCGAGCGCCTTATGAGCTTTTCCACGACCGCGCTTTCCGCCGCGTCCTCGCCCATGTATTCGAGCTCTATCTTGCCGCTGGTCGAGGGCACGATCGACGGGAAGTCCGTTATCCTGGGCGCGATCTCACGCTCCCCTAAAACTATGCTCCTCTTCCCGGCGGCCGCTATAACGCTCTCGTAATTGGCTATCGTCGTCCTGACGCTCACGCCCGAGCGCTGGCTGATATCCCCCGAGCTCCTCGCCTGAAACGACAGCTCGGCTATGATCTCCTTCATAAACCTGGGAACGCTGAGGCTCGACCCCTCTATCTCGGGGACGTACGCCTCCTGCTCCATTATTATTATTTCGACCTCGCGCGTCCTGGGGTAATGAGTGCTTATCTGGGACTGAAACCTGTCCTTGAGAGGGGTGATTATCCTTCCCCTGTTCGTATAGTCCTCGGGGTTGGCCGTCGCCACTATGCATATATCGAGCGGCAGCCTGATCTTGTACCCCTTTATCTGTATGTCCTTCTCCTCCATCACGTTGAACAGGCCGACCTGGACCTTCTCCGCGAGGTCGGGGAGCTCGTTTATCGCGAATATGCCCCTGTTGGTCCTGGGTATGAGCCCGAAGTGGATCGTGAGCTCGTCCGAGAGATACCTGCCTTCGGCGACCTTTACAGGGTCCACCTCCCCGATCAGGTCGGCGACAGATACGTCGGGCGTCGCGAGCTTCTCGCTGTACCTCTGCTCCCTCCCCACCCACTCTATCTCGGTATCGTCCCCGTATTTCTCGACGAGCTCCCGGCAGTATCTCGTCACCGGGGAGTAGGGGTTGTCGTTGAGCTCTCCCCCCTTTATCACGGGGACCTCCTCGTCCAGGAGGTTCGCGAGCGACCTGATAATGCGGGACTTCCCCTGGCCCCTCTCTCCCAGGAATATGACGTCGTGGCCCGCTAGTATGGCCGTTTCAACCTGGGGAATGACTGAATCTTCGTAGCCGATAATGCCCGGAAACGGTGTCTCGCCCCTCCTCAGCCTGTTTATTAGGTTCTTCCTCATCTCGTCCCTTACCGAGAGAACCCTGTACTCGCTCGCCTTGAGCTGGCCGATCGTCGCGGGTTTATCGAACATTATATTTTCCTCCGGGACCGTCTGTAGTGATCGCCGATTTCCCGCAGGGCGCTTCTATAAAACAGCCCCCGGCTGGAACCGCCGTTTAAATTTGATGAGCACGCGCCCCGCTTGCCGAAAACGGCCGCGCCAAAACAGCTCACACGAGAAAGTATAATTGTAATCCCCGGCGATTTGAAGCCCGCGCGCAGGCCGGACCCGATTATACGGCTTTCATCGGGCGGCTTGCCGGTATATAATAGGGTGACGGTAAGGGATGAAAAACCTGTCGGCCGAGTCGTATGACGCGTGTTTCACATCTAATACCAATTGAGGGAACGGCCTTGGCCGGATAAGCGGTGCTCTGCTTTGCACCGGTTTCCGAGCCGGCCCCGACCCCGGAGATAAACACGGCATGTTAATGTGCAAGGACCTGGTAGAAAATATTATGGACTATATAGATAACGAGCTCGACATGAGGACGCTCGAGGAGCTCGAAAAGCATACGTCTGAGTGTCCCGAATGCAGGGCGTTCGTCGATACCTACAAGAGGATGCTCGAGCTCACCGGGAAGCTCAAGGACAGGTCGTTCGTGACCCCCGAAGTAAGGGAGAGGCTGAAAACCCTCCTCAAATCCAAGATAAAACCGTGCTGACTCCGGTTACCTAACCCCCCGGCAGGAAAAGACTTCCCGGCATTAGCAGGGCGTCCGGCACAGGAATCTAAATATTGGAATCCGAGCTCCGGGGCGGATTCAATCCGCGGCGTTAACAGAGGCGGTTAAATATTATCTTCACATTGCCAAACTTCCGGATATATACTATTATTCAAACTGTTTGATGGGTTAACATGAAAGGGGATATAGATAAAGAATTCGCTCAGGAGAACCTGAAACGGATCTCCGCCAACTTTGAGCTGGAGCTCCTGCGCCTGATCAGGACGCTCAACCTAATATCTCAGTCAAAAGAGCTCTACAAGGGGCAGATTACGTTCATCCAGGCCTTTACCGACAAATACAAGCTCGGGTTAAGCGATTTTACGATCAGGCTGCTCGATCTCGAGAGGAATTCGCGCGAGCCTTCCCAGCCGCACGACGCCGAAAATCTCTTCGGCGCCCCCGTGAAGCCCTCGCTCACGCCCGCGAACGTTGCCGGGATAGTGCACGAGCTCAGAGAGTATCTTAATAAGATAAGCACGGAGATCGAGAGTAACAAGGACGAGTATCTTAACATGCTCGATTCGGTCTATTCAGTGTACAACCTTCAGCTGGGCGCGTCCCAGACCGACCTCGACGTCAAGCTCAGGGAGCTTCAGAAAGAGATATCGCGCGCCGCGGAATCGAACGGCGCGGGGATCGGAGACAAGGATAAGCCCGGAGCCGTAACGGGCATCGATTACGTGAAGCCCACCCTGCAGCAGCCGGAGACGGCAAAGCCCAGGGCACGGAACATAGACTACATTGGACCCGACGAGCCCGATAAACAGGCCTCCCGGAAAGCCCCGCCCCAGGCGGCGGACGTCAAACCGAAGCCGGAGATAAAATCCACCGCCAAGACGGCTGCGGGCGAAGCGGATAAAGACGCCAGGATTAAAAATTCCTATGTCATCGGCGCGGGTCTCCTCATACTCGGCATTATCGTAGGCGTACTCTTCTACGACATGCTGATGAGAATGTGGGGAGTGGAAGAGGTGTCAGTCACGGACAGAGAGACCTCTTCCGTGTCGAGCGCCAAGAAAGAACCCTCTGCCGTTAATCCACCCGCAATAGGGAAAAATAATGAGAAAGCCCCGGGGGATGCAGCGCTTGATAACAAACCGCTCTCCCCCGCAAAGCCCGCGGACGCGGTAAAAGCCGATAAGTCTGAAGTCTCCGCTCAAACAAAAGCTCAGCCCCCGGCGATCCTCAAAGTCAAAATGCCGGCGGAAGCCCCTGCGCCGGAGACAGCCGGAAGCGCCGAGAGCTACACGGTCGTGGGCGTGGGAGCGAACGTAAGGAGCGGGCCCGGAATGGGGAACGACGTCGTTACTTACGTGAAAGAGGGCGACGTGTTCAGAGGGCTCGGAGAAAAGCAGGGCAGGTGGGTAAAGATAGAGACCCCCGACGGCAAAGAGGGCTGGATTTCCACAAAGGTCATAAGAGAAATCGATTAGCCGCCGCGCTGAAACCAGAAGTAATTAAATCAAACCGAAAACCTGAATGAATTATTTACCGGAGGACGGGTTTACGTTCACGGGGGACATACCCGGGTTTATTCCGGCAGGCCTTTTGTAAAGCTCTTTATAGATAGCGTCCGCCTTTTGGGGCTGGCCCAGTTTTTCATAGGTTAGAGCGAGATGGATCCTGGCGCGTTCGTGAAGAGGCCCTTCGGGTATATTCTCGAACTGGGAAAGAAGCTCGACCGCCTGCTGCCATTTTCCCTGCTCGAACCTCGCGAGCCCCTGCGTCAGGAGGGCCGACTGGGTGAGCATTTCCTCCTCTACCCCGGAGTTGAGAAACTGGTTTAGATCGTTGACGGATTGGTCGTAATTCCCGAGCCTGAAGTTTATGATTCCTGCATAATAAACGGCTATCTTCGTAATTTTATTGTCCGGGAACTCGTTCCTTAGCGCGCTGAACCCGTTCAGTGCTTCCTGATCGTTTCCCGCGTTTAACTGCACGACGGCTGAGTTGAACATCATATTCGCCGCGTCGTCCTTACTCTCCCTACGGCCCTGGACGAGGTAAGCCGCGACAAGCACGACTATCACCGTTACTACTATCAGGACTATCTTTTTCGAGTGGTCGGAGAAATATTCGAAGCCCGCGATGACCGTGCTGCTGAACTTATCCGGGCCCTTCAGCTCTTTTTGCGTATATTTTATTTTCGTCGCCATGCGGAGAATTATAATCAGAG
>CADEFK010000088.1 GCA_902826595.1 uncultured bacterium | reverse complement strand
CTCTACGCCCAACCTCGACGAGCTTGCGAGGAACGGGGCATGCGGTCAGCACCTCCCGGGCGCGATAGGCATCACGCGCGGAAGCGGCGCCGCGGGCGGCGGGGTCGAGGGCTACGACCCGCTCAAGTACGAGATAGGGCGCGGGGTTTTGGAGGCCCTCGGTCTCGGACTAGAGCTCACGCCGAAAGACCTTGCGATAAGGGGCAACTTCGCCACCGTGAGATACGACGGGGACACGCCCTTCGTCACGGACAGGCGCGCGGGCAGGATTCCCACAGAGGAGAATATAAGGATAGTCTCGCGCATCGCTGAGAAAGTCAGGGAGATAGACGGCGTGAAGGTCTCGATAACCTCGGGCATGGAGCACAGGGTGGCCGTCATATTCACGTTCCCGGAGCCCATACCCCTGGGCGGGGACGATATACAAGACACAGACCCTCAGCTCGAGGGCAAGAGTCCTCTCATGCCGAAGGGGAATAACCCCAAGGCGGCGAAGGTAGCAAAGGTCATAGAAAAATTTATAAATCAGGCTGCGAATGTGATTCGCGGCGAGGAAAGGGCGAATTATCTTTTGTTGAGAGGTTTCGCCGTTCACCCGAACCTCACTTCATATAAGGAAGCCTACGGGCTCAATGCCGCGTGCATAGCTACATACCCCATGTATAGAGGTGTTGCGAAGCTGGTCGGCATGGACGTGCTCGAGGTCGAGGACATGACGATTAAAAGCGAGGTTGAGACGCTCAAGAGGGATTTCGACAAGTACGACTTCTTTTACCTGCACGTGAAAAAGACGGACAGCTACGGGGAGGACGGGAATTTCGACGCGAAGGCCAAGGTAATAGAGGAATTCGACAGCCTCGTTCCCGAAATCACGGCCTTGAAGCCCGACGTGATAGTCGTCACTGGCGATCATTCTACGCCCGCGGCCATGAAATCCCATAGCTGGCATCCCGTGCCGATTCTCATAAGCTCGAAGTACGCGAGGGGAGGGGGGTCCGAGGGCTTCGGGGAGAGTGGGTGCAGCAGAGGGGAGCTCGGCACTTTCAGGGCCGCCGATCTGATGACCCTTATCCTCGCCCACTCCGGCAGGCTCCAGAAGTATGGGGCGTGATTCCGCACACAATGTGTGCAGATGTACGATTCGTCACAACCTTCTCGGCTAATTCGGCAATCGCGGTTTCGATTGTCCGCGGCGACTCGCCGCCCCTTGAAATCTCTCCCCTTTGTGCTAATTTATCTTTTCCCTCGTGTTTATGCTAATCTTTAACTGACGAGTGCCGAAGTGGCGGAACTGGCAGACGCGCCATCTTGAGGGGGTGGTGCCTTCCGGGCGTGCGGGTTCGACTCCCGCCTTCGGCACCAATTTTCCCAGTCTATCACTCCTTAACACCCCCTTAACATTTCCTGTTTATTATCGTGCAACTAAATTATATAATCGGTACAAAGGAGAGATACGAATGGACCCGAATTCCGGAGCGAAGCGCCTGATGGGATATGCCTTTCTGGTGGTCTTCGCGAACGACGATACTATAAGCGAGGGCGAGCTTCACATGATCGAGAAGATCGCGCTCGAGGACAAGGTTATAGACGAGGACGAGAAAAGGATTTTGAAGAAAATATTCTCCCGCGTTACAAAGGATCGGCTTGCAGACGCCGTCTGGAACGAGATCTCCAAATTCCGGGAAGATAACGGTATCTAACCTTACCCGCTTTTCAGAACGCTCCATTGCCGCCCGGTATTCCCGCGCGGTACAATCCTGATTACTTTTTATACAAAATGTACAGCTATGAACAGCCAGGTTTATCAACAGCTCTATAATTGAATGAATTGATTCAAAGATTAGTCGTGTGGTTGTGGATGGTTAGGAATTTTAAATCCAGCAGATTAACATTTGGTACGTAAATTGCGATATATCCATTGTTCAAATAGTTTGATGCGTGCGCGGCGGGCGATAGATTTGCGTAAACACCCATCAGTATATAAAATAAACATAAAGTCCTTAATACCCGCTATATACCACAACACGACATGTAGGGAGAAGTCATGGAGGTAAAGGTTAAGAAGAAATCTATGAGGGAAATAAAGGCGGGCCTGCCCGAGGTCGTCAGGGAGGAGCTCGACCTTTTCGACAGCCAGATTCAGGACTACCTGTCGGGGCTTACGGGGGATATAAAGTTCCAAAAGATACGTCTCCAGCTTGGTACTTACGCCCAGCGTCAGGAAGGGGTACAGATGCAGCGCATCAAGATACCCTTCGGCGGGCTCAACTCGGCCAAGCTGAGGAGGCTTGCGGACGTTTCCGATAAATACGCGAGCGGCTTCATGCACTTGACGACGAGGCAGGACGTTCAGCTCTATTACATCAAGCTCGATACCGTTCCCAACATGATGCGGGAGCTCGCCGACGCCGGCATCACGACGCGCGAGGCCTGCGGAAATACGGTCAGGAATGTAACCGCGTGCCATCAGTCGGGCGTCTCACCGACGGAGACCTTCGACGTCACCCCTTACGCCGAAGCTTTCAAGAATTTCATGCTGAGGAACCCGATCTGCCAGAATATGGGGAGGAAGTTCAAGGTATGTTTCGAAGGATGCCAGGACGTCGATCACGCCGGGGTCAGGATACACGACCTCGGGTTCCGCGCGCGGGTCAGGATGATCGACGGCGGGATCAAGCGCGGCTTTCAGGTCCATGTCGGCGGCGGGCTCGGGGCTTCCCCTTCGCTCGGCCATTTGTGGACTGAATTCATGCCCGTCGAGGACATGATACCGTTCTCCGCTGCCGTGATACGGATATTCGACCGTTACGGAGAGCGCAAGGTGCGTATGAAGGCACGTATGAAATTCCTCGTCAGGAGTCTCGGCTGGGATGAATTCAAGAAAAGGGTGGAGGAAGAATGGCTGAATCTCAAAGTGGAGCCATCATGGAATAATTATCTGAGCGATATAAGAGAAGATTACTCGCCGCCCGATAACGCAGGCTCGATACCGCCTGCCCCGGAGGGAACGGAATCGGACGCGGGTTATATCAGATGGAAGGGATCCTGCGTCCTTCCCCACGCGAAAGAAGAGTACGTGATGGTCAATGTCAGGATTCATCTGGGCGACCTCAAATCGGATAAGGCGAGAGCTATCGCCGACATTGCAGACGTCTATTCGGCCGGCGATATACGTATTTCGATACTCCAGAATTTAATACTGCGCTGGGTCCCGAGGCAGGCGCTCCCGTCGTTATACACGGCGCTTAAGGACGCCGACCTTGCCTACACGGGAGCCGATACGTTCGGAGACATCACCGCTTGCCCGGGGGCCGACACGTGCAGCCTCGGTATAACGTCCGCCAAAGGCCTCGCCGACCATCTCACCGGAGGGATGAGTAACGGTCTCGGCGAGTTCAAAGACCTGGCGAAGGACCTCAGGATAAAAATATCCGGCTGCCCGAACGCATGCGCCCAGCACGTCACGGCGAGCATAGGCTTCCAGGGGGCATCGCTTTCGAAGGACGGTCGGAACGTCCCGGCCGAGCAGGTATTCATAGGCGGCGGTCTCTACGGGGACGACACCCGGCTCGCTACTTCGATCATAAAGGTACCGACCCGGAACGCGCCCAAAGTCGTAAAGAGGCTTCTCGAGCTTTACCGGGACGAGAAGCAGGACGGCGAGCACTTCGATATAGTTATGGAAAGGCTCGGAAGGGACCGCCTAAAGGACGAAATCAATAAATTCACTGACATACCTACATTCGAGGAAGACCCGTCTTTTTATGATGACTGGGGGCACGAAGAAGAAAAATTCGAGCTCCAGAAGGGCATGAAGGGAGAATGCGCAGGGGCGACCGTCGAAGAGAAGATACCCACATTCGCGGACGCTGAGAAGCGGATTCAGCAGGCCGAAGCGCTGCTCGCTCACGGGGAGTATGCGACGTCGATTATGGAATCCTATCATTCCTGCGCTGCGAGCGCTCACGTGCCGCTCTATACGAAGCTCGTCGACCCCTTCACCCCGGAGCAGACCATGTGGGAGTTTGAGAACCTGCTCGTAAGGACCGGCGAGGCGGACGGAAGGTGGATGGACCTCTCGTCTTCCATGAAAGACAGGCTGACTCAGGAACCGACGGCCGGGCTCGCGGCTGAGATGCTGTCGACGGCTAAGGATATATACGCCGAGTGCGTGAGGCTTGAAACCGTTCTGGTGAAATCAGCCAAAAATTAAAAGGGCCCGCGCCCGGGGTCTGATGGGAGAAAATCAGCGATGTATGTGCCGGGCACCAGGTTCAAGGTGGTTCTGAAGATAAAGGCGGGAGAGCAGGTCTTTGAGCCAGGGCTAATAGGCGAGATCATCGGCAGCGTCAGCAAGATGGTGGGGAAGTCCTACAAGGTCAAGTTCGAAGACGGCAGGACAGCCGAAATACACGTGGTCATAATGAACAACCAGACACAGGTCCTGAAGGACAGTCTGAACTGAAACCGCGTTTCAGGGCGGCACTCCGCGCGTATTCTTTCCCTGACCTTTTAAACTTCCGGAAGAAAAACGATAGGAACGATCATCTGGACTCTAGAGGCTCTATGGAATTATGCTTGGTCTTGTTTTACTTCTTCGCGGCGACGTCCATCTTTCTCGCCCCCGACTGGAGGAGCGCGTTCTGGAGAACCTGATCGAGCCCGTATATATCTTTATGGAAGCTCACAGCCCCGTCGTCGTTGGCCCACGCCGTAAAATAAAGTATATAGACCGTCACCGGGAGCGGCAGGTCAACTGTCTGGGTCCTGCCCCTTTTTATCGCCGACTCTATTCTCTCGTCCGTCCACTCCGGCTCCGCGGCGAGCACAAACTCGGCGAGCTCGACGGGCTTCTCCACTCTTATGCAGCCATGGCTGAAATTCCTTTGCGACCTCTGAAAGTACCCTCTGTTCGGCGTATCGTGTAGGTAAACGGAGTGCTTGTTTGGGAACAGGAATTTAACCCTTCCGAGAGGGTTGGACGGACCGGGGTTCTGACGGAGCCTGTAATTGCCGGAAAGCACCTTCGAAAGATATTCCTCCTTGGCCGAGGCAATCTCGGTTTGATCCGTGTTCTCGGTCTCCTCCATCTGCAGCCCCACGGCTTCTATGTTCCTGTTAGCCATGTAATCGGGGTCGGATTTTATCATCGGCGCAATGTCGTCCTTGAAAATGCTGGGCGGAATATTCCAATAAGGGTTGAAAACGATGTGAGTCATCTGCTCGCTGAAAACTGGCGTGTTCCACTTGGGCTTGCCCACCACGATTCTCATGTTTAATACGTCCTTATTGTCCTCGACTGCGTAGAGGTGGTAGTTGGCGATGTTGACGAGCACGAATTTCGTACCGAGGCTTCTCGGCAAAATGCGCCAGCGCTCGAGCGTCAGCTCGATCTGATTCACGCGCTCAGCGGCCGGGACGTTCAGCGATTCGATCGTCGAATCCCCGGCGACTCCGTCGAGATATAGTCCGTTCGTTTCCTGATACTTCCTCACCGCCTGCTCGAGCGTTTCATCGAAGACGTCGCCCCCCAGGGCGGAGCCGTCGAGCTCCCCTGTCACGGCCAGCCTCTCTTTAAGCGCGGCGACCCTCACGCCACTCGCTCCTTTCCTGAGCTTCTGCCCCGCGGGTATTGGTTTCCATCCGCCTTCGGCCTCGTATTTTCTGTATTCGGCCAGTGCCGTCTTAAGCTTCCCGTAGGCCGGATAATCCGGCAGGAGGCTCTGGAGTGTCTGGTCGATTTTGTTGTGGTTCGCGGCCGCGACGAGGAGCCCGTTGAGGTCCACGGGCTTCTCCCTGAATACCAGCTCGAGGTCGATTTGTTCCGGGTTTATTTGTCCGTACAGAAGGTCGCTCGCGTATTTAATGAACGAGTTGGAGAGCAGTATGTCAAGTTCGGCAAGTAATTCGGGGGCGGGCAACTTCCCCGTCCCGCTTGACGCCTTGATTCTCGACAGCGTGTAATCGATTTCTTTCAATTCGTAATTGTCGGGGCTCAACCCTTCCTTGTAGCTGTTCTGAAGAGCCGCTACAATTTCATCACACCCGGGCTTCGGGCCGTTCTCCCCCACCCATAACGGCTGGTAATTCCGGTCCCGGTAGAGGGCCGGTAACGAGCCCGCGAATTTTACGTTGTCGTTGTTGATGATGATCGATTTGGGGGTCTCCGGGTTGTCCACCCTCTGTCTTATGTTGCCGCTCACCAGGCTAAGCACCGTTTCCGGGGATTGGGGGGACGAAACGCCGGTATTGTTCGACGTCTTCTCCTGCCCCGGCTGGATACAGCCCGACATAATCACGCCCGAAAGCGCGAACACAACCGCGACTGACGCCAGTCTTATTCCTCTGAACAAAGCCATATTATTCATTTCCGATTATCGGATTTAAGCCGATTTCTTATTCGGCCCGCTTTACATAACCCAGACCTTATCAAGAATAGCTGAAATTTCGTTACATGTGAATGAAATTTCAGCAAATTCCACACCCTATTATAATGCCAAACTTATATATTGGCTATCCCGCATAGTATCGGTTTCGTTCTGTTTTTACAAAATCCTTTTATCCTGCGTAATGCGTAACTCCTTGAAGAGATAGCGCTTTATTTTGCGGGTGGTAGTTTTGGGGAACTCTTCGAGCCTGAGCGCGAAGTGCCTGATCCTTTTGTACGCCTCCAGCTCTCCGTTTGTCTTCCTTACCTCGAGCCGTATCAGCTCCCATAAATTCTCAGGCGTTATCTGCTCGCCCGTATGCGCGAGTTTTTTCTCGGCTTCCTCCATCTGCGGGTAGATGACGGCCTGTATCTCCATGTCGTCGGGGCTGAAAACGAGGGCCTCTTCTATGAGCGGGGATTTTGTCAGCTTTTCTTCGATCTCTTCGGGGAATACGTTTTTTCCTCCCCTCGTGACTATTACGAACTTCTTCCTTCCCGTTATATACAGGTAGCCGTCCTCGTCGAAGTAGCCTATATCCCCCGTGAGCAGCCAGCCGTCGCGCGTTATGGCCTCATCCGTGGCCGGTTTGTTTTTGTAATAGCCGATCATGATGTTGGGCCCTTTGGCGGCGATCTCTCCGTTCCCCTCGCCGTCGATGTCTCTGATTTCAACCTCGTTGCTCGGTATCACCATGCCTGTGCTTCCGGGCCTTGGGTCGGACGGCGGGTTCACCGTTATGAGGGGCGATGCTTCCGAGAGGCCATAGCCCTCGATTACATCGAGCCCGTAGCCGGAAAGCCCTGAAGATACCCAACCGGGCAGCGCCGCGCCCCCGGACACGATAAGCCTTATATCCTCGAAGCCGAGACTCTGTCTGATCTTCCTCCTGATCAAACTTCCGGGCATCGCGTTGGCAAGTAATCCCTTTATCCCCTTCTGACCGGACACCTCTTTGTGTATCCTGAGGTAGAGCTTTTCAAGTATGAGAGGCGCGCTCAGCCAGATGGTCGGCCTGGCGAGCTTCATATCTTCCAGGAGATCTCTCGGCTTCAACCCCCTCCCGTAAAAGACGCTCATGCCGCTCCCGAATGTCGCTATGAGCCCCCCCGTGCACTCATACGAATGGTGTACCGGCAGTATGGAAAACGCCCTGTCCCTGGGGCCGTAGTTTATAGTTCTGTGCACGTCGTCGACGTTTGAAGTTATATTCCGGTGACTCAGCATAACGCCTTTAGGGTTTCCCGTAGTACCCGAAGTGAAGAGGATCTCGAGGAGACTGTCAGGGTCGACGTTCTCCATGGCCTGCCCGGATGCGTACCTGCCGCATATCTCCTCGATATTGTCCATGGGCACGATATTTCTGAGCTCCTTCAGTTCGTCTGCTGCCGACAGTATCGTCGTATAGTACGAGCCCGAAACGATTGCAGCCTTGGAGTTCGAGAATGATAATATGAATTTGTGGCTGTCGTGAGCGGCGCGGGCGTCGAGCGGAATCGCCACGGCCCCGAGCCAGGAAACCGAGAAGAGAGATACGGCCCATTCGGGACTGTTCTCTCCGAGAATCGCCACGTGGTCCCCCTTCTCAATGCCGAGCTCTTTCAAGTATCTCGCAAACTTCTTTACGTATTCCAGCACCTTTCCGTATGAGAGTTCGTAGAGTGTGTTGCCCCTCGGGGCGCGGTAGGCGATGTTATCCGCATACAGGTCCGCGCTGTATCCGACTAGATCGGGAAGGGTGGATATCCCGAGACTCTCCCTGAATGTCGGGATTTTCTTTAAAGGTTTTGATAATTTCTTCTTGAGGGTCATCTGGATCGTTTTAACCCCGCACCTCAATATTACTTTGAAACGCCCGTCGCGTACAAATGGTTATTTGCTTCCGGACTCACTTTCTGAATATGAGATACGCACCGGCGGCAAGAAGCGCGAAGCCCGCCAGATAGTTCCACCTCAGCTGTTCGTTCGGATAGAGAACGCCGAAAATCGAGAATAAGGTCAGCGAAATTATCTGCTGTATGGTTTTTAGCTCGACAGCTGAGAACTGCCCGTAGCCCCACCTGTTGGCGGGGTCCTGAAAGCAGTACTCTGCAAACGCTGTGAGCCAGCTTATCAGAATCACTTCCCAGAGCGGCACGTGCCTGAACTTCAGGTGTCCGTACCAGGCGAAGGTCATGAATATGTTGGAGCAGATCGGAAGCGCAATCCTAATCACCGGCTGGTCCTTCTCGTAAATTTTGTTTCTGCGGGGGAGGGCGCCACCCCCCCGCGTCCGCCGTTTCCTGATATCGTATAACGCCGGCAACACATTATAATCACTTGAAAAATCATATAACGTCTATTGACAATTTGTCAAAACAAGCCTATACCTCGTCATAGATGTAGATGCTCGAAACCAAAGGAGGCATGCCTGGAATGCGGAAATATATTTCAAAACTGACGACCGAGATGGTTCGGCCGGCTCTCATAATCTATATGGTATTCAACGGTCACCGCATCCTGGCGCATTCCTCAGGCGGTCAATAAGCAGCCTACCTCCTTTTTATTCTCGAACTCTAGGGC
>CADEFK010000087.1 GCA_902826595.1 uncultured bacterium | reverse complement strand
CGAGCAGTGCATCGGGAACACCCCTTCCCTCGGGAGGAGGAAATTGAGGACCGTGAACACGGACTTCTTCATCTCCCCAGCGTAACGCGTGCCGCCTATTATGGCGACTCTTTTATCGAAATTGAGCACGATGAACGTCCCCGTCCTCGTGCCGTCAGACGCGGGGTCGGCCTCGACGCCCGGGGCCGAGATCACCGTAAACTCGACCGACTTGTGGGGGAGCTCTTCCAGCACGGGCCTTATGAAGAGGTTGTTTACGAATACGTTATGCCACGCGAACTCGTTTATCACGCGCACGCGCATGCGGTACTCGGGATGGGCGCAGATGTAGAGGTCCCTCACGAAGAGGTCCTTGCCCGAAAGGTGGCCCGTGACCTTTTTGTACAGCGAGTCGAAATTGGCGGGGGTTATGGGTTTGTTTACAGGGCCCCAGTTAATCTCTTCCTCGGAGCCGGGCTCCTTCACTATGAACCTGTCCTGAGGCGAGCGCCCAGTATGTGGGGCCGTGTACGCGACGAGAGTTCCGCCCTCGGCGATCTCCCCTTCCCCCCTCCTGACCGCCTCTTCGTAGAGTGCGGATACGGGCATGTTGTAATAAACCTTTCCCGGGTTCCTGATACCGTGTCTGTCGAGAAGCTCTTTTTCGATTATATGCTGCACCAATTGATACCTCCATCGATTTCCGCGCGCCCAACCGGGCCGCGGAAAAGTAAGAATGTATATCATGCATTGATGGATTTCAAGAACGACCGGCATAAATAATTTTAATGAGTTACGGACACTTCTATCATTTCGCAATGGCGCGCCCTGTATTGACCGTTTTACCGCCTCGCGGCCGGGATTGACGGCGGATATTCGACACAATACACAGCAACGAAGGCGTGTTCCGGGCGGCTCCGGATTCAAAATGCCCGTTTTTTCCGCATCCGAACGCCCCTCAGACCCAGGGGAACAGTTGACCGGGGGGCCGAACTGTGATAGATTTTAGGGAGCAGCACCGCCAATCACACAAAAGGGGTCACTAACATCGAAATGTTTAAAGTAGGGAACAAAGCTGTATACCCGGCTCACGGTGTTGTGCAAATAATGTCGGTTGAATCAAAAGAAATATGCGGAACGATTAGAAATTTTTACATACTCCAGGTCGTGGACAGCGACGTCACCGTAATGGTTCCGACCGATAACGCCGAGACGGTGGGCCTCAGGCCCGTGATCACCAAAAGACAGATTACCAAGATTTACGACATTCTAAAAACAAAGATCAAGAACTCGAACCACCAGAACGGCGGCCAGAGCTGGAACAAGCGGTACCGCGAATACTCCGACAAGCTCAAGAGCGGCGACATATTCGAGGTAGCGGTTGTGCTCAGGGACATCAACCACCTCCAGCGGGACAAGGACCTTTCCTTCGGCGAAAAGCGGATAATGGATTCAGCGCGCACGCTCCTCGTCAAGGAAATATCCATAGCGAAGAATCTCGGGGAAGACTCGGTGACAAAGGAAATAGAAAAGCTCCTGCTCTGAAATTGGTGAATCTCCCTCCCCCTCGGTTATACTCTTTATCTAATCCTTTTTAAAACTCGAATCATGGCAAACGGCATACTCGACATAGAGACGGCTTCGCGTCTGAAACGTTTTTATTTCAGGAGCCCGTCCCGCGTCAGGGGCCGGAAGGCCGGAATACACAAGAGCCTTTATAAAGGCATCAGCCCCGACTTCCTCGAATACAAGGAATACAACCGCGGAGACGAGCTCAGACAGGTGGACTGGCGGCTCTACGGACGCCACGACAGGCTCTACGTCAAGAAGTTCGAGGACGAGGTCAACCTCGCCTGGTGCATACTCGTCGACAGCTCGGCTTCGATGGGCTACGGCGGCGGCGACTCCCGGAAGCTCCGTTACGCCGAGAGCCTGGCCGCGACCCTCGCATACCTGCTGCTGAGGCAAGGGGACTCCGTAGGCGCCGGGTCGTTCTCCGGAAAGGACCTCTCGCTCATGCCGCCCAGGGCGGGCAATTCCTACATTGCACCCATTCTGGAAAAGCTCGAATCCCTCGCGCCTGAAGGCGGGACGGCTCTCGCCGGGCCCCTGCTCAAGGCGCTCGAGGTGCTCAAGCAGGACGCGTCTTTCGTTATCATATCCGACCTCCTTACCGACGAGAGCGAGATAGAGAAGGCGCTCCAGCTCCTGAAAGCCGCCAAGAAAGACGCGGTGATATTCCACGTGCTCCACGAGGACGAGATCGATTTCGGGTTCCGGGGCCCCATCGAATTCCTCGATATGGAGTCGCAAGAAAAGGTGATAGTGGACGCCGACGCAATAAGGGACGGCTACAGGAAAAGAATACGGGAGTTCACCGGGAGACTGAAACTCCTCTGCCACGAATACGAATCCAGGTACGTGCTCTCGCCGACTTCGCGGCCCGTCGAGGAGCCCCTTATCGAGATCGCCGACAAATAAGGAGAGATGCATTGAACTTTTCCTTCCTTAACCCGCTGTTCCTGATAGGGATCGCAGCAGTCGCGCTGCCCGTGATCGCGCACCTCATATCGAGGAAGAGCGGCGTGGTAAAAAAATTCCCGGCCGTCAGGTTCCTGATCGCGTCCAGGGGAGACGCGTCGGCGAGGTCGAGGCTGAAAGACCTCCTGCTCCTTCTCCTGAGAGCGCTCGTCATAGTCCTGCTGGTCCTCGTATTCGCCAAACCCGCGCTCTTCACTTTCGCCCCCGCCGGAAGCGTCGGCCCGAGGATGCTCGCCATAATAGTGGACAACTCTTTCAGCATGGGCTACGGAGGCAATTTCGAGCGCGCTATCGACAAAGCTTCGGAATTGATAGAGACGCTGCCGGACGGGAGCTTCGGCCTGGCAGCTCCGCTGGTAGCCCTGGGGGAAGGGAGGCTATCACCCGCGGACGGCAGGGAAGCGCTCCGGAACGAGTTGCGCGGAATAAAGATTTCAAACACGTTCACGGACAACGAAAAGAGGCTCGAAGATGCCCTCGCCGCGCTCGAAGGCGCGCCCGGGCAGACGAAAGAAGTGGTATTCATTACGGACCTCCAGAAAAACGGATGGCACGGCGGGAAGACCGCCGGGGACTGGCTCCGTATAATTGACGTATCGGAAGAAGCATATCCGGCGAACCGCGCCGTGACCGGGATTGACGCCGGCTACGGCAAGGACGCCGTTACGCTCGGGCTTTCGGTGTCAAATTTTTCGGACAAGCCCCAGGAGCAGCTGCTTGCAACAGTGAGCGCCGGCGGGGAGGATCTGAGCGCGTACCTCGATATCCCGCCCGGGGGGACGGTCACAAACGAATTAACCATACCGGGGGAATATATTTCCGGAGACATGACCCTCGATAAAGCTCAGGACAAACCCTCCGGCGAGGACCGCCCCGCTTTAAAAGAAGGCTCAGCCGCGATACCGAAGGACAGCCTCGCCATCGACGATACGAGGTACTTTGTGCTCTCGGACAGGAGCGATTTCAACGTCCTCATAGTGGACGGGGACCCGAGGGAGGACGCCAGGTTGTCTGAGACCTATTACCTCGCGAGGGCGGCCGAGACCATATCCGAAGCCACCGGCGCTCATATCACCGTAAAGGACAACGACAGCTTCCTCGTGGAGAAGCTCTCCGGCTACGACCTCCTATTCCTCGCGAACGTCGGGGACGTTACGGAGGGGCGCGCGAAAGAGCTCGGGGAGTTCGCAGTCCGGGGTGGCACGGCGGTGATATTCCTCGGTGAGCGTGTGAGGGCGTCCTCGTATAATGCACTCCTGAAAGACCTGCTCCCCGCCGAGCTAATAACGGAAGTAGAGGAAGAGACGAAGATCGTCCCCCCGCCTCAATCGATTTTCCCGGAAGAGGTCGGAGAGAGACTGAGCCGGGCCGCAGTCAGGAAGCACATTAAGGCCGTGCCGGTTCCCGGAGCCGAGGTGCTGCTGGGACTCGAAGACGGGGACCCGTTCCTGATAAAGAAATCCCTGGGGAAGGGGAGCGTATTCCTCGTCACTTCGACGGCCGATACGAGCTGGAATAATTTCCCGATAACGACCGTGTTCCTTCCGGTCGTGAAGGGTTTCCTCGACATGCCCGGTTCCGCTGACGAAGGCAAGAGGAACTTCGTCGTCGGGGATACCGTACCCCTCGACGTCCTGGAACGGACGGAGGGGACCGAAGTGATAAGCCCTTCCGGGAAAAGATACGCCCTCGATACCGGCGCGGCGCTCTTTGAAAATGCGTCCGAGCCCGGCATCTACACGGTCAGCGAATCGGGAAAGGACTACTACAAATTCTCGGTAAACGTCGACCCTCGCGAGTCGAACCTCGCGAAGCTCGAGGCCGCGCCCGGGGCGCCTGAAGCTCCGGCCGGCAAGGGCCTGGTAAAGGTATACAGGGATATATGGCGCTACTTCCTCTGGGGCGCCGTGATGCTGTTCATATCCGAAGCCGCCGCGAGAGCGGTTTTTTCCTGACCGTCAGCTCAGATCCGAGCCGTCCGCGCCCTCGGGCAAGGGTTTTCCCATCAGGCTCAATATCGTGGGATAGAGATCAACCGTACGGACGCGCTCTTTTTTAATGGGTGCGCTCATCGCAACGGGCACGAGCATATGCTCGCTGAAAAGGGCCCCGTGCGAGGAGCGGTGCTCCGGGTTCTCGTGCTTCGCCCGGAGGTCGTAGCCGGGGTTCGCGCTCAGGACGAGGTCCCCCGCGCGCGGCGCCTCGAGGAGCTGAATAATCTGGAGGAGCGCGTCCGGGTAGCGCGTATCGAAGCTCAGGTCGAGCGCCTCGTCCGCGCTCATCCTGACGGGCATGCCGTTATATCCGAACGGGTCGCCTGAAACCCTCTCATAGTTTATCAGGCCGTCGCCGTCGAGCCAGGCCGCCGCCTCGCCCCTCACGCTCTTCATCCTCGCCCTGCCCTTCTCGTCGAGCCCCGCGACTATGTCGACTTCGGGCCTGTCGAGGAAACCTTCGGCGAGGCCGCATAGCTCCTCGAAAGTTGATTTCCTCCCCCAGCCCTCCGGGCTCTTCACGTATATGTTGGCCATGGCGTTGCCGGATATGAGGCACGCCGAGTCCGCGTCCGTGAAATGCCTGAAGACGTTCGGGTAGTAGAATGTCTTGTATCCCCTGTGGTTCATGAACTCCAGGGAATCGAAATGCGAATGCGTCTGCGTGAGCCCGTGGTCGCTCCCGATCACTATGAGCGTCTCGTCGAGCCTCCCTTCGGCTTCGAGCTCCTTCGCGGCGAGCCCGACCGTCTCGTCGATCCTCGTATAGGAATCGAGCACCTTTTTGTGGAACGGGTGGTTTATGTGCGAATAGGTGTCTATGCCCAGGAACACGACGAAAATGAAATCGTGCATTTCGCCCAGCTCCCGAAGGAGTATGCGCCTCGCCACCATGTCCACCTCGTCGCTCCTGTCAGTAAAATGCCCCTTCACCTTGTAGTAGAGCTTCGAGAACCGCGTCTTGTCGTACCGGAGGCTCACCCCGCGCGAGAGCTCGTTCAGGATGTTCCCGCTCCTGGGGAATATCTCGAAGAGACTGCTGTTGTCGGCCGACACGTCGCTGTTCATGAAATAGGTCTCGAGTCCGATGTAGCTCCTGAACCGGCGGAAGGAAAAGAGCTTCCGCCTGTCGGGGTAGATGCGCCTGTCGAGCCACCTGATCCCGGGGAAGTTGCACCTGCCCGGATACTTCCCCAGTATGTAGGGCGTGTAAGCGGGCCCCGTCGTAGAGGGGAAAACGGAGGACGCTATCCTGAAGGAGCCTTTTTCGACGACGTATCTTGAGATATTCGGCAGCTCCCCCCTGTCGAGCAGCTCGGAAAAAACGTCGGCCCTCGCACCGTCGGCCATTATGAATATGCAGCTTTTGAACCTGCTCATCTATATGTCAATCCTTCAGGCGGACGGATATTTCAAACGCGCCCGTCATGTGAAATGCCTGTCGTATATCTTCCTTATCGTATTGGTCCTGGCTATATATTTTTCCCTCAACTCCTTACCGTCGGACCCCATGCCGAGCTCGGACGAGAGCTTCTCGAAATCGCTCTCGTACAGCTCGTTGATAGACCTGTCGTGAAGGAGCCGGAGCAGGTTCTCCATCCTCTTTAAGAAATATAGCCCGTCCGAAAGCGAGGCGTATTCCTTCTCCTTTATTATACCAGCGTCTCTCAGACCGTTTAAAGCGTCGAGCGTGTTCTGCCCCCTCACTTCCCTGTGCTCGCCGCCGTGCCTCAACTGGAGCATCTGGACGAGGAACTCGATATCCACTATGCCGCCTCTGCCGGTCTTGATGTTGAGCTTCTGCTTGCTCTCCCTCGCGAGCTCGGTCTCCATCCTCGCGCGTAGGTGTTTTATCTCCTTGTGGAAATCCGGCGGCACGGGCCTGCCGTAAACGAATTCCTCGATCGACTCGGAAACGCGCTTCCCGAGCCTCTCATCCCCAGCCGAAGGCTTCGCCCTCAGGAGCGCCTGCCTCTCCCACACCTGCGCGCTCTCCTCGTGGTACTTCTTAAACGCGTCGTAGGACGTCACCAGCGCCCCCGAGCGTCCCGAGGGCCTGAGCCCCATGTCTATCTTGTACGCGAAACCTTCTCCGGTAGGAACGGAGAGCACCGAGATCACCTTCTGCCCAAGCTTGGAGAAGAACTCGTGCTCCTCGGCCTTCCCGTCGTAAATGAAGATGACGTCGAGGTCGGAATTATAACTCAGTTCGCGCCCTCCGAGCTTCCCCATGCCGAGCACAATCATGCGGGGTCCGCTTTTCTTTCCCCTTCCCTTCCCCTTCTCCCGACCCGCGGCGATGTCCCACGCAAGGCCGAGGCCGACTTCAAGCACCGCTTCCGCCACGAGCGAGAGGTACCAGCCGACGTAGAACGGGTCGACCTCGCCGTTTAAGTCCCGGAGGCATATTTTGAGCGTCTCCACGTGCCTGAACCTCCTTATAGCGTCCAGCTTGCCGCCGTAATCGCTTTCGCCGGAGAGGGCCGATTCGAGCTCGCTGATAATATCGTCTTTCGACGCGAACTCCGTCCTCACGCTCCTTAGCGTGATAACGTCCAGATACTCGGGATGCCTGATGAGGAACGTAGACAAGTAACCGCTCGTCGAGAAGAGCTTCGAGAGGAGCTCGATGATGTCGGGGTTCTCGAGGAGGACCGCGTAGATGGAGGTCCTCCAGCCGATGCCAGATATGAAGCGCTCGAGGTTGATAAGCGCCGCGTCGGGGTCCGGGGATTTCAATATGCTCCCGAGAAACGCCGGGATAACGCGCCTCGTCGTGACGCGCCCCTCAGGCGTGAGCGCCCCCCTCCTGGGGTCGAGGAGCTTCGAGAAAAGATCGATCGCGCTACCCGGGTTCTTGAACCCGAGCTTTTTGAGATTATCGGCCGCTTCGTTCTCGTCGACGTTGCCTTCGGTCAGGAAATCGGCCACTCTCAAGAATTCCTTTCCCACTTCTTCCGTCTTCCCGGAACGCTCGTAAAACAGGCTCTTGAATATTTTTGAGACTGAAGACGTCTTGTCCGCGTAGAGGGCCTCGAACTCGTCCCTGTCCCTGAGCCCCGCCCTCCTGGCGAGCTTCTCTATCTCTTCGGGAGAGGCCGGTATCTTGTGCGTCTGCCTCTCGTCCGCGATCTGAATGTAATGCTCGACCTTCCTCAGAAAAAGGTAAGAGGAAGCTAGCGTGTCGCGGACGTCCTTTTCGATGATCTTCTTCATGCTTAATTTTTCAAGCGCGCGGAGGGTATTGCTCTCCCTTATGTCCTTTAACGCGCCGCCGTTCACGAGCTGGAGCGCCTGTATGAAAAACTCGATCTCCCTTATCCCCCCCCTGCCGAGTTTCACGTCCCGCTTCTTCTCGAGCCTGTCGAGCTTCATCTTCATGTCCTTCAGGTCTTCTATGGACGTGAAGTCGAGAAACTTCTTGTACACGAAAGGCTCGACCTCCCTGATGAATTCGTCTCCGAGGCTCGTATCGCCGGCGACTGGCCTCGCCTTTATCATGGCAGCCCTCTCCCACGTATCCCCCCAGTAAAAATAGTGCTCGACCGCGCCTTCCAGGGGGACCGAGACGGGGCTCTTGCTCCCGCCGGGCCTGAGCCCGAGGTCGACCCTGTAGAGAAAGCCGTCCTCGGTCACGGCGCTGAGCGTCTTGGTTACCCTCTCGCCTAGCTTGAAAAACGGGTCCGGGTCCCCTTTGTCCCTGTAGATGTAGATGAGGTCCACGTCGGAGCTCAGGTTGAGCTCCCTGCCCCCGAGCTTCCCCATCCCCAGCACGACGAACTCGCCCGCCCCCGCGGTCCCGAGCTCTTTCCCGTGGTATGCGACGACGGCTCCGATCACGGCGCACGCGAGGTCTGAGAGCTCTTCCATTGTGTCGGGGAAAGAGGCCTCGCCGGTTATGTCCCTGTACGCGATCCTCGCGAGCTCCCTGTATTTAAACTGCGTGAGGCGCGCCTGAATATCCGCCTGCGAGCGGCAGGAATCCATTATCCGCCTCGCTTCTTCCAAGAAACGGGAGGGATCTTTTTTCGTTTTCAGTATTATCGGCGAATCGAGGTAATCGAGTATGCCGGGGTCTCTCAGTATCGCTCTTCTCAGGAACGAGCTCCACGCCGCGAGGAGCTCGAGTATGTCCTTCTTCCCGGACGGGATGTCGCTGTGGAGCTCCCTGAAACGCTCTAAAGCGGTACGGGCGTTATCGGGGTCGGGTAATGCTCTATTCAACGTTTATTTTCCTGCTTCTTTTTCCGCGCGCCCCTTTATGTCCGCCCTTCCTGCGTTCTTTGATCCCTTCCCCCGCCATCTTTACGAGCTCGAACCCCTTGTCCACGGCCTTTAAAGGGAGCTCGCAGAGGAGCTTCCTCCCCTCTTCCTTCCTGAGGAGCTCCTTTACGCCCTTGATCGCAAAGCCCGCGCCTACGACCATCTCGGTCGCGCTCACTATGAAATGCTCGCCGGCTTTCCCGAGGTCGCTCAAATCGACCTTCGGC
>CADEFK010000086.1:2939-9050 GCA_902826595.1 uncultured bacterium | reverse complement strand
TAATCGACTATACCAGTGAGGATTTTACCAAAAGCGGGGAAACCTACGACATAATAGCCGATACGGTCGGCGCAGCCTCTTTTGTCCGTTACAAGCGTGTGCTCAAAGACAAGGGGCGGCTGCTGGCGATTGCCGGCGGGTTGCCGGACATGCTCGACGCGCTCCGGGTGCCAATGACAAGCAACAAGAGAGTGATCGTGGGACCGGCGGAAGAGCGACCCGAAGACTTACGGCAACTCGCGGAGCTGGCAAAAGCCGGTGTGCTGCGGCCGGTCATCGACCGGCGCTATGACTTTGCGCAGATGGCTGATGCGCATGCCTATGTCGAAACGCGGCGCAAGAGAGGCAGCGTGGTCGTAAGCGTGGGACAGGAGGACTAGACGCATCCCGCATGGCTAACCAATCCCCATCGCCTCCGCGTCCCTGTCCGAAAGGAAACCCCCGTCCCGGCGCTCCCTCACCGTGCCGTCCCTCTTCCACGACCGCTCGCACCTGGGCTCGTCCTTGAGATCGATGACGGCGATTATAAAATCATCTCCCTTTTTAACCGAGAACCTGCTCACTCCGCAAAGGTCAGCCATCTCGGGCTCGAACGGTTTTAGCACATCGTAGTTTTCAGGCTCGACTGTAACCTCGATACCCGTGTCGAGAGGGTTGGATACCCCCTGGGACTCTTTCGCGTCCTCGAGCGCTTTTAATACCTTGCCCCTCAAATCCATTACCATGTCCCAATTCGGGTCCGTATCGATTTCTATCTCGTCGGGCATTCCCTGGAGATGCACGCTTTCTGTTGAGTCCGTTTTCAGGCCCTTGAGATAGAGGTACGCCTCGTCCGAGGTATGCGCAAGGATCGGCGCGAGAAGCCTGATGAGCGCGTCAGCTATGTTATACATGGCGGTCTGACTCCTCCTCCTCTTCCTGCTCCCGGCGCTCTCGCAGTAGAGCCTGTCTTTTGTAGCCGCGAGATAGACCGCGCTCAATGTGTCGTAGCAGAAATCGTATATAAGCTCGCTTGCCCTCTTGTATTGAAACCCCTCGTACGCCTCCCTGGTCTCGCGGACGAATTTCCGAAGCTCCCCCATAACCCACCCGTCGATCGAGTGCCTGTCTTCTTCCGAAAACGTAACGCCGTCAGTCGCCGGGTCGAAGTCGTGTATATTTCCGAGCAGGAACCGTATCGTGTTCCTGACTTTTCTATACTCCTCCCCTGCCGATTTGAAGAACTCCCAGTCGACCTTTATGTCGTTCGTATATTTGAGAGAGCTCACCCACCACCTGCATATGTCGGCCCCGTGCTGCTTCAGCAGCTCGTCCACCTCGAGCGCGTTCCCGCCCGACTTGCTCATCTTCCTGCCCTGTGCGTCCACCATGAAGCCGTGCGTGAGGAGCGCTTTAAATGGGGGCCTGCCCGTCACTCCGAGCGCCGGCAGGAGCGACAGCTGAAACCAGCCCCTGTGCTGGTCCGAGCCCTCGAGGTAGAGGTCGGCGGGATATCCTATGTCCCTCGCCTCGAGCACGGAGTGCCATGACGAGCCGGATTCGAACCACACGTCGAATATGTCCATACCCTTTTGAATTTTGCCGAGCACGCCTTTCTCTTTGACCCAATCGGGGGCGTCCTTGTCTTGTCCGGGGTCGTAGGCTGCGAGTATCTCCTGTTCGCTCGCCTGAAACCAGTAGTTTGCGCCTTTCTCTCTTATTCTCTCTATCACCGCATTAACAGAAGCGGGGGTAAGAAGCGTCTCTCCCTTCCCGTTCATGAACGCGGGTATGGGGAGCCCCCACGCCCTCTGGCGGCTAATGCACCAGTCGGGCCTCGATTCGAGCATTCCCCGGAGCCTGTTCCTCCCCCACTCGGGATAGAACTCTATACCGCTCTTTGAATACTCAAGGGCGAGCTCCCTGAGCGTCCCCCCGAATTCCTCTATCCGCTTGTCGACGCCGATGAACCACTGCTCCGTGGCCCTGAATATCGTGGGCGACTTGCTCCGCCAATCGTGCGGGTAGCTGTGGAGGTATTCTTCTTCGAAATAGAGGTTCCCCGAATCCCTGAGCCGATCGATTATTATTCCGTTCGCCTCCCATACGTCATGCCCGCGTATCCATTCTGGGACCGTGTCGTCGAACGTGCCGTCTTCGAGCACCGGGCAGTAGATGTCGAGTCCTTCCCTGAGCCCGGTCTGATAGTCCTCGACGCCGTGCCCCGGAGCCGTATGAACGAGCCCGGTGCCCTCGTCGAACGTGACGTAATCCGCGAGAACCACCCTCCCCGTACGTCCCGCGAACGGATGCCTGTATGTCACGGATATACCGTGCATATCCCGTCCGGTGCAGGTCCCCAGTTTTTCATACTCAGCCGTCCCCGTCTTCTTGAACACGCTCTCGGCAAGGTTCTCCACGAGCACCACATAAAATTCCTTTCCGTCTTTCGTGACACGGTAGAGGCCGTATTCTCCATCGGGCGAAGCGGCGACTGCGAGGTTCGCGGGCAGCGTCCAGGGGGTAGTAGTCCATATCATAAGCGTTGGAGACGCGTCCGCGGGTAGATTAAGGTTCTCGGGAAGGCCTTCCGGGTTCTCTATCTCGAAGAGGACGTAGATACTCGTATCCTTTCGGTCATAGTATTCGAGCTCCGCGTCGGCAAGCGCTGTGCGGTTCTCTATCGACCAATGTACGGGTTTCAGATCCCTGTAAACGAGCCCCCTTTCGAGGAGCTTCGAGAAGACCTCGAGCACCCCGGCTTCGTAGTCAGGCGTCATGGTTAGGTACGGATGCTCGTAATCCCCCACTGTCCCCAGGCTCTGCATCTGACCGGACTGGAGCTTCACGTATTTCTCGGCATACGACTGGCATTTGTATCTGATCTTTATTTTGGAAAGCTCTATCGCCTCGTCCCCGAGCTCTTTCATCACCTTGTGCTCGATCGGAAGGCCGTGGCAGTCCCAGCCCGGCACGAAATCGACGTCGTAACCGAGCATCGTTTTCGACCTCACCACGATGTCCTTGAGAACTTTGTTGAGCAGGTGTCCCAGGTGTATCGGGCCGTTTGCGTAGGGTGGGCCGTCATGGAAGACGAATTTTTCCCGCCCGCTCGATTTCTCCCTTACCCTCTCGAAGAGCCTTATCTTCTTCCACCTCTTTTGGAACTCGGGCTCTTTCTGGTTGAGGTTGGCCTTCATCGGGAACTCCGTCCTCGGAAGGTTGAGCGTGTCTTTGTAGCTTATTTTCTTCGCCTCCGGCATCGGATGCTTTCTCCTTAAGAGATAAAAGCTATACTATTTGGAATAATATTCAATCGATAAAGATGGATAGAGTATAACTCTGAAATTCGAGTTGAAGAAAAATATTAGCCAAGTTGCGGGGAATTGCAAGCCTGTGGCCTCACTGATCGACTATCTCCTCCAGTTCCCTGAGCAGGTTCCGCGAAAACAATACCCATTCCCCCCATGCCTCCATATACTCCTTGTCCTCCTCGACCCTTTTAAGAAGCTTGAACCCTATTTTCGTATCTTCGATCTGGAATACTTCGTCGCCTTCGAGCTTCTGCCTCAGGATTTCCACGTATCTTTTCAGCATCCTGAGCTTTTCGCCGCTCCCCTCCCTGAACTCGGCTATGAAATAGCCCCTCGATTGCGCGGTCGGCATCTGCATAATATTGCTCTCCTGAAAATAAATGCCCTTGTTCAGGGACTCCGCCTTCATTGAAATGAATAACTCCATATCTCTCTCACGCGCGTGGGAAATTCAACTCTATTTTATTTACACCCGGCTCCGGATGTCAAGCCCGGGTCAAATAATAATATATTGATTTGAACCGGTTGTGGACGGATAATTATCGGCATAAAACGGAGGCGCAGGGATGAAAAAGCTCGAGGATAAAGTCGCTGTCATAACCGGGGGCACGGGCGGTCTCGGGAAAGCCGTAATGTCGGTGTTTCTCGCAGAAGGGGCGTTCGTTCTGAGCACGTACGTGAATGATGAGGAGCTGGAAGGGTGCCTGAGCCTGAGGGAGGAGTACAAGGCGAGGGTCGCTTTCGGCAAGGCTGACGTTACGAAGGCCTCCAATGTCTCGAACGTCGCGCTTAAGACCATAGAGAAGTTCTCGCGCATCGATATTCTGGTAAATATCGTGGGCGGCTTCGCGCAATCCCCGCTCATCGAGACGGATGAAGAGGCCTGGGACAGGATGATGAATATGAACCTGAAATCCGTGTTCCTGTGCTCGAGGAGTATCGTCCCCCACATGATCAAACAGGGCCGGGGCAGCATCGTGAATATCGCCTCTCGTCCCGCTCTCAAGGGCTCGCCCGGTCTCTCTGCATACGGCGCGTCCAAGGCGGGGGTGCTCAACCTCACTCAGTCGATGGCCGAGGAGCTCAAGGAGCACAATATAAACGTGAACGCGATAATTCCGGGCACTATGGACACGCCCGGCAACAGAAAGAGCATGCCCGGCGCTGATTTTACAAAATGGGTAGCGCCCGAAGATGTGGCCGGGGTGATAGCCTTTCTCTGCTCTGAAGACGCACGGGCCGTGAGCGGCGCCGCGATACCGGTGTACGGGAAGTCGTAAGGATGGGTGCCTGATTTACCGGACGGAAACGGTTAGCCCGCTGCTCCCGGCATATCCGTGAGGATTGCATCCAGGAGCTTCTCTCCGAATCCGGACGCGGTCTTTATGTCGTCCCTCGATATCTCGACGTTGTTCAGATACTGCATTCTCAGCACGTCCCCGTCCCTGTACTCCGGGATTATGCATCCCAAGAAGAAGCCGAGCCTGCGTATTGCGGAGGCGACGTATCCCGCCCCCCTCTGTTTCATTGGCAGGTCGACGTATATGCAGTCGAACCTCTCGAGAGTCAGGTGCTTCAGCTGGAACTGTATTTCCTTGAGCGTCATCCTGCCGATCCTGTCAACCTGTATGATCGCCTGGTTGTGGTCGTGTCTGATGGATACTGTCATGCGGCCGTTCTGCCTGCCCTTAATCCCCGAGCCCTCGTCTTCGATTGATAATTCCCTTTCGAACCCAATCCTCTCGTATATGCCGCCGATCAGGTCCTTATAGACGCCCGGGACGTAAACCGTTTCGCGCCCGCTCCCCACGACAGGCGTGAACATCATGGCGACCGACTGGCGCCTCGGTCTTTCGCTCTCGGAAATACTCTGGAACGTGACCGTCCCCGGGCTGTATCCGAGGAGGAACCCTGTTTCCCTGCCGCCAAGCTCTATGCTCCCCTTCTGGCTATAGGGATGCACCGTGACTGCCTCTCCATATATTCCCGCGACGTTCATCGGGGTGACAACTTCGACGAGATGATTTTTTATTTTCTCGAATATGCCTCTCCCCCTGTACCGCGGATCTACTACCGCTTCGCCCGACTCGGCCACCCTCGCTCCGGGTTTGCTGAATATGAACCCCACGTGTCCTATGATCTCATCCCTGCTGTTGTATGCCGCGGCCGAGAGCATTATTCCGGACCTGAGCCGCGCCTCTATCTGCTCGGGGTAATACATGAATTCGTTGGCGTACGTATAGCCGTAGCACTTGTAAACGAGCCTTACGAGCTCGTGGATCTTGTCAGTGTCGAGCATCCCGATCCTGATTTCCTCATGCGCGGGAGCCTCTTTCTTCTTCACATGCTCATGGTGCTCCGATATATCCATAAGGCTCCGGATATCCGTCGCCGGGAGGTTCTTCACGATCTCCGTCCTGTTGCCTCTCGCGCCGAGGGTCGCGAAATGCACCTCGTCCGCGTATTGCCTCGACAAGTAAGAGCCGAACCTCTTCTCCTCCCCCCGCTCAAGTTTCTCATAGTCAAAGGGGAGCCCCTTGTCTTCTACAGCCACGACGAGCGCGTGCAAGCGCTTCGATATGACGACGTCTATGGGCTTCCGCCTCTCCCCTTCGAATCCGAGCTTCACGATGTTGTCGATTATATCGGCGAGCACCCTGTCGAGTTTCTCCGATTCTTTCCTGCCGGTGCCGCACGACTCCGCGATGTCCGTAACCATATCGGTAAGCGCCCGGATGAGGGCCTTTTCGGGCAGTATAGTAATTCGCGCGAGCTCAGTCTCGATGTTTTTTTCTTCGGGTGGTGCCTGGTTCATTTC
>CADEFK010000086.1:0-2839 GCA_902826595.1 uncultured bacterium | reverse complement strand
TTTCGTAACCCCGTCCTGTCTCCCGAGCGTGGCGGCTCGTCCCGACGCCCCCCAGGGGAACCTCGCGACTGAGACCGGAATCTTCTTTTCTTTCGCCTCGGTCTCCGTGAGCCCGCACCACGCGATTTCGGGGTCTGTAAATACTACCGCCGGTATCGCGTTCGGCATAAAGACGGACTTCCTGCCCGCGAGGACTTCGGCGACAACCCTGCCCTCGTGGGTCGCCTTGTGCGCGAGCATAGGCTCCCCCGCGACGTCGCCGATCGCGAATATATTGGGCTCCGATGTCCTCATCTCCTCATTCACCCGTATGAACCCTTTTGAGTCCGTTTCCGCTTTCGTGTTCTCGAGTCCGAGTCCCCCGCTGTTCGGTTTTCTGCCGACGCAGATGAGCACTTTGTCGAACTCCATTTCCTGCTTTTCATTCCCTGCCTTTTCGAGCTCGACGAGAATCCCCTTCCCGGTTTCTTTCAGCCCGGTCAATCTCGTATCGAGCATTATGTCCTTGTATATACCCTCCGACCTTTTTTGGAGCACCCTCACGAGGTCCCTGTCCACACCCGGCATCAGCACCGAGGTCATCTCTACGACAGATACCTCAGTGCCGAGCGCCGAGTAAACCGTGCCGAGCTCGAGCCCTATATACCCGCCTCCGACAATGAGCATTGTTTTCGGTATATCGGGGAGGTCGAGGGCGGACGTGGAATCGAGAATGTTAGGAGATGCTTTCAGGCCGGGGATTTCTGCGGGACGCGAGCCTGTCGCGATTACCGCGTTTTCAAACTTCAGTAACTCCGTCTCTCCCCCGTTCGTTTTAATTTCGAGTGTATGCGAATCGACGAACTTCGCCCTGCCTTCGACGTATTTGATCCTTCTCTGCTTCGCTAGCTGTCCCAGTCCGCCTACGAGCTTCCCGACAACTTCGTTCTTCCATTCCCTGAGCCTGTCTATATCGACCGTCGGCTTTTCAAACGCGATTCCCCAGTCTGAAGCCTGCTCCGCATCGGTTATGACCCGGGCCGCGTGCAAGAGCGCTTTGGACGGAATGCATCCCCTGTAAAGGCACACCCCGCCCGGATTATTTTCCGGGTCTATAATCGTGACGTCGAGTCCCAGATCGGCAGCGAGGAACGCCGCCGGATACCCGCCCGGCCCGGCCCCGATTACCGCTATCTGTGTTTTTCTTTCTTCGGTCATATTGGTATTTTTACATACTCGTCCGTGGCCCAGACATAAAACACACTACGTGTGTCAGCCTTCGAGAGAGAGCTTGAACGGCTCTTCGAGCGCCTCGACAATCCATCTCAGGAACCTCACCGCGTCGGCCCCGTCTATGAGACGGTGGTCGTATGATAACGAGAGCGGGAGCATGAGTCTCGGCTGGAGCTGTCCGTCTATATATACTGCCTCCAGCGCAGCGCGCGATACGCCGAGTATCGCGACCTCCGGGGAATTTATCACGGGCGTGAAATAAGTCCCGCCCAGCCCGCCGAGGTTCGTTATCGTAAACGTTCCCCCTTGCAGCTCCGCGGGCGTAATCTTCTTCGTCCTGGCTTTCTCCGATAGTACGCGGAGATCGACCGAAAGCTCTTCTATATTCTTCTTGTCCGCGTCCCTTATCACCGGGACGAGGAGCCCCCTGTCCGTATCGACGGCTACGCCGATGTTGTAGTATTTCTTATATAGGATCTCGCCCTTTTCCATGTCGATCGAGGCGTTAAACTGCGGGTGGAGCTTGAGCGCGGATGAAACGGCTTTGAGCAGTATCGACGTCATCGTCAGCTTGCCGCCCAGGTTCTCGACTTCCTTCCCGTAATGCTTCCTCAGCTTTTCGAGCTCGGTGATATCCGCCCTGTCGTGCTGCGTTACGTGCGGGGCTTTCCAGGACTCGCTCAGGCGCTCGGCAGTGAGCCTCCTTACCCTCGTCATTGCAACACGCTCTGTTTCGCCGTACTTGTCGTCCGATGGTGCGGCTTCGGATACGGGGGCCTCTTCTTCGGGCACTTTCTGCCCGGGCTCGGCCTTCGCTATTTCGGGAGCCGGCTTTTTTCCGTATGCCTCGATATCGTCTTCCGTGATGCGCCCGCCGGGCCCCGAACCTTTGACCCCTGTTATATCTATCCCACGCTCCCGGGCAAGTCTCCTCACCGTCGGCGAAGCGGGAATAATCTGCGCGGACTTTACCTCATCTTCTCCGGTCTCTTTTTCCGTCTCCGGCTTCTTCTCTTCCGCTTGTTTTCGTTCAGCCTTCTTCACGGGCTCGACTTTTTTTTGAGCCCCTTCTCTTGCCACCTCTTTTTTCTCTACGGTTTCCCTTTTCTTTTCTCCGGTCTCTTTCGGTTTCTCCTTCCCGGCGGCTGGAACGGCCTCGGGTTCTTCTTTTCTCGGCGGAGCCTCTACTCCGTCACCGTCGTCTATAATGACCAGGAGCTGTCCTATCTTTATAGTCTCCCCTTCCTTGACGTGGACCTCTTTGATCACGCCTCCTGCGGGCGAAGGTATATCGAGCGCGGCCTTGTCCGTTTCGAGCTCCATAAGGGCCTGCTCCTTCTCCACCTTGTCCCCGGGTGACACGTACACCTTCACCACGTCCCCTGTCTCTATATCCTCGCCCAGATCGGGCAGTTTAAATTCGATTGCCATAATCGTTACGCCTCAAAGTATAGTCACTATGTTTATAACATATGTCAGCTTAGATTCTACATACAAAAAGGTAAATATTCAGTAGTCATAAGTAGGGCATCCCCGTATGATATTTTTAGCAAATTATGTAGAGCTTTTCATAAAACACACTACGTGTGTGATTTTTGCTTCTTTTCATCAAAGCGGTTTCAAACTT
>CADEFK010000085.1 GCA_902826595.1 uncultured bacterium | reverse complement strand
TTTATCGTCACCATGATTCTTCCTGAATCTGATTATGATGTACGCGACAGCGGCGACAATGACGCCGAGTATAACCAGGCATAAAGCGACAGTGTAGTAGATTATAGCGGCCATTGCCTCCATTTGGGGTGAGCTGGGATTGAAGAGGCCGCCGAGACTTTCCATGGTAATTTAGAGGAGCGAAGGATTTGAACCTATCGAATACTCGAACCCCGAATCATTATAATGACTTGCCGGCTTCGTTGTCAACACCTCTCCGGAATGCGGTCCGTAATCCGGGCGTTATTTTGAGATATACGTGTGCAATTTATGGTATTCTCTTGCATAATAGCGTCAGCTCAGCATAATAGAAAATTGGTTTTTCTTGACTTCAACGGAAAGAGTTACCTTTGCCTTCTAAATGAAAAAATATATCTTCCTGTATCTTACATTCCTGTGCTTGTACGTATCAATAATTCATTCCCCGGTTGTTACATTCTGTCAGGAAAAAGAGAAAGCGGATAACACTGCGGTGAGCGAAGAAGCCTCGGAGCCGGTCGTCCGCATTTCCAAGGTGAAAATAAAGGGGGCGAAAGTCCTCACCAAGCAGGATATAGAGCAGAGCATCGGGACCGGTTTTCCTTCCATCAAGTTCTGGGTGAAAAAACCCGAGTTCAACGAAGAGGTCCTGAAAGACGATATGATCAGGATCAAGAGGCTCTATGCCAACCAGGGTTATTACGACGCACAGGCCTCCTACGAGCTCAAGTTCAATAAAGACAGCACGAGTGTCGAGATAACGATCAATATAAAGGAAGGGGAGCCTGTGATACTGACTGAGCTCAGCCTCGAGTACGGGGGGGACCTGAGCGAGGACACGAAAAAGGAGATCGAGAAAGCAGTGCCGCTCAAGGTGGATAAGAATTTTTCGCCGAACGGATACCAGCAAACCAAGGGGGCAATCACCGAAATACTATCCAACGAGGGCTACCCCAAGGCTGAAATAGAGGGCGAGGCGCTTGTGAACAGGAAGGAGAAATGGGCGAAAGCGACATTCGTAGTCAAACCGGGCTCCATATACAGGTTCGGCGCGGTCGCAGTCGAGGGGAACGAGAAGGTGGAGAGTTATATCATTTCAAGGGAAGCGGCGTTCAAGCCGGGCGAGTTGTATTCGCTGACGAAGATAAACGAAACGCAGGCCAACATATTCCAGCTGGGTCTGTTCAGGTCTGTAGTGATCGACCCCGTATATAACGAGGCGGAGAAGACCGCCGACATGAAAATTGTCGTCAAGGAAAGGAAACAGGGATCGGTGAAGTTCGGCGTCGGTTTCGGCACGGAGGACAAGCTCAGGGGGCAGGTGATCTGGACAAAGAGAAATTTCTTCGGCGGCGGGCGGAGGCTCGAAGTCGCGGGAAAGGCATCTTTTATCACCCAGAGGCTCGAGACGAGCGTCATTCAGCCGTATATATTGGGCAGGGATTCGAGCCTCATCGGAGCTCTCAACTTCCAGAGGGACGACGTCCCGAGCTTCGAGGGAGAAAGCTTTCTGGCCACGGCCGAGCTCCAGAAAGACTTCGCCCAGTACTACTCTTCCTTCGGCTCTTTCAACGTTCAGTTCTCGAGGGTGCAGAAGAGCGCCAGGAGGACCCCGGAAGAACAGAGCAGGGAGAACTTCTTCCTCACTTTCTTCAATACGGGGCTCGAGCGCGACACCACTGACAACATACTGAACCCCACGCGCGGGTGGGTCGTTTCCACTGGGCTCGAGTCGTCGTTCCGGGCGCTGCTCTCGGACGTGAATTACCTGAAGGGCACTGTAGAGCTCAGGGGCTATAAAAAATTATACAGGATGGTCCTGGCGAAGAAGATTACGATGGGGGTGATCCAGCCCTTCGGCAACACCGGCACATTCGATATCCCTATATTCAAGAGGTTCTTCGCGGGAGGCAGCACGAGCATGAGGGGCTTTCCGTTTCAGAAGCTCGGCCCGCTCAGCGACGGGGGAGACCCGCTCGGAGGCAATTCCCTTCTCGTGGGCAGTTTCGAGGTCAGGTATCCGATCTACGGCGAGTTCGGCGGGGTAGTGTTCTTCGACTACGGCAACGTGTTCGCCGACGAATGGAGCTTCCCGATCGGAGGTATAAAATACGCCCCCGGAGTAGGGGTCAGGTACGACACTATAATCGGGCCCGTAAGGTTCGATGTGGGATACGCGCTCAACCCGGAGCCCGGCATCAGGAGGGTTCAGTTCTTTATCAGTATCGGACAGGCGTTCTGATCATACATGGGAATTGCTCGTGGGATTCCCGACGGTTTCGCTCTCCGCTGTCTCGGCCGCTGCTACCTCTCCGGCTTTTTCGGGCCCCTTGGCCTCGCTCGTTTCCTTCTCGTCCATCTCGAACTGTATGGAATCCCTGAGCTCGTTCTTCGCCCTCTCGAGCTCACGCATCCCCTTGCCGAGGGATTTGGCGAGCTTGGGTATCTCGTTAGGCCCCAGCACCAGGAGTGCGATGAGGAGTATTATTAGTATTTCACTCGTTCCTATTCCGAACATGACCCCGCCTTACAGGCACTGGAAAGGCTACCTCATAATAACCGTATGTTCAACAAACACCCCGACTGCACCTGCCTTCTGGATTTGTGCTACAATTATTCGCTGCTTGTAGTAAAATGAATCTGGGAATTATAAAAAGCTGCACGTAAAGGAGTGTGATTATGAAAGCTATCCGGTATCACGAGTTCGGAGAAGTGGATGTGCTCAAGTACGAAGACGTGCCCGAGCCTGAGCTCGGCGACGATGAAGTGCTCGTAAGGGTGAAAGCCGCGTCGTTAAACCATCTCGACTTGAGACTCAGATCGGGCAAATCGCCGCGTCCCGTCGACCTCCCGCACATAGGCGGCGTCGATATTGCGGGCGATGTCGAGAGAACCGGCAAGAACGTAAAGGATCTCGCACCCGGAACGCGCGTCGTCATAGACCCGACCGTGAAGACCCCGAAAGGCCCCATGGTAATCGGCGTCAATTTCTACGGCGGCTTCGCTGAGTACGTGAAAGTTCCCGCGCCTAACGCGGTCCCGATACCCGACGAGGTCTCTTACGACGACGCGTCGGCGCTCCCTATCTGCTACGTGACGGCGTGGTACGGACTCTTCGACAGGGGCGGTCTGCAGCAGGGCGAGACGGTGCTCGTCCACGCGGCAGGGAGCGGGACCGGAAGCGCAGCCGTCCAGATCGCGAAGGAGGGCGGGGCGTTCGTTATCGCGACCGCGGGGAGCGACGAAAAACTGGAGAAGGTGCGCAAGCTCGGCGCCGACGCCACGATCAACTACAACACGGCCGATTTTTCGGAAGAGGTGAAGAAGATAACAGACAACAAGGGAGTGGACCTGATCTTCGACCAGATCGGCGCATCCGTCTGGGAGAATAATCTCAAGTCGCTCAAGATGAAGGGGCGTCTCCTGCTCATAGGCGTTGTCGGCGGGGGGCAGACTACGTTCAATTTCGGACCGGTTATCGTGAAGGACCTGTCGGTGCTCGGAGTCACGGTGTTTAACGCCCCGAGGGGAAACCTTATAAACGTCATAAACCTCGTATCGCTCGGGAGGCTCTCCCCGGTGATAGACAAGAGGTTCCCGCTCTCCGAAGCCGCGCAGGCGCAGAAGATGCTCGAAGACAGGAGCCAGTTCGGAAAGGTGATACTAAACCCGTAGGCCCGTTCTGAATTCGGAATCAAAGCGCCGCCGAAGGGACTGCCGTGAGAGACGATTCCATTCGAGGATTGCTGACAAGGTTATTAAGGCGCAATTAAATGGATATAACAACGCTAATGCCGGTTATACCGCTATGGGCCGTATTTATTGGGTCGTTTCTTATTGTGTTCCTGTCTATTTTTCTCGGCTTCAGGATTGGCGACTATCACAGAAGGCACGGTGCGGGAAAGGGAGATGCTCCGATCGGCGCCGTCGTGGGCGCGACGCTCGGCCTTCTTGCGTTCATGCTGGCTTTCACGTTCGGGATAACGGCTTCGCGTTTCGACACGAGGAAGCAGCTTCTCCTCGATGAGGTAAATGCGATAGGGACGGCGTTCCTCCGTACGGATTTTCTGGTGGAGCCCTACCGCACGGAAATACAGAAGCTCTTCCGCGATTACGTGGGATTGCGCACGGCGTGGATTAAGGAGCCCCAGAGGCTCCCCGAGTTGATAGCAGAGTCTCAGGAGATTCAGGACAGGCTCTGGACCCGTTCGGTGGAGGCGGTCGCGAATACGCCGAACCAGGAGATTACGTCCTCTTATATCGAATCGCTAAACGAGGTGATAGACTTTCATACGAAGAGAATAACCGTGGCCCTGATGTATCGAATTCCCACAGTGATTTGGTATGCACTGATTTTTGTGACCGTGCTTACCATGGGCTCGGTAGGCTATCATTTCGGAATCACGGGGGGCGGGAACTTCATTCTCACCATTCTGCTGGCGCTGACGTTCTCGGCGGTCATATACCTGATCGCGGACATTGACCGCAGTCTCGGAGGGGCGATAAAGGTGAGCCAGCAGCCCATGATCGAGCTTCAGAAAAAGATCGATGCTGCGGTTCCCTGACCGGTTACCGGTTTTTTCCCGGGACGGATTTAACGGAGAGTCTCTTCGAAATCTCTGACGAGCGTTTTAGTATCGGGTTCTCTTGAGCCGCATCTCGTGTGGAGCGATTCCTCCGTTATCCTCCCCCCCTCCGACCATAACCCCCTCAGGAAATTCCCTGCCGCATCCGTTCTCCACCATTCCTCGTCGAAAGATTCCGTCATGAATCGGCGGAGTCCGGGTATGGCGATCAACGCTTTAAACCGGAAAGGGGAGGAGAGGGGGGAGAGGAGTTCGGCGAGACAGCTCCGCCCGTCGGCCTTGCATTGCGAGGCGCCGCTCATGATATCGGAGAATATTCCTGGCAAGTCACGAGGGTCGCCTTTTCCGAAGAGCTCGCATGCGTAAACGGCGTGCCCCGCCTCGAGCCTCGCCGTCATGAGCCGCCTCAGGCGGACGAATTCGAGGAAATCCCCGCCGGCGTCGATTCTTAAATACCTCCTCATCCATCTTGGCTCGCAGACGAGGCCGCCGAACAGCTCGGAGAAGATATCGGCGAGCGTCACATCTCTCAGGCGGACGAATTCGAAGTCGTCTCCCGGATCCGTGAAGCAGAAGCTCAGCGAGCGCCCGAGGCCCCTCAGCAGTGACTCGTAATCGCGGATACCTCCCGCGGGATATACGGATACGGCGGTTTCAAAAGGCGGGTCGAGCGGGATCGAGAAGCCGTCCGCCTCCTTGCCCTCCCGCCTGTCTGTATCGAAGGCGGGCCCGCGCGGCGGTGACAGGGTCATGCCTTCGAGAACGGTCCTTGAGAGAAGGGCGGGATCAATCTCGGCGAAGTACCCCTTGAGCTCGGCGGAATTGAACAGGTAAGGCAGATCGTATATGGAGGCGTCCTTGAGTGGGAGCTCCATCTTTTTCATGAAGAACCAGCCGAGCATGTCGCGGGCTATGTAATCCGTATCGTCGAGGAATTTCTCCGCCTCTTCCCCGAGGCGCTCGATTCCGGTCCCTGAAGCCGCGCCGAGGAGTTCTCCGTAGCTTCCGAAGCCGAGGGACTCCGAGCATTCCGATATAATTCCGAGTTTCTTCCGGCAGAGGTCGTTGAGCTCGGATAAAACTTCCGGGTTCCCGCTCGCGATCTCGTCTCTCTTGTGTTTTTTCGGCTCGGACAACAAAGCGGCTTTGGCGGAACGGATCGTCAGTCTCCTTCCTCCCGCACGGAACTGCGCGCCCGATTCGAGAGCGAGTATCCTGTCCGTAATCCCTGAGGACATCCCTTCAAGAAAAGACCCGGCCAGGAAGGCGGAGATGAGCCCGTGCCTCGCTCTGTCTTCCTCGCCGCCGCTTGCGGCCTCCCCGCGCGATAAAAAGAGCTCGGGCTCGAGAAATTCCCTTCGCGAGCCGTATATATCCGCCATGCGCGTCTCCGTCTTTCTGCCGGTGAGGTTCAGGAAGAGCTCCCTGTTGATATCCGTCAGCAACCCGAGGCCTTCTGATCTGACAAACCGGACTGTGTCCGCGTTCAATTGAGTGTCTCCCGTATGCGAATATTATTACGGATATTCCTGAAGAAATTAATCGGGACGCGGTATTTCACCATCGGGATGGGCATGCGGGGCCCGCCTCAAGCGGGCTCAAGCCGTTTTCCGGACCGGGGCCTTCACAAAAAAGGCGCCAGCCGCCGCGATATAGCAGCAGATGATCGTGAACACGAACGGATACACGTACGAACCGGTAACGTCATGCACGTAACCCGCGAGTATGGGCCCTCCAATCGCCGCAATGGAGTAGGAGGTCCCGAAAATCCCGTATATGGTGCCGAGCGAGCGCAGTCCGAAGAACTTTCCGAGGAGCGTGGGGAAGATGGGCACCCAGGCGCTGTAGAAGAATCCGAACAGGAACCCAAAGAGGTAGAACGCCCATATATGCTCGAAGACTAGGAGCAGCACTATGGAGCTGCCCTGGGCGAGGAAGCAGATGAGCAGTACTTTTCTGTACTCGAGCACCTCGGCGAGTATGGACGAGAGGAGCGTCCTCCCGATGATGCTCCCGAGCCCTATCGCTGCGGGAGGGCCGGCTGCTGCCAGGGCGGCGACCTTCAGGTCAATCTCGAAGTTGTAGAACTGGGTTACGATTATGAGGAACGTGGTGAACCCGAGGAAGTACATGGAATACATGATCCAGTAGCTCGGGGTCGAGATCGCCTCGAGGGCGGTCCAGTCGCTCTTTTCTTTCGGGGTCCCGTCTGAGGCGCCCCGTTTCTCGTCATGGGCGGAGCCCTCCTCGCCGTACGGCCTCAGGTTCTTGTCCGAGGGCCGCGCCCTCAGCACGAATGCGGCCATTATCACAGTCATCATAAGCAGGCCCAAGGCGAAGAAGGCGTTCCTTACTCCGTACCCGTTAATCAGCCACGCCGTGAGCGGGTTGGTAATGAGCCCGCTAAGGGGTACACCGGTAGTGATAATCCCGATAGCGAGCGCCCTCTTCTTCATGAACCATCTGCTTACCAGAGCGACGCACGTTATATACAGCACCGCGTCCCCTAGCCCGACGAAGAATCCGTAAGAGATGTAGAGCTGCCATGTGGTCTCCGCGATGCCGGACATGAACATCCCCAGGGCCGCGATCAGCCCGCCTCCGAATATCACCGCCCTCGGGTCGAACCTGTCTATCAGCCTGCCCGCGAGTATGAAAGCTGGGGCCTGTACCATGGACCTGAAAGAGAAGAGCGACGAGCCCGCGGCGCGGGAGAGCCCGAAGTCTTCGTTCAGGTAGGGAAGAAACACTCCGAACGAGTAGAGCAGGAGTCCGTCCAGGATGATAATAAACAGCGAGGCCGTGACGATATACCAGCCGTAGAATATCTTTTTCCCGAACATTCCGTCTCTCTTTATTGACTAAGGTTATGAATCCGCGCGTGCGTTACCGGATTTTCCGGGCGCGGGGCAGCGCCTCATTCGTTAAGGGGGGTAATCATACCTGAAAATGGCCTCGTGTTTCCATGCCCGAGCTTATGCACCGGGAAATGCCCGAGGCCCGGGCCTCAGCTCTCTAGTTTCACTATTCTCTGATTTACGGTATTCGCCTGGCTTTCGTACTTGCCCGCCCTCAGAGACTCCTCCGCTTTTTTAAGCAGCGGTATATCTTTCTTCGTCCATTTTCCGGATTCGGCTATTTCCACAATCCGCTTTGCGAAGTCGTCCCTCATATTTTTCCTCCGCTCCGTGAACGCCCAGTTGTCGAGATAGATGCCGAGCAGCTCCGCGCCTTGCTTGCCGCTGATCGAGGGGGGGACCTCGGCTGCGCCGGTGCCGATCCACGTAATCAGCGTCTCGGACTCCTCATCCCCGCCGCTCGCGTAGTGGGCTAGCAGGCGGAGCGAGTGCGACTCCTGGGGGTATTTGTACGTGGCGCCCAGTATCCCGAGCACGGCGGTTTTGTCTAGCGGGCTCATATTCCGGAGCGCCTGCCTCCCGCTGATGCGGATCACCGTCTTTTTGTTCCTGAGGGTCTCCGCGACCGCGACTGCTTCGCTGCTCGCCCCGTGCCCCATATTTTCCATGGCTTCCAGGGCCGCGAGCATGCTGTCCAGATTCTCCTGTTTGCCGTCGTTCCTGGCCAGTATGAATTCACCGAGTCCGGCGGCCTGGTCTGAAGCAGACGGGCCCATTCTGCCGAGCGCGATCACCGCGGCCGTCTGCACCCTGGGGCTCTGGTCGTTCAGGAGCGCCGCGACGTCGGCATTATACTTTCTCGCGGGCTCGCCGAAGCCGAGAAGAGCGTCAATAGCGTTGATTCTCACCTTTTCCGACTTGTCTTTTAACATCGCGGCTATCTTCGGAATGTAAGATTCGGCCGGCGCCCCTATCTGTCCAAGCGCCCATGCAGCCTCAGAGCGGACGATTTCGTCGGGGTCTTTCAGTAAAGGGGCGATGTCCGTCACCTGGGCGTCGGCTCCGGGGCCGATTTCTCCCAGGGCCTCGAGCGCCGCTGACCTTATTGTGGGGTTTCGGTCCTTTAACACCGCAGCCACGGCGGGGGCCAAGGGGCGGCCGTTTTCTCCGAGCTCCCTGAAAATAAATATCCCCGTGCCGCGGTACTTGATTTCCCTCTTCTTCAGAAGTCCCACTATCTTCTTTGACTCGGGCTCCGTAAAATTCCCTATCGAGACGAGCGCCAGCGCCGCGTTGGCCCTGACTATCTTATATTGACTGTCGAGTAATCCGATCAAGGCCTCCTTTATATCCGGCCCGCCTGCAGCCAATTCCCTTGATATCAGTATCGCGTTGTACCTGACCATCTCGTTGGTGCTCTCCGCCTGCTCCAATATCTGGGGGGAATATTTCTTTCCCTCATCTCCCATTTTAGCCAGGGTTTTCATCGCCGCTATGCGCACCTCGGGATAATGATCGTTCAAGAGTTTGGCTACTTGAGGCGCTCTGTCCCCCGCGTTCGTCCCGAGCTCGCCGAGCGCCACCAGGGCCCCAAGCCTTGCATCCGTGTCCAGGTCCTTGAGCATGTACACCACCTCGTCAATTGTGACGCTCTGCCCGATGGCTACTTTCCCTAT
>CADEFK010000084.1:6305-9218 GCA_902826595.1 uncultured bacterium | reverse complement strand
CGCCAGAGTCGCATACGAGCTTTACGAAAAGAGCGGACGCATCCACGGGAAAGACTTCGAGCACTGGCTCGAAGCGGAGATAATCGTCCTCGGCAAGAAGAAGAAAAAGTAAAACCGCATCTCCCGCCGAATGTCGGGGGTGGGGATAGTTCCCGAATATTTCCTTATTAACGCCCAGAAGCCATTACCCGATCTTCCTGATGTCGTTGAAAGCGCCCCGGCCGTCGTTTTGAATGTCCGCGAGAACCATCGGAGGCGGCATATTCCGACCGGGCTTTCGCAGCCTTCTTCTCCCCGGTAAAACGGCTCTGTCTCCGGCTTCAACGGCCGGCTTTTGCGCAGTAATTAATAAGACGTTCAATAATAGGCTATTCATACCGGGCTTACTCCGCTGTAAAATAATACACAACGGTGTGTGATTTCCGCCCGTATCCGGGCCCAGGGGAAATGACGACACGAAATTGAGAGAGGAGGATATGAGGGCTTTTTACCAACGTGTGACCCGTGTGAGGAAGTATTCCGCCTCGGAACGCAGACGGCGCGGCGGCCCCTCCTCACGACGAGCCCCCCAATCAGCATGAATACAGGAACCAAGCTCACCGAGGAAGAAAAGAGACTGAGGGAGGACAGGGAGAAAAAAGCATACTGGAAAAAGTGGGGACCGTACCTGAGCGAGAGACAGTGGGGGACCGTCAGGGAGGACTACAGCCCAGGCGGCACGGCGTGGGAATACCTCCCCCACGACCACGCCCGCTCCCGCGCCTACAGGTGGGGGGAGGACGGTATAGCCGGAATCTCCGACACGCACGCGAGGCTCTGTTTCGCGGTCGCGCTCTGGAACGGGCGCGACCCGATACTTAAAGAGCGGCTCTTCGGACTAACGGGCAACGAAGGCAACCACGGGGAGGATGTGAAGGAATATTACTATTACCTCGACAACACGCCGTCCCACGCGTACATGAAGTGCCTCTACAAGTATCCGCAGAAGGCCTATCCCTACGGCGAGCTGGTCGAGATCAATAAGAAGAGGACCCGGCACGAGCCCGAATACGAGCTCATGGACACAGGCGCCTTTGACGAGGACCGCTATTTCGACGTCTTCGTCGAGTACGCCAAGAAATCGCCCGAGGACATACTCGTCCTCATCACGGTCTCGAACAGGGGGCCGGCAGAAGCGGCGCTCCACCTGCTCCCCACGCTCTGGTTCAGGAACACGTGGTCGTGGAAGGGAGAGGAAAAACCCTCGCTCCGCTACGCGGAGTCGGAAGCGAAATTGAAAGTGATCGAAGCCTCGCACCCCGAGCTCGGTAAGAGGTGGCTCTACTGCGATGACCCCGGAGGGCTCCTCTTCACGGAGAACGAAACCAATTTCGAGCGGATCTACGGCTCTCCGAACGAAACGCCTTACGTCAAGGACGGCATCAACGACTACATAGTCGGCGGCAGGGAGAGCGCCGTCAACACCAAAGGCGCGGGGACGAAGGTATCCGCTCATTACACGCTCACGATACCGCCCGGGAAGTCGGCTACGGTCAAGCTCAGGCTCTCGGATACGATTAATCTCATAGACCCGTTCGGCAAGCCCTATGACGCGGTCTTCGCCAAAAGGAAAAAGGAGGCGGACGAGTTTTACAAAAGGGTGTGCCCGTACACGCTCCCTCCGGACCTCTCGAATATACAGCGCCAGGCTTTCGCGGGAATGCTGTGGACCAAGCAGCTTTATTATTACGTCGTCGAGGAATGGCTCAACGGCGACCCCCTCTGCCCCCCTCCCCCCGAGTCGAGGAAACTGGGGCGGAACCACAGCTGGATACACGTCTATAACGAGGACATACTCTCCGTGCCCGACAAGTGGGAATACCCCTGGTTCGCGGCGTGGGACCTCGCCTTTCACACCGTCAATTACTCCCTCATCGACCCGGATTTCGCTAAGCGCCAGCTGATGCTCCTGACGAGGGAATGGTACATGCACCCCAACGGCCAGATACCCGCATACGAATGGGCGTTCGGTGACGTCAACCCCCCCGTGCACGCCTGGGCCGCCTGGAGGGTTTACAACATTGAGCACAAGATGTACGGAAGGAAGGACATCCATTTCCTGGAGAGGGTCTTTCAAAAGCTCCTCCTCAATTTCACCTGGTGGGTCAACAGGAAGGACGCCGAGGGGAAGAACGTATTCGAGGGAGGGTTCCTCGGGCTCGACAACATAGGCGTATTCGACAGGAACGCCAAGCTCCCGTCGGGCGTGATACTCGAGCAGGCGGACGGCACAAGCTGGATGGGCATGTACTGCCTCAACATGCTCGCGATAGCCATAGAGCTCGCGAAGCACAACTCCAGCTACGAGGACATCGCGACCAAGTTCTTCGAGCATTTCCTCTATATCGCGAGGGCCATAAACCTGCCCGAAAGGGGCCACGACGGCCTCTGGGACGAGGATGACCAGTTCTATTACGACGTGCTGCACCTGCCTAACGGTAACCACCTGCCGCTGAAGGTGCGCTCCATGGTGGGGCTCATACCGCTCTACGCCATAGAGACCATAGAGCCCGACGTGCTCGAGAAGCTCAAGGGGTTCAGGCAGAGGATGGAATGGTTCATAGAGAACAGGCCCGACCTCGGGCAGAACGTGGCCTCCATGGAGGAAAAGGGGGTGGGCGAGCGGAGGCTCCTGTCGATAGTCGATCAGGACAAGCTGAGGCAGGTGCTGAGGAAAATGCTCGACGAAAACGAGTTCCTGAGCCCCTACGGGATACGCTCGGTCTCGAAATTCCACAGGGACAACCCTTATGAGTTCCGCGTGGCCGGGTACGACTATACGGTCGCGTACGAGCCGGCGGAATCGACGAGCGGGCTCTTCGGGGGGAACTCCAACTGGAGGGGCCCCGTCTGGTTCCCCGTCAATTTCCTCCT
>CADEFK010000084.1:0-6205 GCA_902826595.1 uncultured bacterium | reverse complement strand
ATATAATCCTCTTCTATAAATTCGCGGAAATAGAGGATCCCGAGAGTTTCGCAGCCGGGCAGAGGGAATTCTGCAGTAAAGAAGGGCTCCTCGGGAAGATACTCGTCGCGCGGGAAGGGATAAACGGCTCATTCTCGGGCTCGCGGGAGCAGATAGAGAATTATAAAAAGTTCCTCACTTCCGTCGAAGGGTTCACGGACGTTGACTTCAAGGAGGAGACAGCGTCCTTCCGCCCGTTCAGGAAGCTTATCGTCCGGGTGAAGAAGGAGATAATACGTCTCGAGCGGGAAGTGGATATGGGGAGGAGGGGCAAGTACATCACCCCCGCAGAGCTCCTCGCCTTATACGAGAGCGGCGAGGACTTCATTATGCTCGACACCAGGAACAGCTACGAATCGGAGGTCGGCAGGTTCAGGGACGCTGTGACCCCGAAGATAGATTCGTTCCGCGAGTTCCCTGAAGCGCTCGAAGAGCTTAAAGACAAGAAGGACAGGAAGATCGTGACCTACTGCACGGGCGGGATCAGGTGCGAGAAGGCGACTGCCTATATGATCGGCAGCGGCTTCAAGGACGTTTACCAGCTGAAAGACGGCATCATCAACTTCTGCCAGCAATACCCCGACACCGTGTGGGAGGGGAAGTGCTTCGTCTTCGACGACAGACTCGTCTCGGACGTCGAGGCCGAGGGAGAAGTCATTTCACGGTGCGTCCTCTGCGGCGAAAGCTCCGACCGCTACCAGAACTGCAGGTACCCCGATTGTGACGACCTCGTGATACTGTGCCTCAGGTGCAGCGAAGAAAACGATGGCTGCTGCTCGCATGAATGCCTCGGGGACTACCGGGAGCATATCCAGAGGAAGACACGCGAAAGGCAGGGGTATAAATCCAGAACGGGCTGAGGGCGGCGGGCCGCCGCCGACATTCGTGTATATCGTGAGTGCAGAAGAGGTTCGGCAGGATCATAAAACACACTATGTGTGTGTGTCAGTCTTTTATGTTTCTCGCCTTGAGCAAAAGCGCGAGGACGAAGGCGAGAAGGAATACCGCGTACAGGAAAGGCGGAAGCAGCTCAACCATAGTTTACGACTCCCTCAGGCATCAATTTAAAAACCGGAGACCCTGATCGAAAAGGGTCTCCGTCTCGTTCTGTTTTCAGATTCGGCTATTTATCTTTTTTCTTTCCCTTCGGCTTCGACTTCTTCGCGATAAAGCCCTTAAGGTCGGCGAGGTCCGGGGCGAGAAGCTCCTTCACCCTCTCGGTATTGACCCTGGCCACTATAATGTGGCCGATCTCGGTGTTCACCTCGTCGTATATACCCATCGCCTTCATCCCCTGGGCTTGTTTCTGGTTATCTTCGGTCGGGCTCACGTAGTGCACGGAAACGGCCTTGTACCTGTGTATCAGGAATATATGGATGAGCGCCATGAGCCTCTTCTTACGGAACTTGTCGTCGAACGTGTTCTGGTCCCTGACGGAAACGAAATTGTTCCCCCAGCGGTCGTGTATGGTCGTGAATATCACGTCCGCCACTTTGTTCCCGCCCTCGTCCTTGACTGTGAGGTCGAGGAGCTCCGAGCCTGCCGTGTGAGGCCGGAGCTTCACGCTCAGGCGGCCGGGTACCCCGTAGTGCTCGCTCCAGAGCTCGAGCCAGTCCTCGAGTATCCTCGGCGGGACCTCGGTTTCAACCAGGTGCTGAACCTGCGTCGAGCCCTTGCCCATGGCGACCGTGGTCGCGGTGCGTCCGGAAGATGCGGCGAGAGCTCCGTCGAGACGGGGCCCTCCGACGAGCGTCTGGGGCGTCCTGTAAGGGGAGTCGAGCAGCCTCAGCTTCCTCTGGAGCCTCGCCAGCGCAAGCATACCGTCCTGCTTGAGCGCCGTCGCGAACTCCTCGGCAGCGAGACCGTCTATCTGGTGTCCGCCGTAGGTGATGAAGTCGAACACGTATCCGAGCTTCCCGATCTCCCTCGGGAAGTTCCTCATCTCGTCTTCGCTCATGCCCGTAGTGTCCCAGTTGAAGGAAGGCGAGAGGTTATAAGCGAGCATCTTGTCAGGGAATTCCGCGTGTATCGCTTCGGCGAATTCCCTGGCTTCCTCGTAGTTCGCTGTTTTGGTTTCCATCCATATCAGATCGGCGTATGGAGCGACCGCGAGAGATTTTGCTATGGCGTATTCTATACCGCCCTTTACCTGATAGTAGCCCTCGGGCGTCCTCGACAGCTCGCAGTCCCAGGGCGCCTCTATGCCCATCTGCCGCGCCTTGTCCCTGGCGTGCTGGTAGGAGGAGTGGTTGGCGAATTCGAACCATTCTTCGATGGTCATCCCGAGGTTCCTGCCTTCTTCTATCGCGAACTCCATCTGCTCGGCGACGGCCTGGGCGTATGTCATGAGTCCCGCTTCCACTTCCCATGTCTCGACGAACTTGCTGGCCGCGTTCTCGAGAGGCTTCGTGATGCTCCTCTCCTTCCCTTCTTTCAACGCCTGTATGCTCTTGTCAATGATAGGCGTGAGACCCACCTTGTCGAACCACTCGTAGACCTCGTCGTACTCAGCGTCCGAGATCTGGTAGAGCATAAAGCCGTTGACGTCGGTGATGCCCTTGTCGTAAAACCTTTTCAGAATGGCGAGATAGCAGTTCTTGTATCCGGGCACGCTCGTGACTGTGGCTCCCAGTATGAACGGCTGGTCGCGCTCGTCCCCCCTTCCGTCGAGGAGGTTTGCTGCCTCGGCGTCGGTTCGGGCGACGATTATCCCAGGCACCTTCATGATGTCGAGCTGGAACCGGGCGGCGTTGAGCCTCCTGATCTGCTCGTCGACGGGCACGAGCACCTTCCCTCCCTGGTGGCCGCATTTCTTCGTGCCGGGCTTCTGGTCCTCTATGTGGTAACCGGTCACGCCTACCTCTACAAACCTCTTTATAAGGTTCCTGACGTGGGCGTCCCCTCCGTGCCCGGTGTCGGCGTCGGCTATGATGAACGGTCTGTAGTCGACCTTGGGGGTGGCCTTCCTCTCCTTCTCCGACATGCGCGACCTCATGAACTTCTGGTTCCGGTCCGCTGTCAGGAGCGCGCGGACCAGCCCCGCGGCCTCATCCGGCACCTGGCTCAGCGGATAGCTCGCCAGGTCCGGGCCCGGGTCTTCCGAGAAAGAACCTTTCGCGGACGTCGCCCAGCCGCCGAGATATATGCCTTCTATGCCTATGCGCTTCATGGTCACGATCTGTCCCGGGGAATAGGGCCCGAACGTGGTTATCTGCTCGCCCCTGGCGAAGAGCTCCCGGAGCCTGTTGTAGAATTCCTCGGAGTATTTTCTCGCAACCGGATAGTCGTTTTCGATGGTCCCCGCCTGCTGTACGACCTGGCGCGCCGAGTACAGGCGCCTGATGCCCTTGAACCTCGGCTGCCCGAACCAGTCCTTCATTTCCCTCACTTCCCTTTCGAACGAATCCAGCTCGTCCTCGAGCGTCGTGTCGAGCTTCGTCTCGGGCAGGAAGTCGAGGTTCTCGGTAATCCTCGTGCCGTCTTTTTTGAAGGCGTCCATGTACTGCTTTATCCGTATCTTCGAGGTCGACAGGTCGTGGTTGTTGAGATTTATGTTGAGGAGGTCGATGTACCATGGAGTCTTGATGCTGTCGAGCACGTATGTTTCCACTATCTCCCTCGCTATGGGGAGCGTCGTGGGCTTGGAGTCGTCGTGGACGTCCTTGTCCCTGGCCTTGAGCAGCTTGTCGTATTCCTCGGCCAGGAGCCTCTCGAAGAGGTCGGACGTGAATATGTCGCCCGACTTCACGCCGGTTTCCTTGTCGTCCTCGGTAAGCACAGCGCCCTTGTCAACCCATTCCCAGAGAATGCTCAGGCGTATCTCGCCCGTGGCCATGTCTTCCATTAAATAGAGTATGTCGTCGTTGCCGAAAAAGTCTGCCGGCTTGAGCGCGGCTGCCTGGAAGCCCTGCCCGAAAGCGTTTCCGTACTGGAGCGCGACGGACATGAGGTTCCTTGCTCCCCTTATAGTCCTGGGCGCGGGCTCGAGCAGAGTGAGCCCGTCCGCGTCCTCGTCGGTATACGTGAGCGGCGGGAATTTCCTACCCATCTGGTTTTCCTGTCCCGCTTCTTCCCATACCGGCCTGATTATATGCACCATCTTCCAGTGCGCGACCCACTTCCCGCTCGCCCCCTCTTGCCGCTCCCTTTTCGCCCCCTCGACCGCTTTCTTCATGCTCTCTTTTACGCCTTTATCCGAGCCTACGGGGATGTTGGGCTCCATTCCGCCCTGCCACAGCGCGTAATTGTGGTTGACGCCGGGGGTGTTTACGGCCCTCCTGACCCGGTCCTCGTAATTCCTCATGTAGCCGTAAGTCATCGTTATCGATTCTATGTTCGGGTTAATGAACGACTGGTCCCACGCCATCGCGTCAGACACGCTGTTTATATAATCCCACCTGCCGGTGTTGAACCCGACAAAATGCCTGCCCAGCGCGGCGCGTATCTCCATCAGCTGGAACGTGGCCTCGAGCTGCTCTATGAGCACGTACACCTTAATGCTTCCGAGCGGTATGCTCAGGTGGTCTTCGAGCGCCGAAAGGAGCTCGTTCCAGAAAGCGGCCTCTTCGGCCGTCTGTATCTTGGGGAGGTAGAGCACTATGGACGAGCCCGATTTATCGAGCTCCTGATAGTTGTTGACCACGTAAAGGACGACGTCGACTACGGAGGCCGAGAGCATGAGGCCGTTCTCGTCCCTTATGTGCCTGTCGTCCAAATGGAGACCCCTCGCCCTGAAAATCTTGGTCGTGAAGTCGAGCTGCTTTCTCCAGTCGATGATAATGTCGCGCCCCAGGAAACCCTTCGCCCAATCGTTCATTTCCCTCGAGACCTGCTCGGCGACGTTCATGAACATGGGGTCTTTCCTGATGGCGAGCTTTAAATTTCTCTGGTTGTCGAGCGACATGGTCTCGATCTGGCCTAGGGCGTCCTCGCCGTCGAACATCCAGCCGTCGGCCCCCGAGAGGAGGGCGTACGCCACGTTGCGTATGCTTTTGTCGATAGATGTATTGGGCCTCGCGGCCGGGCCCGTACCCTGAATCCACTGCCTCTGGAGGTCGTGCGGGACTTCGGAGCCCACGAACTTGCCGTCCCGGGCGTCCTGCACCTTTATATTCGTGCGGGGTATGAAATCGTTCGGGTTCAAGAACCTTATCCTCTCCCTGTTGCGGTTCCGCTGGGCGCGTCTCGCGTACCGCTTTTCCATCAGCAGCTTCTGGTCCTTATTGAATACCGAAAGCGCCTTGAGCGCTTCCAGAACTTGAGGCGTGTATATGTCTGCATATTCGCTCGCGAGGCTGTTCCTGATCTGGAGATTCCTCGGGACGGAAATTACCTTGAACGGCTGTTTTGAAATATCACGAACGGTGCTCATGTCGCTCCTTCTCCTTGGTTTTTTCTACTGTGCAAAAGATTAAAAAAGGGAATCATCATTATAATACAACCGGCATTCAAATCAACTAAAATCAACATAACCTTCTGTGTTTATTAATGATTATTTCTTTACGGAATAATATTGCAACCGGTCCGCGGAAGAATTTTCTTCCGCGATGCACAATAGGCGACCATAGGTTATTAATATGGAACCCTGCCCCTTCAAAACATTTTACCCGTTTTTATGCCCTTGTGAATCGCCGGGGGAGAATTTTTCGCCCGGTCTTTCAGAATTGTAGGAGCGCCATTCCTTCGACCTTGCTCAGGACAGGCTTGGCGCGATCAGTAAACATGGTCGCGGCTGGAAGCCGCTCTTACAGTCTATCAAATCGGAGAAGTTGGAAGGAACCATACATCAGCACACATTGCGTGTCCGCCGCCAACCTTGTATACCCCCTTTTGGCGGCGGGGTGTGTAGGAATTACTGTCAGGCATATTGCTTATAGCCAAAATATTTTCTCAATAGAGCAAAAAGGTCATTGACCGAATTTAGAAGTTAGTTTAGTTTATGAAGTGAGGGGATGATTATGTATTCATCCTAAACAAGACATAATAAAACCAAGCCGGGACAGGGTCAATCCCTCTCCCGGTTTTTTATTGGAAAAAAACACAAAGCCGGAGTAGCTCTCGTGAGCTGCCCCGGCTTTTTTATTTCAAGGGAGGATGTATCGGATGAACGAGGGGATTTTACCGCATCACAGGGAGTACGAGGAAGGGGTGATAGGGGCGGTCATAG
>CADEFK010000083.1 GCA_902826595.1 uncultured bacterium | reverse complement strand
CTCTATACGAAGCGGCAATAGAATGAAGGAGTGGTAGTTGAAGAAAAAGATGAATGAAGTGAGAGTAACGAGTACGAAGTCCCGGGTGAGGAGCGGGGTGTCGTCCGAAGGCTCTCTCTGCTTAATGTCCTTACCCTGTGTTTTCATGAACTTTCGCGGCCGTGATTATCATATACCACAAAATTAACAAGAGAAATCAGGCTTCCTCAGGTTATACTTTTGCGGGGGGATGGGGTAGCGTTTAATTCATACGCAGGGAGAGAGAGCATGTTCAAAAATTCCGTTATTATAATACTCGCCCTCCTCCTCTCCGCCGCCTCTTATCTGCTTTATACGAATAAGAACATATCGGTCGAGCTCGGCGGTAAAGCGCCCGAATGCGATACGGCCCTACCGGACGAAAGCGGGAAGGACGCCGCGTTATCGGAGCTCCGGGATAAGGAGATAGCCCAGCCCGCTGAGACGGCAATCCCCCCCGGGGAAGCGGGGCGCGGGGACGTGGAGGTAGTGGATTCGGACGAGCCCGAAATCCACCTCGACCCGACAGTCGGTATGAGCATTAACCTGGATCAGCAGATCGAGTCCAGCTACAAGGTCATTGGGCCGAGAAAGTTCTCCCTTCTTACGGAGAAAGACGAAACGATAGTGGAGATCGATCTCGATACAGGGAACATCAAACTGAACCCCAGGTATAACGCTGACGCCGCCGCGAGGGAGTTCTGGGAGTCAGTAGGCCGTAAATACCCGGAAGTTTGTTTCGTGGAGTAGCGGAACGCTGAGCTTCAATCAGACCGAATAAACTATATTGCCGTTCACGATAGTGTATAAAACGACGCCCTTCAGGTCCCACCCGTTAAACGGCGTATTCCTGCTCTTGGAGCGGAAGCTTTCCCTGTCGATTTTCACCTTCTGCCCCGGATCGAATATCACTATATCGGCCTGATCTCCGGGGTTAAGCGTCCCCTTGCGTACATTGATAATAGCCGACGGCAGGTGCGTGAGCTTGGCTATCATCTCGTTAATTGTGAGCACGCCGTCTTCGACCAGCTTTAACGACAGCGGAAGCGCAGTCTCGAGTCCGACTATGCCGAAGGGAGCCTGATCGAACTCCACCATTTTCTCGTCCTCGCTGTGAGGGGCGTGGTCCGTGGCTATAATATCTATCGTGCCGTCCCTGAGCCCTTCCCTGACCGCTTCCCTGTCGGTTTCGCTTCTCAGGGGCGGTTTCATCTTAGCGTTCGTATCGTACTCCGCGACGGCCTTGTCGGTAAGGGTGAAATGATGGGGAGCCGCCTCGGCGGTCACCCTCACTCCCCTCTCCTTGGCCGCCCGTATGAGTCTCACCGACCCCACAGTAGATACGTGGCATATGTGGAGATGGGTCCCCGTAAGCTCGGCGAGGGTTATATCGCGGGACACCATGACATCCTCCGATGCAGACGGTATGCCGCTTAAGCCGAGGAGCGTGGACGTATAGCCTTCGTTCATGACCCCGTTGCCCGAGAGGTTAAGGTCCTCGCTGTGCGATATCACCGGAATCCCGAATGCCTTCACATATTCCATCGCATGGCGCATGACCTTGGAATTCATCACGGGCATGCCGTCGTCCGACACCCCCACGCAGCCTGCTTCATACATCTCTCCTATCTGGGCGAGTGTCTCTCCGTTCTCTCCCTTTGTTATGGCCCCGAGCGGGAATACGTTCACCACACCCTCTGTCCGCGCCTTGAGCATTATATATTCGGTCACGGACGCGTTATCGTTTATCGGATTGGTATTGGGCATGCAGACGATGGAGGTGAAGCCGCCCGCAGCCGCCGATTCGCACCCCGTGCGTATTGTCTCTTTATGCTCGTATCCGGGCTCCCTCAGGTGAACGTGCAGGTCGACGAGCCCGGGAGCCACTATCTTGCCTCCCGCCTCGATTACCTTGACGTCGGAAGCTTTTTCAAGCTTCTTGATGTCCTCCGGGTACGACTTAACGGTCCCTTTTTCTATTAGAATATTTCCGACCTTATCGAAATTCCTGGAAGGGTCTATTATCCTGCCACCCTTTATCAGTATGCTCATGAGCTGCTCCTCGCGGAGGCGACCAGATAAAACATCGCCATCCTCACGGCTATGCCATTTGACACCTGCTCGAGGATGACGGAGCCGGGCCCGTCCGCTATGTCGGAAGAAAGCTCGACGCCCCTGTTGATCGGTCCGGGATGCATCACGGTCACGTCCCCGGCGGCGTATTTCAATTTTTCCCTCGTGAGCCCGTAGAATCTGGAATACTCCCTGAGCGAGGGAAAGAACTCGGAGTCCTGCCTCTCCTTCTGTATCCGGAGCATGATCACGACGTCCGCGCCGTCCACCGCCGCATCCAGGCTGAAGTATGATTTCACGCCGATGTTTTCTATATATTTCGGTATCAGCGTCGGAGGCCCGACCACCCTCACCTCGGCCCCGAGCTTCATAAACCCCCAAATATTCGACCTTGCAACACGGCTGTGCAGTATATCGCCCACAATCACTACCTTGAGTCCTTCTATCTTCCCCTTGAGCTGCCTTATCGTGAACAGGTCGAGGAGGCCCTGGCTCGGGTGCTCGTGAGAACCGTCACCGGCGTTTATTATAGAGGAGTCGAGCGTCCTGGCCAGAAGCCACGGCGCGCCCGACATCGGGTGCCTAATCACGATCATGCTCGCGCCCATGGCTTCGAGGTTCCTGGCCGTATCGAGGAGGCTCTCGCCCTTGACCACGCTGCTCTGGGAGGTGGTGAAGTTCAATACGTCGGCGCTCAGCCTCTTCTCTGCAATTTCGAATGAAGACCTGGTCCGCGTGCTGGGCTCGAAAAAGAGGTTGCATACCGTGACGCCCCTCAATGCGGGCACCTTCTTCACGTCCCTCTCGGAGACCTCTTTCATGGATTCCGCCGTGTCGAGGACGAGCGTAATTTCCTCGGCCGTCAGTTCCTGAAGCCCCAGTATGTGCTTTCGTTCGAATGCCATTTTTTCACCCGGTGACCAGATTCACTTCGTCCTCGCCGTCGGCCTCCTTTAATCTGACCTTGACCTCTTCCGAGCCTAGCGTATCGAGCCTGCTCCCCACGTAGTCGGGCTGTATAGGGAGCTCTCTCAATCCCCTGTCTATAAGCGCGACGAGCTGGATTGATGACGGCCTGCCGTAGTCCATTATCTCGTCGATGGCCGCCCTTATCGTGCGCCCGGTGTAAATCACGTCGTCGACGAGTATCACCTTCTTGTCCTCCACAGTGAACGGTATCTCCGTTTTCTTAACCTTCGGCCACTCCGTCTTGTTCCTGAGGTCGTCCCTGTAGAGCGTTATATCGAGCGTCCCGAGCGGAGGCTTGATACCCTCGATCCTCTCGATCTCCCCGGCTATTCTCCCGGCGATGTATACGCCCCTGGTCCTGATGCCGATAATAGCCAGGTCGCGCGCCCCGTTGTTCCTTTCGAGTATCTGGTTGACTATCCTCGATATTGTTCTGTTGACCGAATCCGAATCCATTACTGTTTTAGTCGTCATATTGGCTCTCTCTTAATACACGCTCTTAAGCACCCCTTCGCACTCGTACTCGAACTCGAAGTCCCTCGTGTACCTGTCGAAGAAGCTCGCCTGGTCCTCGTACCTGATACGGATAACAATCATGTCGCCCTCAGGCGTGATGCTGAATTCGCTCTTTTCTTTGGGGATCCCTATGTTCCGCAGCATCTCGGATATGCCGGAGTGCACATAGCCGCGGCCGTACTTGTGATAGACATCGGCGTTTTCCTGACATATCCCCCTTATTCCGAAAATGCCGCGATAATAGATAGGCACAACTTTGGTCCCGACATAGAAAATCAGGGCCAGCAGCAATATCCAGAAAACGGAAGACAAGCTCTTCATCTTGCCCAACCTCCGGCAACCCCGCGTGCAATCCAAAGCCGGGTTACTCTATACCGGAAAGTATTCTATTCCATCTCACCTTGTTCGCAATCTCCGGGTTCTCGAAGTCCCACGACCAGTGTATCAGGAACGCCTTCCCGGCGATATTTCCGAACGGGACGAAACCCCAGAACCTCGAGTCCTGGCTGTTGTCCCTGTTATCGCCCATAACGAATACCTGCCCTTCGGGCACCACGCTTACCGGAATGAAACTCCCCTTGTTGGTAGAGTCCCTGCCCTTTCGATAAATCACCGTGTGCTCGTCTCCGAGGAGGTCTTCCTCGTACTCGTCGAACTGCTCCCCGTTCCTCTCGTCCATATATATACCTTTAAATTCAAGCGGCACTTTCTGTCCGTTTATAAGGAGCTGCCTGCCGTCGAGCTCTATTCTGTCCCCGGGTATGCCCACTACGCGCTTGATGTAATAAATATTGCTTTTCGATGGGTCGTGCTCGGTGTTGGGGTAAGTGAATACTATTACGTCTCCCCTCTTTATCTGCTCGATCGGGAAGACTATCCTGTCCGTAAAAGGGATCTTGGTGCCGTATATGAATTTGCTTACGAGAAGGTGGTCCCCGACGAGGAGAGTGGGTATCATCGACCCCGACGGGATCTTGAAGGGCTGGAATACGAACGTCCTTATCAGCAGCGCAAGGGCCACCGCAAATACGAGCGCCTCGACGTTTTGTCTCAGCTTCGATTTCGCGAACCTGGACAGGTAGTCTCTCGAAGCCCCTTCGAGGTCACTCGTTCTCTTCAGTATTTCTTCCGTATTACCCCCGGCAAGGGCCGTCTCCGTCTCCGCAATCTTTTTATTGATTACGGCCGCGGATTCCGGGTTGATCTTGGCACTGTTCTTGTTTAGTAGGACCTGCGTCTGGGAGATTAACTGCCTGGCTCTATTCTTAGCTTTTGCGTCTTTTGACCATAAACCTAACATAATTGAGTTTTGAGTATATATGGGGAACTTGTCCCTTTCAATATTCTGAGCAACATAGAGGTTAAACAGGCCTATAACCGGGATTCGGTCATGAGATTAGGCCCTCTCCCATTCGAGCATCCTTTCAACCGACCTGACTCCGTCAACCTGTTTAATGGACTTCATAACGTTCTCGAGCTGCTCAAGATCGCTGACCACCACATCGAAGGTCCCGATCGCCGTATCCATGTCGGTCGAGTGTATCTCCGCCTTGGATATGTTTATATCGGACGACGAGAAAGAGCTCGTGATATTAGAGAGCATACCCGGCCGGTCAGCGCACAAAACCACTATTCTCGCCGGCCTTTGCGGCTTGTAATTACTGTCCCATTCGACGTCGATGCGCCTGGCGTCGTCCACGTCGAGAAGGCGCGGGCAGTCGTCCTTGTGGATAGTGATACCCTTCCCCCTCGTTATGTAGCCCGTGATCTGCTCGCCGGGGAGCGGGGAGCAGCAGTTGGCAAACCTGATCATGACGTCGTTGTAACCGCTAATCAGCACCCCGCCTTCGCTCGAGCCCGTAATGGTCTGAATGATTTTCTCGATCCTGGACTCTTTCTCCGGCCCGGGGCGCATCTTATCCGTCGGAAGCACACGCTTAAGGAGATCGGTCGCGGAAGTTTTGCCGAACCCGACCGCAAGATAGAGCTCTTTCTCGTCCTTGAATTTCAGATCCGATAGAGCGCCGTCGAGCTCCCCCCCCTTAAGCATCGCCTGGAAGTCGAGCCCGTGCTGCTTGAACTTCCTCTCGCAAATCGACTTCCCCACGATCTCGGATTGAGTCCTTTCCTCGTTCCTGAGCCACGAGCGTATCTTCGTCTTCGCGCGCGATGTAACGACGTACTTGAGCCAGTCCCTGTTCGGCTGCTTGTCGCCCGAGGTGACTATTTCCACTGTATCGCCCGTCCTGAGCTGGTGGCTCAGCGGGACGAGCTTGCCGTTTACGTTCGCCCTCGTGCACTTGTTGCCGACTTCGGTATGCACGGCGTAGGCGAAATCGACCGGCGTAGCGCCGCTCGGGAGCTCCACGAGATCCCCCCGGGGAGTGAAAACGTACACAACGTCCGAAATGAGCTCGCCTTTTATCGCTTCCATGTACTCGGTCGGGTCTTTAATATCCTTCCATTCGAGGAGCTGCCTCAGCGTGGAGTAAATCTCATATGTGCCGTGACTATCGAGCTTGCCTTCTTTGTATTTCCAATGCGAAGCGACACCGTACTCGGCCACTTCGTGCATTGCGCGGGTCCTTATCTGTATCTCCATCCTTTCCCCGAAAGGCCCTATAACCGTGGTGTGAAGAGACTGGTAACCGTTCCCCTTGGGCAGCGCGATATAGTCCTTGAAGCGTCCCGGCACCGGCTTCCATGCCGAATGCGCGGCGCCAAGGGCCTCATAGCATTCCCTGAGCGAGTTCGCCACTATCCTGAACGCTATGACGTCGTAAACACTTTCGAACTCTATATTCTGAGACTGCATTTTTCTATAAATTCCGTAAACGTGCTTGAACCTTCCGGAAACCTCGGCGTGTATGTCGAACTCCTCCAGCTTGCCGTTGATTATGTTCTTTATCTCATCTACGTGAGTCCCCCACTCCTTCTTTCTCTCCTCTATACCGCCCGCGAGCCTCGCGTACTCCTCGGGATCGAGAAACCTGAACGACAGGTCCTCGAGCTCGTTCGCCACCCAGTTTATGCCGAGCCTGTTGGCGAGAGGGGCATAGATATCGAACGTCTCCCGGGCGATGCTCTTCCGCCTGGTTTCGGGCAGGAACTCGAGCGTGCGCATGTTATGGAGCCTGTCCGCGAGCTTGATAAGGACCACCCTGATGTCTTTTGCGGTCGCCAGTATGAGCTTCCTGAATCCCTCGGCCTGCCGCTCGATCTTCGTAGAATAGGGGAGCTGGCTAATCTTGGTGACCCCCTCAACGAGAAACGCGATTTCGCTTCCGAAGAGTGTGTCGATCTCTTCCGTCGTGGCAAGGGTATCCTCGACCGTATCGTGGAGCAGCCCCGTGACGATCGAAGACATATCGAGCTTCATTTCCGCCAGTATCCCGCTTACCTCGAGCGGGTGGCTCAGGTACGGCTCCCCGGAGCTCCGGGTCTGCCCGGCATGGACCTTCGCCGAATAGACGTAAGCCCTCTTCAGAAGCTCGACGTCCGTGTCGGTCAGATAGAGGTAGGAGTTAACACGCTCCGTTATGTCGTTGAGCCTGATCATCTTTGCTATATGGACGAATATCCTTTTTTTATTATCTCGATCGACTTTTCCTTCCTGCACCTGGCCGCGATTATCACCGAAACGAGGCACTCCAGGGCCCGGTCGAGCTCGTCGTTAATAATTATATAATCATAGTTGTCAATGTCCGCTACTTCCTTCCCGGCATCGGAGAGACGCTTTTCGATCTCGCCCCTGTTTTCACTCCCCCTCTCCAGAAGCCTCGACCTCAAAAGCTCAAACGAGGAAGGAAGGACAAAGCAATAAACCCCCCTGTCAAACCTTTGCCTTATCTGTCTGGCCCCCTGGACATCTATGTCCAGTAAGAGATCGACCCCCGATTTTGCCGCGCTTTCAAGCTCGGATAAAGGCGTCCCGTACATGTGCCCGTGCACATCCGCATATTCGGCGAATTTATCCTCGTCGATCATTTTGTTAAACTCGTATTCGGTTACAAATACGTAATCCACTCCATTCACTTCGCCTGCCCTCGGCTTACGCGTCGTACAGGAAACCGAGAACTTGAGATTGTCCAGGTCGCGGAGCACCCTTTCCACAAGCGTGGTCTTCCCGCCCCCGGAAGGTCCCGATACTATGAAGATATTCCCTTCTCTCATTATTTTAAGTCCCTGTTATTTGATGACTTCCTAGCTTCTATACAAGTTTAGGACAACAATTAATAAATATCAATTAATTATGGCAGGTTGGTAGCTAATCTTTATTCTTTTTGCTAAGTTCCTCGGCTACCCTTCTTACATCTTGGGATTTTTCCTTGTCGAGTATCAATATTCCGTCCCCGGAGTCGACCACCACAAGATCCTTGACCCCCACAAGGGCTATCACCCTTCCGTCCCCAAATACCAGACACCCGGATGAATCTACCGATACCACGTCCCCGCGAAATACATTCTCATCCTCGCCCGTACGCAGAAACTCGTCGAGCGTCTTCCAGCTCCCCACATCGCTCCAGGGGTAGCCCACCGGTATGACGACGGTGTTGTCGGAATGCTCGAGTATCAGCTTGTCTATAGAGCCCGGCTCTATAGCTTTATAAAAGGAAGCAACAGCTTCATCCTCCGAAGCCTTTCGGACGCTCCCGGCTATTTTGTCGAAGTGTTTGTACCAACCCGGAAGTATCTTCGAAAAATCAGAGATTATCGACGATGCTTTCCACACGAACACCCCGCTGTTCCAGTAATACCCGCCTTCCTTAAGGAAACCGAGCGCGGTATTCAAATCGGGCTTTTCAGTGAACCTGTCCACCCTGTACGCGCTGTACCCGCCTGAGGAGGAAACGACCTTCTGTGCCGACTTTATATACCCGTAACCCGTCTCGGGCGCGGTTGGGGTAACCCCGAGGGTGATGAGCGGATAACGGCCGTTCTCAAGCTCTACCGATGAAGTTTCGCAAGCGAAACGAAGCGCGCTCCTGAAACCCTCGTCATCCCCGACCGCGTGGTCCGCAGGCAGGACGACGATGACCGGGTCCCCGGCAGAAGCCGTCATTCTGAGCGTGCCGTATGCGATACAGGGGGCAGTGTTTTTCCCTTCGGGCTCAAGCACGAGGTTTTCTTCCGGGAGCTCTGGAATATGCTTCAGGGTCTCTCCTGCATACCGGGCGACTGTAACCACGAAAATCTTTTCTATGGGAACTAACGGCAAAATCCTGTCCACAGTCTGCCTTATCAGGGATTTCCCGCCTGTGAGGCATAAGAACTGCTTGGGCTTATTCCGGCTGCTCAGGGGCCAGAACCTCTTACCCTCTCCGCCAGCCATTATAAGGGCGTATATTTCCATAGAGTAATAGTAATTGGAGTTAGGGCATTTCTCAATTTCTACGGAGGAATAGAGTACCCGTGGAAGAAAAGGGGAAGGAGTATCCGGCCTGTCCGTCCGGGGAGTTACGGGAACAAAGCATTCAGGTCGTCCGGCCCGACAACGTTAAGGCTCTCCCTAACCATATGGGCATGAGAAAGTTCCTCCGCCGAGTATGAATTCGTCACAGCCAGACACTTCATGCCGGCGGCGAGGGCGGCTTTTATTCCGGAGACCGAGTCCTCTATAACGAGGCATTCACCCGCCGATATGATATCCGCCGCATCAGGAGATGACTCGTTCAATCTTCTTAAAACCTCCAGGTAAACATCAGGGGCGGGCTTGCAGTTCTCTATATCCTCGGCGCCGACAATTATCTCGAAAAGTCCCCTGATGCCAGCGAATTCGAGT
>CADEFK010000082.1 GCA_902826595.1 uncultured bacterium | reverse complement strand
AGATGCCTTCTCCTGAAATTAGGCCAGAGCGTCCTGGTGACGTAGATTTCCGCATAGGCGCTCTGCCACAGCATGAAATTGGATAACCTCATCTCTCCGCTTGTGCGTATCAAGAGGTCGGGCTCCGGCATATCGGCGGTGTAAAGGAACCGGGACACGGTCGACTGGTCCACGGATTCGGGTGAGACCTTGCCGCCGGCCATGATTTTCCTGACGGCGTCGACGATCTCCTCCCTCCCCCCGTAGCTGAGAGCGAGAGTCAGGGTCATATCACCACAGTGCTTAGTCATTTCCATTGTATCCCGCAGCACCTCGTATACGGCTTTGGGGAGCTCCTCCAGCCTCCCTATAGCGTTCAGCCTGGTGCTGTTCTCGATCAATTTGCCCCGCTCTTTGAGGAGGTAATGCTTGAGGAGCTCCATTAGGGCCTCGACCTCGCTCTTCGGCCGCTTCCAATTCTGCGCCGAGAAAGCGTATAACGTGATATAGCCGATTCCGAGGTCTTTCGCCGCGGTAACAACGGCGCGGACGGACTTCATACCCTCTCTGTGTCCGCTGATCCTGTCGAGGTTCTTATTCCTTGCCCATCTCCCGTTCCCATCCATAATTATAGCGATGTGCGCGGGCAGCTTCTCTTTGTCTATGAATGACTCCAGTTTCCCCTTCATAAACCCTCTTAAGTATATCACCTCAATATCGTTAACAAAGCTGATATGCAATCGTGAATCGATCAATTATCCGGGATTTATTGCTTGAACGCCAGTTTCGAGAGAAAGGAGATGGGGAAGGCGATAATGACAACTATCAGCAGCACCGTGACGATAACCAGAAAGGTCAGGCAATATATGTATAATGAAAAGGGAATGAATAACACCCTGAAGAGCACGAACCAGTCCTTCGAAAGCTGCATTGCGACCGAAGTGTAGCTCTGTATGAACCTGCTTAGGACCGTAACGACCATCTCAATCATAATTCTCTCCCCCGGTTAATTTATATCAATCCGGGAGACTCTTCAAATTGCGCATGCCCGGTGCCGTTCCCGGGTGCGCCGATACGGGCGTTGCCGGACGCCGGGATACGGGTTTAATCGCCGCTTTCCCGGAGGCGGACCCGGTCCGGTATCTCCCGAAACCCTGTCCCCGGGTTCCCGTGGAATCCGGCATAAAACGGGACTTGCCGCCTAAATCCGGGTTGCCGAATAAAAGATGTTTGGTTAATCTCTATTAAAGAGGTAATTGTAAAGTGAAAATGAAAAGAATTTACGTCTTGTTGATCTTGCTGCTCTTTAATTACGCCCCGTCCATAGCGAACGACACTACGTACGAGGGGCTATCCAACTTCACTCGCGTCCTCGATCTCATAGAAAGGAACTATGTGGAAGAGGTCGATCCCGAAAAGCTTACGAACAGCGCGATCGACGGGATGCTGAAGACCCTCGATCCATATTCCACGTACCTGAGCCCCGAACGTTACAGGGAGCTCGAGATAGGCACTTCCGGGGAATTCGGAGGGGTCGGAATGGAGGTCTCCGAAGAGAACGGAGTGCTAACCGTCATAACGCCGATAGAGGGAAGCCCGGCGGAAAAAGCCGGTATAAAACCCAGGGACCAGATAATAGAGATCGAGGGGAAATCCACGCAGGGCATGGTGGTTCAGGAGGCGGTCAGGATTTTGAGGGGGCCGAGCGGGAGTCCGGTAAAGATCACCATAAGAAGGGAAGGGGAGAAAGAGCCGCGGGTGATAACGCTCATAAGGGATAAAATCGTCGTTAAGAGCGTAAAGCCGGAGCTCCTCGAAAACGGCATCGGGTACGTCAAGCTCGCGCAATTTCAGGACCGCACCTCCCAGGAGCTTACGGAAGCGATTGCCGGGCTCGAGGCTCGGAACGGCGGTGAGCTCAGCGGGCTGATTCTCGATCTCAGAAACAATCCGGGCGGGCTTCTGACCGAGGCTATAGACGTGGTGGACGAATTTATCGACAGCGGGCTTATAGTGAGCGTCAAGGGGAGGACGCAGGACCAGACCAGGGAGTACTACGCGACGAGGAACGGGAGCTTCCAGACGTTCCCCGTCGTGGTGATAGTGAATGACGGGAGCGCAAGCGCGTCGGAAGTCGTAGCGGAAGCGCTCCAGGACAGTAAACGCGCCTTGATACTGGGCACCAAGACCTTCGGCAAGGGTTCCGTTCAGACGATTATCAAGCTCGAGGACGGCTCGGGTCTCAAGCTGACGACGGCGAAGTTCTATGCCCCGAGCGGACGGTCAATAAACGAAGTGGGCGTTACCCCCGACATCAAGGTCGAGAACAGCGAGGACCGGGACAAACAACTCGAAAGCGCGATCAACATACTGAGCTCCCCGGAAGCTGATAAAACGATTCCAAAGGGCTAGGAGCGCCCTTCTGTTGCCGAAATCGACAAGGAACAACAAATCGAGAAGATCCCGAGGGAAGGGGAATAAGAATGCGGGCAGGGCGCTCGTCTACGCGCTGTCTTTCATAATAGCTCTTATAGTGGGCCTCTACGGGCTCTATCAGGTAAAGAGCAGGATTCCCGTTGACGATCAGTCCCGTCCGGTCACGGCCGAGAAAAAGAGCGGCCCCGTGGAGGAAGCGCCCCGTACAAAAAGGGCCGGAAAGAAACCAGTGGAAACGCCCGTAGAGAGAGAGGCGAAGGGGCCTCGGGACGCTCGGGAGCCTGGCGAAACCGCCCGGGCAGTCAAAGGCACCGGTTCAGCGGGTTTTGAGCCCAGGGTGGCTATAATAGTGGATGACATAGGGATGAACAAGGAGCCCATCGACAAGCTCGTAGGACTTCCCGCCCCCGTTACGCTGGCCGTGCTTCCGAATCTGCCTTATTCCGCATATGCGGCCGAATCCGCACGGAATAAGGGTCTCGACGTCATGCTCCATCTTCCCATGGAGCCCATGGAATCGTCGGGATACACTGGAGCCGACGCCGGGGAGGATGCCCTCCTGGTCGGTCAGCCCAAGGAGGCGGTACTGGCGGCGCTCGACAAGAACCTCGCCTCGGTTCCGCACATCAAAGGTGTTAACAACCACATGGGCTCAAAGTTCATGGAGAACCAGGAGCTCATGGACATGGTCCTCGAAGAGATCGACGGCAAGGGGCTGTTTTTTATAGACAGTATGACGTCGTCCGGCAGCGTGGGATACAAGACGGCTTTGGCGATGGGTATGAAAACCGGGAAAAGGGATGTATTTTTAGACGACTCGTCGAAAGACGCCGCCTACGTGAAATCGCAAATTGAGAAGCTCGTCGGGATAGCGGAGAAAAACGGTTACGCGGTGGGGATCTGCCACCCGTACCCCGCCACGGTGCAGGCGCTGGCGGAGATGATGCCGCAGCTGGAAGACCGGGTGGATATCGTCCCTGTTTCGGACATCTTGATGGGGGTCAGCGCGGTAAGCGAAAGATAAATATTTATTGCATGATATTGTATCCAGCGGAGGAAGCTTGTTATGGGACTCGTAGATGATGTGCGAAAGAAGCGTGATTCATGGGTCAGGAGGTTCGAGGAGCATCGTCAGGAAGACGAGGGCATCCATGAAAGCCGGGACCCGAAGGAAGAGGAAAAGAGGATAAAGGAGAATCTCGGAAAGGTCGGCGTGTTTGAGGGCAGAAAAGGCGGGAACAAGGGTTAGCTCATCGGAAGTACCACGCGTACTTGACAATTTATTGCTAATCCTTTAGGTTTCTTTAGTTGGAATTCTCATATAGATCGGGAGGAGTTGCTTCATGCCAGGAATTGTGGTCGGAAATAACGAAAGCATAGACAGCGCGCTTAAGAGGTTCAAGAAACAGGTCGAGAAGGGCGGGGTACTGTCCGAAGTACGGAGGCGGGAATATTACGAAAAACCCAGCGAAAGAAAAAAGAAAAAGCTGTTTGCCGCTAAAAAGCGCGTAATAAAACGCACCAGAAAAAACTAGCATATTATAGAAATACATAAAACCGGTAGGGGGGACACTACTTTGTATTCTATATTCCGCGGGTTCAGGGTCGGGACCCTTTCGTTTGAAAATCCTAGCAATACTTTAAAATTCGAATTATCGATAGATGGTAAATTTTAACAATGATTTCCTCGTCAAAGAAATAAAGAGGAGGTTGAGCATTATTAACCTCATTGAAGGTTACACATCTATTAAGAAAACCGGGAAGGGTTATGTGGGGCTTTGCCCATTTCACGACGATCATAACCCATCGATGTACGTAGACGAGGAAAAGGGTCTCTTTCATTGTTTCAGCTGCGGCGCCGGCGGCGATATGCTGGGTTTTTACATGAGGTATAACGGCCTCACGTTCCCCGAAGCGGTCTCGGACCTCGCAAAGCGCGCGAATATCACCATCGAAAAAAGCTCCACGCCCGTTAAGGGCCATTCCCGGATAAATAACCTGTTTAAACTCAACGCAGCAGTGTCGCGCTTCTATCACAGGGCGCTTCTCGAGAGCCCCAATGGGGGCCCAGCCAGGGAATATCTCGAAAAGAGAAAGATACCGCCAGGCGTGATAGAGGAGTTCAAGCTTGGTTACGCGCCCGACGGCTGGGACGCGCTCGTGAAATTCCTCAAGAAGAATAACATCCCTGCTTCCCTCGCCGAGAACCTGGGACTAATCGTCAAGAAGCAGAGCGGCGACGGTTATTACGACAGGTTCAGGAACAGGATAGTATTCCCCATTTGCAGTGTGGAGGGGAAGGTCATAGGCTTCGGAGGAAGGAGGATAAAGGAAAGCGACGAGCCTAAGTACATCAATTCCCCCGAGTCCGAAATTTACCATAAGAGAAAGAACTTCTACGGGCTCGACAGCTCAAAGGACCACATCAGAAAAAACAAGAGGGCGATCATCGTCGAGGGATACACGGATTTCCTGGCCCTGTTTTCGGCCGGGGTTAAGAACGCAGTCGCGACGCTCGGAACGTCGCTGACGAGGGACCATGTGGTCACGCTCAGACGCTACACCGACAGGATAGTAGTTGTTTTCGACGGGGACGAATCGGGGGTAAAGGCCGCCGTCAGGTCGCTCGATATATTCCTCGAGGAAGGCCTTCTGCCGGGAGTGGTCATACTCCCCGAGGGCAATGATCCGGATTCTTTCCTCGCGGAGAGAGGGGCCGAGGCGTTTTACAAATTGATCGATGAAGCGCCGACCCTGCTCGATTTCTATATCGACAACACAGTGAACGAATACAGGAACGGAGCGGTAACGTTAAACAGCGGCGTGAAAGAGATAGCCGACGTGCTTGTAAAGGTGAACGAACCGGTACTCAGAAGCAGCTACATAAAAAAGACCGCCGAGAAGCTGGGGCTTGGGGAGAATGAGGTCATGTCGCTCGTCAGGCTTGGAAAGGGACACGGGAAGATGGGCGGCGTCAAGACCGTGAAGTCCCACAGCAACCATGAAAAACTGATGCTCAATATTCTCCTCACGTACCCGGACTTGTCCGGGGTCGTGGCGGCAGAGGATTGGGAAGAGTGTGTTTCAAACCGGGACGTCAAGTCCATTTTAGAGGAGATAATCGTAAAGGGCGTGCATGACATGTCGTCCCTCCTACTTTCGTTTCAGGGCAGCGGGGCGCAGGGGCTTATTTCCGAAGCCCTCATGTCTTCTCCGGGTATTCCCGACAGAGATACCGCGGGTAAGATGATAATGAGCTGCATGAAGAAATTAAAACAAGCCAAGCTCGATGAAAGGCTGAAATCCTTAAGGCTCGGTATCAGCGACGCCGTAAAAAACAAGGACGCCGAGCTTGAAAAACGGCTTCTGACCGAATACACGGACCTAAGGAAGCAAAAATAACCGGAAGAGGGGAGACCCCATGCGAAATAAAAAAAAGGGCAGTTTTCACATGAAGGTAGTCGATGAGGAGAGGGTTCCGGATCCAGTTGCCGAAACAATGGACAGCGACAAGCTTGACGTGGAAGGGGCATTCGCCGAGGAGCCGGACGATGCCGAGTTTGCGGAAGAGGAGGCTCAGGAAAGCGCCGTAAAATACGGTTTCAGCCTGAACGACGCCAAAGAGAATGCCAACGAATACGATCTGATCAGGTTCTACCTCCACGAAATAGCGGACCATTCGCTGCTCACGAGAGAGCAGGAAATAAGAATTGCAAAAGAGATCGAAACGGGTAAGAGGATAGTCGCAAAATCCATACTCGGGTCTTCCCTGATGTTAAAGGAGATAATAACGCTGGGCGAGGAAATACAGAAGGGAAGCCTGAACGTAAGGGACATTACCAACGCCCTCGACGATGCCGACAACGCTGTCGAGGAAGAGGTCCAGCTCGGCATCAGGAATTCCTTAATCGCTATAAATAAACTCTACGAGGACAACGAAGAGGCGCAGAGGGAGCTCGCGGGGGTCTCGATCAGGAAAAAGAAGGTCCTCCTCGAGAGAATAAAAAAGAACAGCAGCAAGATGCTCGTTTATCTGGAAGACATCAATCTGAACGGAACTCAGATGGAGCGGATACTGTCAGTCGCCCGGGGTTATATAGACAGACTGGAAAAGCTGAGACGCCAGCTCGCATCCCCCGACAACAAGAAAAAGTCCCCGCTGCCGAAGGCGAAGAAGTCCTCGAAAGGGACTATGGTGGAGTTTTGCTTCGATCCGGATACAGACAGCGGCCTCCTTAAGAAGTCGCTCAGGAGGATAGAATTCGGGGAGCAGATGACCCACAGGGCGAGGAGGAAGCTCATTGAGTCCAACCTCCGTCTCGTTGTGAGCATCGCCAGGCGCTATATCAACAGGGGCCTCCCGTTCCTCGACCTCATCCAGGAAGGCAACATGGGACTCATGAGGGCGGTCGAGAAATTCGAATACAACAGGGGCTATAAATTCTCCACATACGCGACATGGTGGATAAGACAGGCGATAACAAGGGCGCTGGCCGATCAGTCGAGGATCATCAGGATACCCGTCCACATGACGGAGACCATCAACAGGATAGTCCGGACCTCGAGGCTCCTCGTGCAGGAGCTCGGGCGCGAGCCTTTGCCCGAGGAGATAGCCGAGAAGGTCGGCATGCAGTCCGATAAGGTCGCCCGCGTCCTCAAGATCTCTAAGGACCCGATCTCCCTCGAAACGCCCATTGGGGATGAGGAGGACAGCAAGCTCGTCGACCTCATTGAAGACGCGAATACCACATCTCCGGTAAAAGTGCTCGAAATGAGCGAGCTTAAGGAGATAATAAGCAGCGCTCTTTCCTCGGTGCTGAATACGAGGGAGGAGAGTATCGTGAGGCTCAGGTTCGGTATAGACGACGAGAAAGAGCATACGCTCGAAGAGGTGGGGCACGAATTCAAAGTGACCCGCGAAAGGATAAGGCAGATCGAAGTTAAAGCGATAAAGAAGCTGAAGCGGGCTGGAAGGGTCTATCCGATAAAGAGCTATCTGGAGAAGGCGTAGCGGAAGAGAGCTCTCTCGTCCGCGCCTGAGCGAATCCGGACCGGATTCCGCATTATAATTTTCTCAACAATTCCCTGGCTTCCTCGAAGTACTGAAGGGCGGATTCCGTCGTCCGGAGTCTCAATAAACGCTGTATCTCGGAGACCGTAGCGCCTTCTTCTATCGCCAGCATCGCGGCCGTATGCCTGAGGCTCGCGGCCGTAATCCCCTTTTTCTTGATCCCTGATACCTCGAAATAGTGGTTTATCCGCGCCCGGAGTCCCCGCGTCGAGATCCTGTTCCTAACAGCCCTGTTGCCTACGCCCCAGAAGAGTGGCTCATCGGGAGCGGAAGCCCCTCTGTCATCCACGTACCCGAGGAGCGTCTCTTCGAGAGATGGCGGGAGCGTCACGTACTCATCCTTCCTGTCCTTACTCTTCCCCTGCACGTAGATCACCTTGCTGCCCCCTCTCGATTTCAAATCCCCGAGGTTGAGCCTCACGATCTCGATCTCGCTCAACCCGGCTTTCACCATCAGGCTGAGTATAGCCTCGTCCCTCCGACCGAGGGGCGATGTCCTGTCGATAGCGCCAAGGAGCTTCCGGACGTCTCTCCGTGAAATGGGGTCGGTCAGATGTCTTCGCGGGCGTGGGGCGCCCTTTACCGCACTGGCGGGGTTTTGCCCGGCCCTCCCGGTGGAGACGAGGTAGTCATAGAACCTTCTAACGGCTGTCAGGTAGGACGACATGGAAGTGGACGACAGGCGCTTCGAAAGAATGTAGTCTTTGTAGCGCTGTATGTCGTTCGAAGTAAGCGCTTCGGGCGCCGTCCCGCCGAGCCACCTGGAGTACTCCCGGAGAGCTTTTCTATATGTATCCTTGGTGGTCTCCCTCCTTTTGAGGGAATCCAGAAACCCTCTTATTAACTCGTCCATCGCGGAGAAGTTAATCATTTTTACCGAGCGGTTTCAACCCGGCTCTTGACAAGTTCCAATTCTGGTGTAATTTATTTTCCGGAATCTAGGTGGTAATTCTGAAGAGGTCACACCCGGTCCCATTCCGAACCCGGAAGTTAAGCTCTTCGAGGCCGATGATACTGCTCCTGTACGGGGGTGGGAAAGTAGGAAGCTGCCTTGGTTCTTTTTTTTTGCCCTTTTTGGATTTTGCGCGCGGCATTTACCGAGCCGGGGCCGGCGTTTGTCTTGTCTATTCCCCTTATGTAGTATTTTCCCTTATCTCCAGTTCCTGATCCGGGTGTGTGTGTGAGTAAAACGAGGCTTGCGGTGTTTGTTTCCGGGAGCGGCACGAATCTTCAGGCGATCATCGACGCCGGAATTCCGAACGTCGAAATTGCGCTGGTGCTGAGCAACAATCCCGGCGCCTATGCGCTCGAGCGGGCAAAGAAGCACGGCATCCCTGCCGAGATCGCGGACCACAGGGATTATTCGGGCAGGGAGGAATACGAAAAGCGTGTCCTCGAGCTTCTCGAACCGTACGAGGTGGATCTGATAGCCCTTGCGGGATTCATGAGAATACTCTCGCCCTATTTCGTGAGGGCGTATAAGAACAGGATCGTCAACATCCATCCCGCCCTTCTCCCTTCGTTTCCGGGGATGCACGCTGCGAGGCAGGCGCTCGAGAGCGGAGTGAAGTTCACGGGGTGCACCGTTCATTTCGTGGACGAGGGAGTCGATACCGGCCCGACAATACTTCAGGCGGTCGTGCCCGTACTGGATGACGACAATGAAGAGAGCCTGCTTGAGCGGATACACAAGGAAGAGCATAGGATTTATCCCGAGGCTTTGAAATTAATCGCCTCGGGCAAATTCAGGATTGAGGGCAGGAGGGTGCTGGCGGTAAATTAATACCTTTACATTTCCCTTCCGACTGCCCGCGCTACAGGCAGGGCCTTTTCCATTAATGCCGCGAACTTCTTTGGCTTGAGCGACTGTCCGCCGTCGCTGATGGCGACAGCCGGATTGTTATGCACCTCTATAATAAGCCCGTCCGCCCCGGCGGCGATTGCGGCGAGCGCCATAGGCG
>CADEFK010000081.1:3450-9657 GCA_902826595.1 uncultured bacterium | reverse complement strand
AGTTATCTCCATGAGCGTGTCGGCTATGGAATCGAGCCTGCTCCCGTAAGCCGTAGCGATGTTCCACCCGCGCGCGATAATGCCGTCGAGCACGTCCGTGAGACCGGCCGCGAGGAGCGCGATCCCAGCGCAGAAGGGAAGGTTTAACAGGGCGAGCGCCAGCACCACCGGGACCAGGAGAAGCCTCGCGTAACAGAGGAGATCGGGGACCGATATGATAAATATCTATTCCATTCCAGGTTACCCGCGGGCGGGCGGTATAACCATCAACAATAATATACTAACCTCAAAAATATCGGCCCCTCCCCCGAGCCGGCCACACTCCGCTCTCTCATAAACGGCGCATGACCCTAAACCCGGGGCTAGGACCCGTTTTAACCAGCTAATTTAATTGGACCATGGGTCCGGCGAGACTGGCCGTATTATTAGCATATGCGTCTCTTAATACTATCTTAACATGCGCAACATGCTGTCTTATAACAATTATCGAATTGTGCAGTTGCGAATGAATACCCTTGACATACCCGCGATACTGATTATATTGTTCTTAGAAAATCATATCAGGAGGTTTCGACATGTCCGAAACTACAAAGAAGTCAGCTTCAAAGGTAAGGGAATTTACAGAGCCGGTAAAGGAGTTTTCGGGTCTGGTAAAAGAGAACTATCTTAACGGTCTCGAGTTCACGTTTTCGCTCTTTGAGCAGAACCTTAAGGCTCTCAGCGCCCAGGCCGAGCACGTATTCGACCTCGAAAAGGAATTCATGACCAACGTCAGCGGGTTCTATAAGGATTTCCCGAAAGACCTGCCGTTCGTGAAGGACCTTCCTTACGACGGGAGCGTCAAGAAGGTATCCGAGCATCTCGACCGCTATCTCACGTTCCGCAAGGAGCAGATACAGACGACGAAGAACATGACCGAGAAGTTCGCCAAGGACGCACGCACCATGGCTGAGGAGAACATCGAAAGGACTTTTTCGCTTTTCGGTGATTACTTCAACCGCTTCAGCGCCTAATCTTAGGTTATCTATCAATCGCACTATCCGGTATTCGAACTCCTAAAAGGGCGATGATGGAATTCCGGGCGGGCGACATATTCACCCGCCCGGAATATTTTATGCCCGCTCTCACGAATCCTCTCCAGGCCCGCGAATAACCAATCCTCCCCATTAGCGGTATGCGCAAATATCGATTATAATGTTGCAATCGGCCGCGGTTCAGGCCGGATAAATATCCCCGGGGGTAATACAAAGTGATCCGCCGCATTCTCCTAATCTCGCTGACCGTCGTCTCGATCCTCCCTGCTGTCTGCTGCAGCACTCTCAAGACAGGAAAGGATATCGCTATAGACAACCCGATGAATGAATCGAAGAAGAAGCAGTCGCTCAACGAGGCGCGCCAGGCGGTCGAGAAATCGAGGAGCGCGCTTGACCGGTGCATGAACGCAAGCGCTGGCGACCAGACGAAATGCCAGAGCGAGAAATCAGCGTACGACCAGGACGTTCAGAATTACGTTTCCATACAGTCGGGATCATGACGGCTCCGGTATCCGGGAGCCGCGGAAAGGAGGCAACAGATGAAACTGACGGCATCGGTCCTTGCCATATTGTTTATCGTTCTTTGCGCTTACGCCGGGCGAACCCAGGAAAGCGCGCCCCCGCCCCCTGCTAACGCGCAGAAGGTCGAGATAGTAGTCGACAGCTATTCATTCGATCCCGACACTATAAAAGTTACGGCAGGGAAACCCGTCGAATTGACGCTCAGGAGCGTGACGTCCCTCGTCCCCCATAATTTCACCATCGATGACCCCGCTTCGGGGCTCGACGTGGACGTCGATATACCCTCGGGCGAAGACGTTACGGTGACGTTCACACCGCAGAAGACCGGCAAGTTCCCGTTCTACTGCGGCAAGAAGGGCCTCTTCGGCTCCCATTTGAAGAAGGGGATGATGGGCACGCTCGAGGTGATGTGAAATTTCGGGGATGTATCAGCGGGCTAGCCGTCCGATACCGCGAATTAATCACCAAACATTCCGACGAACGAAGATGCTTAGGTTAAGGCCCATAAAAAAAGACGAAAAAATAGCAATAGCCATACCGACTAAAAACCGTCCTTCTTACCTTGCCGTTTTACTGACCTCTCTGCTCAACCAAACATACACGAACTTCATGATCGTAATTAACGACCAGAGCGATTCGCCGGTCGCACGCGACGATGCGCTGACGGATCTTTTTACGCTCGCCAAGACCAACGGGCATGAGATTAAAATCATACGCACCGAAGGCGGATGGAAAAGGCACCAGCAGGCGATGGAAGCGGTGCCGGAATCGATAGAGTTTATCCTGAGGATAGACGACGATATGCTTCCGGATGTCCATTTTATTGAAAATATAATGAAGCCATACTTTTTTTTCACCGACAAGCCGCTCGCGGCCGTGGGCGGATGTTTTCCAGGTCCTAATATAAAACCGGTGAATCTGGACGTGAAGCTGACGGAAAGGTCACGGACGTCGGCCCTCGATGAACTCACGTGGAAATTACAAGGCTACCGGTATTATAACGATCCCGAGGTCATAGAAGCCGAGAGTCTCCTCGGGGGCGCGATATTATACCGCCGTGGCGCCGTAGAGAATGCCGGGGGCTGGGCAGTGGAGGGTTACTCCGACCAGGCGTATCGGGAGGAGAGCGACCTCTGCGCGAGGCTTGTAGAAAAAGGCTTCACCCTGATGGTCACAACGGAGGCCCTGGCATGGCATCTTTGCGCCCCCGGCGGTGGCGCAAGAAAGTACTTAAAAACCCCCCGTGGTAATTTGCTGATATCCGATGATAGTAATACGAAGTCCGACGACAAGCTTTTCAACGAGAGAATGAAAGCTATCCTCGGGAAAAGCGGGCGGGCTGCGGCGGAGCCGAAGCGTTACAAGATGAGTGATCTGCAAAAAAGGGTACTCAAGGGATCACCGCTTCGGACTTTAAAGGGAAGAGCGCTCAAGGCGGTTGAAAGCAAGGTTTTGAGAAAGTTCAGAGGGCTATACTGGTATTTCACAAAATAATGGCATCGATCGCAACCAGAAACGCGGAGTCTTTCGTGAGCTACGTAAAAAACATTATTCAGCGGGCGGTCAATTTGACCGGCTATGACATCCGGAGGGTCGGCAGTGATTCGAAAAGGGCCCGCGATCTTTTAAAAGGGATCGACCGGTTCGGAGTCGATCTGATACTGGACGTCGGCGCGAACGAGGGCCAGTTCGCGCGGGAGCTCCTCTCGCTCGGCTACGAAGGCCGCCTGGTCAGCTTCGAGCCGCTTTCGAGCGCGCATAAGAAACTGGAGAAAGCCGCGGAGGGCAATTCCCGCTGGACTGTCCATCCCCGCTGCGCGGCAGGCGCGCATGACGGCGAGGTTGCGATAAACATCGCCGGCAACTCCGTATCGTCTTCAATACTGCCCATGATGGAGTCGCATGTATCGGCGTCGCCCGGCTCGGCTTATGTCGGAGCCGAGAAGTCGCCCGTGCTCAGACTGGACACGGCGGCTCAGCCATATCTGGAAAAGGCGCATAAACCTTTACTGAAGATCGACACTCAAGGTTACGAATGGCAGGTGCTCGACGGCACGGGCGCGGTACTCCCGCATTTGAGCGGCGTGCTCTGCGAGCTGTCGCTGGTGCCGCTCTACGAGGGCCAGCGCCTCTGGCTCGAGCTCATCCGGCGCCTGGAGGACGAAGGCTTTACCCTCTGGTCGATACACAGGGGCTTCACCGATCCCGGGGACGGGCGCACGCTGCAAGTCGATGCGTTATTTTTCAGGTTCTGAGCGGGCGGACTGAGTTCATCCCGGACTAAAGTGAAATATTTGACCCATCAAAACCTGAGCTGGAAGTCGAACACGTAGTCGGCCTCGGCGACGCTCTTGGTAGGCCCGTAAACGGGTATCTGGGCCGAGAACCCCGGGCTGATTTTGCGCCCGAACCTTATGCCGGGCGTAATGAAGAGGTCCGTGCCGCCGCCAGTGCCGTCGTATGTCGTGAACGTGTATCCGTCGAACTCGAAATATACGATCGGCGAGCCGGTCATAGGGACGTTGAGGCCCGCGGCCGCGTGGTAATTTATCCTGAACTCGAAGTCCTGCCCCTCGAACTCACCCGCCTTGAACATGAAGTCCGAGCCCAGAGCGCCCTGTATACTGAAGGGCCCCTTCCACGCCCCCGCCGTGATGTACGGCGAAACAGTCGCTGCCTTGTAGAGGTACATCGGGATGTCCCTCCTGTATTTTATTATCTGCTGGAGCCTCTCCTGGTCGTCGGTGAATGTAGTCGGCAAATACGCTTCGAGCCCCGCGGATATCGCGAAGTTTTTCGATTTCGCCGCGAGCGACTTCACCCCGACCATGAGGTTCCCGAACTCGAACCCGTCCCTTATCTCCGTGTCCCCGACCTTGACGTTGTTCACGCCGCCGTAGGGCAGGTCCATGTACACGCCCCAGTAATTGCTCTCCGAAGGGAACTCGAACCTCATAGGATAGAGAATGAACTCCCCGCTGCCGAGCGCCTCCTTGAGCTTGATGATCTCGAAGTCGATCCCGACCCTCCCGAGCGGGAGCGGCCCCTCGAAGAAGTGCGGGTAAGAAAGCTCGAGCGCCTTGCCTTTGGTAGTCGATATCGTGAATTGCCCACGGTACTGGAACGCGCCCGTTACCGGGTTAATCAGCCCGAACTGCGTGTCCTTGACGAAAATCCTCGTGGGGTTGGCCACGTATGCCGCGACATGGGCGGCCGTCGAGTCCTGCTCGATCAGCCATTCGGAGAGCTGCTCCATCGTCCATCCGAGCGGGACACCGAGAGCGGGCGTGACTATGAGATCGACGCCCGAGGGCCTGACGGCCCAGCCTTCGATCCCGTACTCGAAGAGCGTGCTCTGTATGACCGAGCCCAGGGCCGACGCCCACACGCTGTGCCCCCTCGCCCTGTAGAACTGGTAGTGGAGCATGCCGAAGAACGGGTGGAGCACCCAGTTGACGACGAAATCGTCCCCGTCGTTCCATATGGGCTCGCTCGTGAGGTTGTCCCAGAACGTGTGGAAAGAGCCGTCGAATATCTTGAGGTTTTTGTCACGCACCCACCAGAGCCTTGCCCCCCACTGCGCGCCGTACCAGATCGCAGTGTCTTCCATGTATGTCTTGAAACCCGGGGGCCTAAGGCCGGGGTTAGGTTCGGGCTTTCCGTCCGGGGGCGGATCTACGGGCAATACAGCGTCGTCCGGTTCGCGGGGTGTGCCGGATTCCCCGGCCGCGTACCTGTACGCGGAATCATCTCCGGCGGAGGCGGGGACGAGCTGAAAAAGCATGAGCAAAACGGTACATACAATTGTCGCCCTCAACCCGATCCTCCCTTAAAGTCCCGTCTGATTTCCCGGACGGCCCGCGCCGCGCAATACGCGGACTGGAGAGCCTTATCCGGTGCCTGACACATTTTAACAATAATTGACCGGAAAAGAAAGCGGTATTTAGCTGAGGCTCGGTATGGATCAGCCCACCGAAATGGCGGGGGGGATTATCTGAGAACGACTTAGCGCGGTCTAGAACCTTATCTGAAAATCGAACATATAGCTGAACCTGTCAATGTCCCTGTCCGCTCCGTAAACCGGGAACTGCATCGCGAAGCCCGGGCTGAACTTCCTGCCGAACCTCACGCCCCCTGTCATGAACATGTCGTTCTTCTGGAACGTGTCCGCCGTGAGGGTCGTGTAGGCGTTAAACTCCGCGTATAGCACGGGGGACGCGATTACCGGGAAATTCGCCCCGGCCGAGGCACCGTAATTGAGCCTCCACTCGGCAGAGTTCCCTTCGAGCTCCCCCGCGTTGAGCACGATGTCCGTCGAAGCCATCGCCTGCACGTTGAATATTCCTTTCCACGCGGCCGCGGTCACGTACGGGGTCACGGTCCAGGCCTTCTGCAGATTTATCGGGAAGTTTCTTCTGAACATCGTGACCGTCGAGAGCCTGTCTATGTTGTCCTTGTAGGAGGTCGGGAGAATGAGCTCGACTCCGCCCGACACGGCCGAGTTGTGGGACTTCCAGAGGAGGAACTTCCCGCCCGCGAGCACGTTCGCGAACTCGAACCCGTCCCTCACTTCTTCGCCGTTTATAACGACCGAGTTCACCCCGGACTGCGCTATTTTCACATAGACCCCCCAGAGCCCGCTCTTGGAAGG
>CADEFK010000081.1:0-3350 GCA_902826595.1 uncultured bacterium | reverse complement strand
ACGAGCGAAGGGGTTTCGACCGTCCCCTCGATCGTGTACTCGAAGAGCGTGCTCTGGAGCACCACGCCGAGCGCGGAGACCAGGTAGCCGTGCCCCATCTGCCTGTAGAAGAGATACTCCACCGCGCCTATTGTGGGGTGCGTTACCCAATTGGTAAAGAACGAGTCCCCGTCGTCCCATTCCGGCCACTGCGTGATGTTGTGCCACCACTTGGAAAAGGACGTATCGAATATCCTGCTGTTCTTGTTCCTAACGTAGAAAAACCTGGACGCCCAGAGGCCCCCGTACATTAGGGCTGAGTCGCGGAGGAAGGCGTTTAAGCCGAGACGCTCCTTCCCCTCCTCGCCCGTTACGAATTCCCCTTCCTTCTCCGCCCCTTCCTTCTCCCCGGTGGCGACGTTCTCGGAGAATGCGTAATCGAACATCTCGTCCACGCGGACGTCCTCCTGAGCCGACGCCTGGAATGCGACGAGTAGAGACAACAATATAAAGAGATACCTGTGCATCACCCTCACTTCGTTACCTTGTCACGCTGCTCAATTCAATCCTGATGAGAATCGATTAAAATTGAAGTGATAAAATACCCTAAAAATTATACAACCTGAATAGCTAATCTATTCCGAGCAATTTTTTCGCCCGCGCCTCCCACGTATAGCCCAGGACATCGGCTGAGGCCCTTTCGGATAGCGTCTTCGCGAGCGCGGGATCGTCGAGCGTCCTTTTTATGCCCGCCGCGAGCGCCCCGGGGCTGTCCGGGGGGACGAGGAGCGCGTTCACACCGTCCTCGAGTATTTCGCATACGGACGGGATGGATGTAGCTACAACAGGACGCCCGGACGCCATGTACTCGAAGAGCTTTATCGGGGAGGTGAAGTCGCGGGCAAGGGTGCCGCCCCTTATCGTCATCTGCGACGTGTAGGGCATGACGAGGACATCCGAGGCCACGAGATAGAGGGGGACGGTATCGTGGTGGACGTAGCTCGTGAACCTGATGTTTTCCGCTCTCTTTTCACGGGCGAGACTGCGGCAGCGCTTGACGTCCGACTCGAGCCCGCCCACTATGAGGAAGAGCACGCCGCTCATGCCGGGGGCGATCTCTATCAGGTGCTCTATCCCCCTGCCCTCGTATATGTTGCCCGCGTAGCAGACTATCTTCTTATCCTGCGGCAGGCCGAGGTCCGCCCGAGCGCGGGACTTGCCCGGGAGCGCCCTGTATCCCCGGAGGTCCACCCCGTTGTGGGCGACGACGAGCTTTCCGGGGGGTAGCCCTTCGCGGAGGTATATTTCGCCCAGCCCCCGCGAGTTGGTCGAGAACCTAACGAGGCGCTTCGAGCCCATGAACGTTTTAAGAAGCGCGCGAGCGCCGGTTACGGGAGGGTGGTGCGCGTCGTAAACGGTCGGGAGGCGGAATATATTGGCCGCGAGCGATGCGAACACGATGTTCCTCGTGACGGCGAGGTCGAAGTCTTTCCTGCGTTTCCCCGCGTAGACGGAGGCGCGGACGCCGTGCAATATGTTCCTCACAGTCGTATTGCGGAAGTAAGGGAACGAGACGATCCTGAAATTCGATTCCACTCCGTAGTACTGGAACATCTCCCCCGGCGTGCGGTAAGCCGGGATGAGGAGGGTCGTCCGTATGCCGAGCCTGCTCATCGCCTGGCACATCTTCATTATATGTATGGCGCTCGCGCCCTTGGAAAATATCTCGGGGCTCCCTATGTAGAATACGCTCTTGGGGGTTGCGTTCGGCATGTTCGACCCGGCTTCGTTCCGACAGGCTTCAGCAATTATTATATGCGATATTCGCGCGTTGACGAATCCAGCCGCCCGCTCCCCCGGTTTCACGGGCTTATTAGAAATAGCCCCGGGCGTTGGATATACTAAAACCCGCCGCAGGCATCAATCCCCGGAGGGCGCGGCGAAGATACAGTCGAACAAAAGGGAGTAGAATGGAAACGAGATCGATAAGAGGGTTCCACGACGTCCTGCCGGAGGACGCGAAGAGGTGGCACCGGGTAGAGGAGACAGCGAAGGCCGTCTTCGAGCTACATGGGTTCTCGGAGCTCAGGATGCCCGTCCTCGAATTCACCGAGATATTCGCACGGAGCCTCGGCACGACGACCGACATAGTGGAAAAGGAGATGTACACGTTCGCCGACAGGGACGGCTCGTCGCTGACGCTCCGCCCCGAAGGCACGGCGGGCGTGGCGAGGTCCTACATTGAGAACTCCATGTGGGCCAAATCCCCCGTGACGAAGATCTATTACACTGGCATGATGTTCCGCCACGAGAGGCCCCAGAAGGGGCGCTACAGGGGGTTTTACCAGATAGGGGCCGAGCTCCTCGGGCCCGAAGAGCCAGCCTCCGACGCCGAGCTCATCTCGATGGTGTGGAACATCCTCGAAGGCACTGGCATTACGAAATACCTGACGCTCGAGATCTCTTCCCTCGGGGACGGGATCTGCAGGCCGCAGTACAAGGAAAAGCTCGTCGCCTTCTTCGCCCCCGAAAGGGAGCGCCTCTGCGAAGATTGTCAAAGGAGACTCGAAACCAACCCGCTCCGGATTCTCGACTGCAAGGTAAAGGGGTGCAGCGAAATCGCGTCGCGCGCCCCGAGGATGATAGACAGCCTCTGCGCCGATTGCGCCTCGCACTTCGCGGAGGTCAGGGAGGCCCTCGACTCGGCGGGCGTCCCGTACGTCGTCAACCCCGGCATAGTGAGGGGGCTCGACTATTACACAAGGACGGTATTCGAGATAACGACCGGGGAGCTCGGATCGCAGAACGCGGTTGCCGCGGGGGGTCGCTACGACGGCCTCGTCGAGGAACTGGGCGGGCCGCGCACACCGGCGGTCGGATTCGCGATGGGGATGGAGAGGCTGATACTTCTTCACCAGGCTGCCTTCCCCGAGGGGTTCGGCAGGGAGATAAGCGTGTTCATAGCCCACATGGGGGAAGAAGCCCGGAAAAGGGCGTTCCGGCTCGCCTCGGAGTTAAGGGGCCTGGGCATCTCGACCGAGATGGAGTACGGTGGAAAGAGCCTGAAAAGCCAGCTCAAGCGCGCCGACAAATCGGGGGCCAGGCTGACGTTGATAATAGGCGAAGACGAGATCCGGAGGGGCGTCGTGAAGGTGAGAGATATGGATACGGGCAAAGAGGACGAGACTACGGAAATTAATCCGGGCCTGGAAATCGCCGGCCGCCTTGGTGGCAAGTAGCCGCTCACTGTTTTTGCAGCTTCTCCTGCTCCTGCTTCCACTTAAGCGTGTTCACCTCGACGTAGTCCTTGATGAAGAGTCCCGTGAGCTCGGAGACGGCGCCCCCGACGCATTCCCTTAAATCGGAGGAGC
>CADEFK010000080.1 GCA_902826595.1 uncultured bacterium | reverse complement strand
ACTCTCGACCCCGAAGATCACCAAAGAGTCCTCGAAGCGCTCGACTCCGACACGGCTTCGGAAGTCATTCTAGAGCTCGGCCCCGAGCAGAGAGAGGAGCTCCTGGGCGAGCTCGACGCCGAGACCATCGCGGAGATAGTCGAAGAGATGGAATCCGACGACGCTGCGGACCTGATCGGAGAGCTCCCCGCGCAGACCGCGAGCGACGTGATGGCCAGGATGGACCCGGAGGATGTGAGGGACGTGGAGCCTCTCCTCAAATACCCGGACGATTCGGCCGGCGGTATTATGCAGACCGAGCTCGTGAAGGTCTCGGAGAAGTTCACGGTACGGGATACGATCAACTGGATCAGGCTCATCGCAGACGAAATCCGGGACTTCTACTTAATATACGTCACAGACGAGAACGATTGTCTCCTTGGGCAGATATCCCTCAGCAGGCTTGTGCTCGCTACCCCGGGCACCGGCGTTACGAACATCATGGAGCCGATAGAGCACGAGGCGACGCCGTACATGGACCAGGAGGAAGTGGCGAAGATATGTCAGAAGTACGGCATACTGTCGCTCCCCGTCGTCGACGACGGAAGAGTGCTCCTAGGCAGGATTACAGCTGACGACATAATGGACGTCGTTACCGAAGAGGCTTCCGAGGACATCCTTCAGATGGCCGGCGTGGGAGAAACCCTCCACCCTTTATACACGCCGACACGGACGAGGATCGCGCTTCGCACGCCGTGGCTGCTGATGACCCTGATAGGCGAATTGTTCATCGCGTTCATAATAGTTTACGCGTTCGAACCGACTCTCCAGAAGGTAGCTATACTGGCGGCATTCATGCCGGCGATAATGGCGACGGGCGGGAATGTAGGGCTTCAGACGACGACTATCATCATCAGGAGCCTCGGCATGGGGACTATAAATATAAAACAGATACTCAAGATTATTCTCTCGGAAGTTAAAGTGGGGTTATCGCTCGGAATCATATGCGGGGTTATCGCCGCGATCATAGGGGGGCTCATAAGCTACGACCAGCCGGATGTAATAAAAATAGCGCTAGCGGTTTTGATTGCGATGATCTCGGCGACGATGGCCACATCCTTCATCGGGGTTGCGGCCCCTTTACTCCTCCACAAGTTCAGTTTCGACCCGGCGGCGGCGTCGGGACCTTTCCTCACGATGTTCAACGACATCTTCGGGTCGGTTTTTTATCTCTTCATCGCGATGCTGATATTCTAGTGCGCTGACTCCGAACCCTCCGGCGGCATGCCGCTTCGACGCATTGTCAGGGACAAAGAGATCCGCGACCCTTACTTGCTCAGGTCCTTACAGCGTTCAATGCTGTTCTGTGTACAGAAGAACTGGGTGCAGTAAATCACCATCTGATAGTTATATGTGGCCCCCTCCTTCCAGTCGGACATGCACTTGTCCAATACTTCCCTTTCCTTTGTCCCCCCGGTAAACGAATTAGACAGCTTATCAATCTTGTCCTTCGAGACAGCCCTGATTGCCATGCAATTCTGCTGCTCGGCCGGGTTTTGATAACGGTCCAGACACCATGATTTCACGTCGTCAACGGGGACTTCCTCTTCCTTGAGCTCCTCTGCCGCTTCGCCGGGGGGTATGGCTGCAACCTCTTGATCGTCGGCGGCCGGCGCTGCGGCTCCGGCTTCGGAAGTGGCGCTGGCCGGGCGCTCCGTGGATCCTATGGTAGCCTTTTCTTCTACCGGGACCCTTTCCTGCGGAGTTTCGGTTCCGGTGTCGCTCACAGTCGTTTCCCCGCCATCCTCTGCCGGCTTGGCGGTCTTAGCCTGCTCCATAATCTTCTGATTAAGCTTCTCGATCTTGTCTTCGTCGGATTCTTCCTTTAGCTCCTCAGGCTCTTCAGTCCCATTTTCCGCCGTTAAATCGGGAGGGGTCTCGGTACTGTCCTTCTCAACCGCCGGGACATCCGCGGCAGGCGCTTCTTCGGTTTTCACTTCGGTGGTCTCGGACGGGAGAGCAGGCGTCTCAGCCGCCGGGGCTTCGTGAATATCGGTTTTTTCCACCGCCTTGACCTCGATTTCCCCCCGTGGCGGCTCGGGCACGGAGGCCTCCTTCACGGGTTCGGATGCGGCAGGCGCCTCATTATCTGCGTCATCCGGTATCGGGGCTTCGGATTGAGCCTCATCCCGTGCCTCCATCTCGGCCTGCACTTTCCTGGAGATCTCTTCGAGAAACTCGGCCTTGGTCTTAGCGTCCCCGGCAGGGGTTCCGGAATCGGTGATATTCACCGGCTCCCCCTGCTCTCCCCGCTCGACGGGAGGAGTGTCCTCCGTTAACGCCGCTTCCGATATATCCCCCTCCTTGATCTCTTCTTTCGTTTCATTCTTTGTCACAGCGGGTCCGGCCGCCTTGACGTTCTCGATCTCCTCGTAGGCTTTTCCCACGGTCCCGACGGATTTATTCAGATACACGCTCCCCTGTCTCACCATGCTTTCCTTAACGCCGTAATCCTCTTCCGTGCAGGCCTTGAAATAGAGCTCGAGGCCGCTCGAATAGCCGTTGAGAGACTGCAGCGCGTATTCGTGCACGGTTTCGAGCCTTGGCGGAGGGGTCAGCGAGCCGAGCTGATGTTCGAGAGAGCCGACGATCCCCCTGTAATCCGCGAGCCTCGAGGAACACTCTTCGGGAGATGCGGACTGGAGCTTCAGCGCGTCCGCGCTCACGTCCGAAGCCGCCTGTGAGAACTCGTAGAGTACAGGGGTAATATTTTTAAGATATATCTGCTCCGGGGCGCTGTAAACGCCCTGGGCGAGCGACTGCCCTGAAAGCCGCGGCACGGTTAAAAATAACATTAGTACGGACAGGGCATAAACGGCGGCCCTGATCCTTTGTATTTCATTTAAGGACAGTTTATCCATAACATACTCCCTGACGATCCGATTCCATGACCAGCAATGTCCGCTTGTCTCAGCGGTGGATAATATTATATAAGAACTATGTGCTCAACTCTAGTGATGCTTCCCTGATTTTCCCCCGGCCTTCCCGGAAGCGGGGAAATATCCGTCCGGCGGAAAAAATCGCCCGATATTCGCCAAGCCCCCGGTTTTTGGGAATAATATCAGTTTAATGAAAAGCTCAGAAGCGTTACTGCTCCGCAAGCGCCCCTACGGCGACGCCGACTACGTTGTCACGCTCTTCACCAGGGAGTTCGGCAAGATAAGCGCTTTCGCCAGAAACGCGAAATCGAGCAGGAAGCGCTTCGGCGGGAGGCTCGAGCCCTTCGTCCATTTCCGCGCGAGGTTCCGTGAAAGACCGGGGGATATGAAGTTCCTGGAGGACCTCGAGACCATAGAGGTCTTTCACCGGCTCATGGAAGACCTGGAGCTTTTCATGTGGGGCAGCTTCGTTACGGAGTCCGCGGAAATTCTGCTTCCCAGGGAATCCCCCAACGAGGATATGTTCAGCCTGCTCACGGACACTCTAAGGGAGCTCAACGGCGGGAAAAGCGCCATGCCCCTCGTGCTCGCGTTCCAGCTCGGGACACTTTCTCTGTCGGGATACGGACCCAGCCTCGACGCATGCGCGGAATGCGGGAACCTGGCCGGAGCGGGCGCACGCTTCAGCATCAGGAAAGGGGGCGTCCTGTGCCCGGAATGCGCTGGCGGGGCGCAGATCGGTGTCGCATTCTCGGGTGATTTTCTAAGGGATAAAGAATTAATGGAAATACACCTCGGCGAAGTGCTAAAATACATCAAGCTGTTTTCAAGATTTACCGAATACCACACCGAGAAAAAATTGAATTCATCGAAATTCATAGAGGAGCTCAAGATATGATCAAGGTTCCCGGATTCGCCGGAAGCGGCATATCGTGCGGGATAAAAAAGAGGGGTAAAAAGGACCTGGCCCTGATTTTCTCCGAATACCCGGCCAAGGCCGCCGGCATGTTTACGGAGAATATAGTGAAGGCTCCGCCCGTGCTCCTCGGGATGGAGCGTATCAAGAACGGGCTTTGCCAGGCGGTGCTGGTTAACAGCGGCGTCGCGAACGCGTTCACCGGAAAACCGGGCATGAAAGCGGCTCTACTGACTACCGGGTGCGCCGCAAGGGAGCTCGGAATCGACGAATCCCTCGTCATCCCCTCCTCGACTGGGGTCATAGGGGGACCGCTCCCGGTCGAAAAGATAAATAAGGCGATGCCCGTTCTCGTATCGGAGCTCAGGGAGGAAGGGCTCCTCGACGCGGCCGAGGCGATAATGACCACCGACGCATTCCCGAAATACGCCACAACGAAAGTGGGCATTGGCGGCAGGACGGGGACCGTATGCGTCATAGGAAAGGGCGCGGGGATGATTATGCCGAACATGGCGACGATGCTCGCGTATATACTCACCGACATCAGCGTCCCGAGGCGGACGCTGACGAAGGCGCTCAGAAACGCCGTCAATAATTCATTCAACAAGATAATCGTGGACGGCGATACGTCCACCAACGACACCGTGCTCATGCTCGCAAACGGGAAGCTCGGGAATACGGCGATCGGACTCACGGGAACCAATTACAGGAAGCTCGAGCAGGCTGTGACAGAAACGGCCGCTGTTGTGGCCGAGATGATAGTGAAGGACGGAGAGGGCGCGACGAAGACTGTGAGGATAATAGTCAAGGGCGCTAGGTCCGAAAGCGACGCAGAGAACGTGGCGAGGACGATAGGGAACTCGCTCCTCGTCAAGAGCGCGCTTTACGGGGAAGACCCCAACTGGGGGAGGATAGTCGCAGCCGCCGGGAGAGCGGGCGTAGATTTCAACCCGGACAGACTCGACCTCTATTTCGGGGATCACAAGATTCTAAGCAATTCGAGACAGGTGATGGACGAGGCAAGCGCGCTCGAGGTCATGAAGACGCCGAAATTCTCGATCACTCTCGACCTCAAGACCGGGAAGAAGGCCTCATTCGTAATAACAAGCGACATCACGTACGACTATCTCAAGATAAACGCCCATTACAGGACGTGAACATTCTTGTCATTCCCGAAGGCCTTTATCGGGAATCCCGTCTTTAACCATTAATCCTGTATCCTACTGAGGAGAGCGATGCCTGAGGTATAGCCTTGCCATCCCCAATCCTGCCCGTATAAGCGGCTTTTTCAGTCCAGCTGGTACCAAAAGTACACCAGGAGTACACCAAGAGTACACCGGTTACGGCTTTTGCCAGGTATAACACCCAGGAGCTATCCCGTAGGCATATACGCACAGGCAATATGCGTGAGGGTTATTCCGGGATTAACTTCGGGGATCGCGGAGGCCCGTCCCGGCCTGTTCCGAACACTGAATATATCCCGTGTCGTTATACGGGACATGGTTCAGCACAAGCTTGATTCAAGAACTTGATACGGGAAAGCCGCTCCAATCCGGGACGTCCCGCGCGCGGCCTCACTTCCCCGCGTCGACGCCGATTAAATCGGCAAGGGACCGGACCCCTTCCCTCTCCATGTACTCCACTATCCCCCGGTTTATCTTCCCTGCTACCGCCGTGCCCTCGCCCCTTATGGCCGTCACAATTTGAAGCGCCCGGGCGCCAGCCTTGATTTTCTCGAGTGCGGTCCCTGCGTCCTTGATCCCGCCCACTCCGATTATCTCCAATTTATCCCCCGCCTGTCTGAAAATATGTGCGACTTTTTCTGTAGTCATCTTTCTGTAGTCCTCGTCGTCCCCGCTGAGCCCTCCCTGCTGGCTCCTCCATTTCTCCCCGTATTTAGCCTTCATCTCCGGCACGTCGGCGGTATTGGCCGCGATGATCCCCGTGATCGAGTGCTCGACCGCGACTTCCAATATGTCGTCCACTTCTTTTAAGCCGAGCTCGGGCGCGATCTTGACGAATAGCGGCTTCCTCCCGCCCTCTCCTTCCATCGCCTCGTTCACGGCCTGTATGATATCCCTCTTCCTGCCCTTCTCGTGGAGCATCCGGAGACCGGGGGTATTGGGAGAGCTTACGTTTATGGCGAAGTAATCGGCATAGCCGTAGAGCCTCCTGGCGACAACGGCGTGGGCCTCGGGGGAATCGTCGTGAGGGACGTCCCTGTTCATGCCTATGCTTATGCCGACTCTGACGGGGGCGCCCTCGTACCTGCCGAGGTTCTTTGCAACCACGTCCATGCCCGGGCTGTTGAACCCGAGCCAGTTTATCGCTACCCCGGGCGAGACCATGAACTGCCTCGGCTTCGGGTTGCCGGGCTGCCTGTACTCGAGCACCGAGCCCACCTCGACGCCCGCGAACCCAAGCTGCCAGAGACCCATGAGCGCCCGGCCCGATTTATCCCAGCCCGCGCCCACGATAAGCGGGTTCTCGAATTCGACGCCGCCCAGAACAGTGCGGAGCCTCTCGTCCTCAAACCTCTTCCGGGCGTCGGCGAAAAGCTCGAGGAGCCTGAGCGTGAGCGGGGTCATTTCCGCGAGATGAAGGGATTCCCTTGCTATGTTGTGGAAGGTTTCGGAATCGAGCCTGTCGAGTAAAGGCCTTATTATCTCTTTATACATTGAACCTGAAGAGGAGTATGTCCCCGTCTTTTACCACGTATTCCTTTCCCTCGGACCTCATTTTACCGGCTTCTTTAAGGGCGGCTTCCGAGCCCGCCGCTATGAAATCATCGTACCCGGCTGTTTCGGCCCGAATGAACCCCCTCTCGAAGTCGGAGTGTATGACACCCGCCGCCTGGGGGGCCTTGGCCCCGGATTTAACTGTCCAGGCCCTCACTTCCTTGGGCCCCTGCGTGAAATATGTGATCAACCCAAGTTTATCATATGCAACCCTGGCGAGCCTGTCGAGTCCGGAGCTTTCGAGGCCCATCTCGTTGAGGAAAGCCTTTTTCTCGTCATACGGCAGCTCGGCGATTTCGGCCTCGATTTTCGCGGAGAGCACTATCACCTCAGACCCTTCCTTCCCGGCGTATTCCCTCACTTTCCGCACCTCTTCGTTACCCGAGGCGTCGGGTATGTCCCCTTCTCCGACGTTGCATACGTATAGTACGGGTATGCGAGTAAGGAGATACATCTCCCTCACGACCTTGGCTGATTCCTCGTCGAGGGGAAAATTCCTGACCTTGTTCCCGCTCTCTATGAATTCCCTGAGGCTGGTCACCGTATCCAGGGCGTCTTTAGTCTTCTTGTCCCCGCTCTTTGCCTGGGACTGGAGCTTATCCTCGCGCTTCTCCAGGGTCTCCAGGTCTTTCAGTATGAGCTCGTCCTCTATTATATGTACGTCTCTCATCGCGTCGGTAGAGCCCTCGACGTGCATGACGTTATCGTCCTCGAAGCAGCGCACTGTGTGGAGTATGAGGTCGACCTCCCTGATGCTCGCGAGGAACGCATTGCCCTTCCCCTTCCCCTCGGAAGCCCCTTTAACCAGCCCGGCGATGTCCACCACTTCCAGGTAGCTCGGTGTTATCTTCTGGGGCTTCACGAGGCTTGCGAGCTTATGGAGCCTCTCGTCCGATACCGGGATTATCCCGACGTTGTCATCTATAGTGGTAAAGGGAAAGTTCCCTGTCTCCGCCCCGGCGTTCGTGAGCGCGTTAAAAAGAGTGGACTTCCCTACATTGGGCAGCCCTACGATTCCGCATTTTAGTCCCATAAAGTTAAGTTATACCCTTTTTTGTATTTTTGCAGCGGCAAGGAAGAAACCGCTGATAAGCTACCTCAAGCGAAGGCACAGTCAAGAAGACCGGAGCATGCCGTCGCCGGTCCCCGGGGACGTTCGGGCTGACTGTCATGTCCGCAATCAAGCTATATGCGCGGGGCTACTGCCCGGTCTCGGGACACGGGCTTTCTTCGATATCGAACCAGATGCTCTTATGACCGCCATCGCTGTCGCCGGTCTCGAAAAACAGGATGTAATGTATTTCCTCGTGCCTGAGCGCCCTGTTAAACGTCGTGACGTCGAGCCCGTCGAGTATAGCGATCTCGTTCTCCGTCTGGCAGGCGATGAGATTATCGGGCGGGATGTTCCCGCACATCAGGTCTTTCCTTATCGTTATCTCGGGGACTATATCGACATCCGTAGCGTTTAAGTCCTCGATATCGGGCCTCGATTTACTCTCTGACTCCATGCAGTCCGCCTGATCGTTCCATATCACGACCTCCTCGTCGGTGAGCTGTCTCCTCTCAACGACCTCTCCCTGTATCGGGTTCGATCCGGAATCGCCAGTTTCAATACAGCCGGCGAGAATCAGGGCAAAACAAAGCACTGCCAAAGGAATGTATTTCATATTCCCCACCTCTTCCAATCAATATATCCCAAACGCCGGCAATTGCCAGTGCGGTCATAAATCGCGGACGTCCTCGAATATTGAGAGTTGCCATTGACTGGGCGGTGCCGCTTAAGCATAATCTCCCGATAAACGGAACGCCCGCTGAATTTGCCGTATCACGGGCCGTATCCCAATCCAGAGCAAAAGGAGAAGCGAAATGGGCAGGAGATTCGTAAGGAGCTTAAAAGTATTTTCATTCATATTCATTCTGACAGCCGTTTCGGGAGCGATTGGATTCAGTCCGTTCTCTGAAAACGCATCGGCCGCGGGCGGAACGGCCAAGGGCACGATAAAGTACCAGGACAAAACCATGGAGATAAAGCACGCATACCTCGTCAAGGCGCCTGACACGTTCGAGCCGAGCAAAATCGCGAGCACGATAATCCTCTCTCCTAAAGATATAAGCAAGGAAATAGCCGCATGCGACAGCTCCATGTGCGCAACCGGGCTAACCGAGGGCATGACGGTAGGGAAAGAGGATTTAGGGGGGACGATGAGGGTCGTATACTGGTACGTCACGAATGACGGGATGACGCAGTATTCCGGAAACGACGACCTTTCAACGCTGGTACTTACGACGGATACGGCCGACAAGATGGCGGGTAAGCTCACAGTCGACATTACGGACGCAGGCGGGCCGAAGATCGACGTCGAGTTCGACGCGCCACTTGTGAAGGAATTCAAGAAATAATGCCGGTAGAGCCGGTGCGGACAGGCTAACGGCTTAATGTCGTGAGACCGGGGATTTATCTTAAAACGGCGCATCATAGGCCCGGGCGCGGACGATTATGGCTTTGCGACTCCATTTCGGGATAAGTAAATATAACTTCGAAGCCGCCCGATAATCATGTAATTTATTATTAACTGAAGTACCGGAACCAGGCGGCCGGGACTGAGAATCGACAGGAGGTAATAAATGTAATGAATAGAAAAGCCGAATCGATCTGGAAAAATATAGTTTCAATATTGGCATTAATCGTAATAGCCGCATTGCCATTCGTCCCGTATGGCGACCACGGCGCCGAAGCCGCCACATACAGCAACAAGGAAAAGATTTACCTTAAAGACATCACCCCGATTCTCTACGAGCTTTCGGAAGTTGGCAAATCGGTGAGCCAGAAGGCCGTCAGCCTCCAGAACGCGACCTCGGACGTGTGCTCGTACGAGTTCGGGTACTACCAGGGTATAGTGGAATCGCTCAGGGTGCGGCTCAACAGCATCCCCCCGCCCCCGAGGATGGTCAACGTGCAGTCTACGGCCCTGCTCGCGATCGGCGACTACATAAGCGGGCTCAGCCTCTATACGAGGGCGTGCACCGAGCCTGATTACAATATGAAAGCCAAGATGGGATACGACGGCAGGCAGAGGCTCATAGACGCCGACGTGAAGATAAGGCAGGTGAACAAACTGATCACTAACCCCCAGGTCCAGACCCAACCGGCCGCCGCGCCCGATAACAGGATCGCGCAGATGTGCGCATCGACGTGGCCCGCCGACCAGAGGATGCAGGAATACTGCGTCAAGAACCAGACAGAGGCACTCAACAAGCTCAGTCAGATGAACC
>CADEFK010000079.1 GCA_902826595.1 uncultured bacterium | reverse complement strand
GCTCACTATGAAATGCTCGCCGGCTTTCCCGAGGTCGCTCAAATCGACCTTCGGCTCCTGCCCTTCCGCTTCGGTCTTCTTCCGCTGCCTTCTCGCCATACTCAAGCCTCGCTTGCGGGGCCCCGTCCGGAACCCGGGTATCGCCCCGACACCGAAATTTTACCAGAAATAAGGGCGGGTGTTTATAGTGGGCGGAGAATCCGGGATTATCTACAATTTGGGTACACCATCGAAACCAAAATAAATCGGTCGCTTCTGGCTAATTGCACGCATGACCCTTTAACGCGGCACTGCACCAGCACAAGTCAAAAAGAATCGGGAATCCAGTTTTTTTGAATTTAATTCAATCGCGCCAGGATGGCGCTCCTACATGGAACAGATCCTCTAGTTTGTAGGAGCGGCTTCCAGCCGCGATTCCTCAACCTATTTCCAAAAAGAACCCTCAGCTAAAATTATAAGGATCGATGTCCACGGAAACCCTTACGGCGCCCGTGATGTTCGACATTAGTTTTATGAGCTTCCTCGTGAAGCTCCTGAGAAGCCCGGCGTTCGTCGATTTAAGGAGCATCTGGAACCTGTACCTGTTCCGGATTTTGCTCACGGGGCAGGGCGATGGGCCCAATATAGTCAGCGCGCCCGGCTTGAGCTTCGAAACGAGCCTCCGCGCGGTCTCTCCCGCCCTCGCCGCAAGCTCTCCCGTCTCCCGCTCGCTTTTTCCCGTGAACCTTATATTCACGAGCCTGGAGAAAGGCGGATAGCCCAGCTCTTCCCGTAATTTCAGCTCCTCTTCGAGAAACCCTTTGCTGTCCTGTCTTACGGCGTGCTCTATGCTCGGGTGCTCCGGGTTGTAGGTCTGGACTATCACCTTCCCCGGCGTGTCACCCCGCCCCGCCCTGCCCGCGACCTGAGTGACAAGCTGGAACGTCCTCTCTCCCGAGCGGAAGTCGGGTATGCCTAACGCCATGTCGGCGGATATAACGCCCACGAGAGTGACGCCAGGGAGGTCGTGCCCCTTGGCCACCATCTGCGTGCCGATGAGGACGTCTATCTCCCCGCGCTCGAGCCTCCCGTAGAGGGTCAAGAGGCTCTTCTTCCCGGCCACGGTGTCCCTGTCCATGCGCGCCGCCTTCGCTTCGGGGATTATTCGCCTGAGCTCCTCTTCGACTCTTTGTGTCCCGATGCCGAGACCCCGCATGGATTCGCCGCATTTACGACACGCGCCCGTAAGCTTCTCCGAGAGGCCGCACATGTGGCACATGACGGCGTCCTCCCGAGCGTGGTATGTGAGCGATACGCTGCAGTTCGGGCACTTCATGATGTCCCCGCAGGCGAGACAAATGACGAGGGTCGAGTATCCGCGCCTGTTGAGGAAGAGTATCGTTTGCCTGTCGTGCCAGAAGTTATCTACTATTTCCTCGCGGAGCCTTCCCGAGAATACGGCCCCGCCCTCGTATTTCATGTCTGCGATTTCGACCGCCGGCAGAGGCCTGTCCTCTACTCTCAACGGGAGGGACAGGTATTCGAACCTGTGCTTGAGAGCGTTGTAGTAGGATTCGACGGACGGTGTCGCCGAGCCCAGCACCACTACCGAGTCCGTCATCCTCCCGAGCACGAGCGCAAGGTCCCTCGCGTTATAGCACGGGGTCTCTTCCTGCTTGTAGGTGCTCTCGTGCTCCTCGTCGACGATTATGATGCCGACGTTCCTGAAGGGCGCGAATACAGCCGAGCGCGCGCCTATCACCACCTTCACCTCGCCGCGGCTCGCCATGCGCCAGGAGTCGAACCTCTCTCCGTCCGAGAGCGCGCTGTGTATGACGGCGACGCTCCGCCCGAACCGCGCCCTGACCCTTTTCACGAGAAGGGGCGTGAGGGATATTTCGGGCACGAGGAGTATCGCTTCCTTACCCTTGCCTGCGACCTCTTCTATTGCGCGGAGGTACACTTCCGTCTTCCCGCTGCCCGTGACGCCGTGGAGCAGGAACGGCGCGAACTTTCCTTTATCGACCGCGTCCTTTATTTTTCCGCAAGCGATCTCCTGGTCTATTGTGAGGGCGGGTTTCGTATCCCCCTTTATCTCCATGCCCCCGAATGGGTCTCTCGATATCTCCTCATGTTCCGTCACGACGAATCCGTTCGATTCAAGCCACGCGAGGTGCGCGCTCACATTCCCGAATACTTCTTTGAGATCGTCGATCGGGACCCTGCCGCTCCCGATTACGAACTCGAGAATCTGCGACTTGGTCCTCTTTCTCTTTAACTTCTCGTCGTCGAGACTGGCCCCCCGGGCGGCCGATATTATTTTTTCGGTCTTTATCCTGGGGTCCGATTTGAGCTCGTAGGAGAACCCGACGAGCCCCCTTCTCACAAGCGAATTGAGGAGCTCCGTCGACGTGTTCTCGACGAGGGAGAGGAGTTTCTGCGAGCTGATCTCGCCGGAATTGAGAACGGTCCTGAGCACGAGGCCTTCATGCCCGGTGAGCCTTCCCGTATCGAGAGCCCTCGTCCCCGCGTCCGTTATCTTGATGAGGCGCCTCACGCTCACGCCGAGACCGCCCGGATGGGCCGCCTTTAAAACTATTCCGAGGGAGGTCATATAGTAGCCGGCCGTCCACCTGAGGAACGCGAGCCGTTTCTCGTCGAAGAGCGGCTCGTCGTCGATTATGTCGAGCGCGTCCCTGAGCTCGACTCCGGGCGGCGGCTCGCCCGGCCCCACTATGAACCCTATCGTCTTCCTGTTCCTGAACGGGATGAGCACGCGCTTTCCGAGCGCTATCCCTTCCCTCAGGTGCGCCGGCACGCTGTATGTATAGAGGGCTTCCCCCGGCATCGGGACCGCGACCTGAATGGTTTCATTCATTTACACGGGAGTCTAATTGTTTTCACAATTACGTGCAATAGCGGGGAGGCATGTGTCCCCGTGCGAAGATATTCGCACATACAAATCCGGTAAACCTGGTAAACCCCCTAAAGGATTTATAAAGCTGCCCATGGCCGGCGTTCCGTGAGTCTGACGATAAAGAGGAATATCCGTTCCTAATACTTTGTATCAAATTTCGCGGATAAGTCTCAAAACCCATTGTCAAATTCCACTAGCTCCGAATGTGCCGCGAATATGCACGGACACTCCCCGAAGTTAAAATAAACAATTTAAGTTTCGGATGTTGACATCTTCAATCACAGCAAATATGATTTAAATGTGCCGGTGCTGCAGACCGGCCGGAACGTTCAATGGGAAGGTTGGACAGGCTCTTAAACAAGGCAGACGATTATAAGGAAGCGGGCCGCTTCGAGGAAGCTCTCAAAGAGCTTGCTAAGGCGGTTAAGATAGCCCCGCGAGATCCGGACGTTTACCTTTCATTCGCACTCACCTACGACGCGATGGAGGATTTTCAATCGTCCGTCACTTATTTCAGGAAGGCCGTCGAGCTTAATACCGAAGACCCTTACATATGGACGCAGCTGGGTATAACCCTCTCGAGGATGGGAAGGCACGGGGAATCACTCCGCGCTTATGACGCCGCGCTCGAGCTCGACCCCGAATACGTAATCGCGAAATGGCACATGGCGCTGACCTACAGGTCGATCGGACTATACGAAGACGCGCTCCGTTACTTTCAGGAGTGCAGGGAATCCGACGCCGATATCGAATACATTAAAGACGAGATCGGTTATCAGACCGGCCTCTGCTATTTCGACATGGGTTGGACCAAAGAAGCCCTCCACGAATTCAGAAAACATCTGGAAGCCTGCCCGTCCGATACGTGGGCGCACATGTCGGTCGGGAACTGCTATTTCGACTTCGGATGGATAGACGAATCGGCCGCCAAATTCAAGGAGGTCATCTCTCTCTCGCCGGAATTCATTCCTGCGTATAACGCGCTCGCGCTGTCCCTGGCCGAGAAGGGCTGGTACGACGAGGCGCTCGACGTGCTCAGGACGGCGCTTAAAATATCTCCCGAAGACGAAACTATTAAAGACAACATGGACTATATCCAATCGCTCAAGGAAGACGACGACGGCGCAAAGGGCGTCATACTCCTTGGCCTCATTCTCCAGCTTTTAAAGAGAAAAGAAATTTCCGACTGAGCTCGTACCGGGCTCATGCAATAAATTCCTCTACAACCGATCTGCCGGCGAACTCCCTGCCCTTCTCAGTCAGCCTGAGGCGGCCGTTTTCCGTCAGCACCATCCCCCTCTTTACGGAATAACCGACGACGCTCTTCGCGAACCCCTCCTTCCACCTGAGCGTTTCCTCGATGTGTCCCACCTCCGATTCACGCGCCTCCTCGGGAGTCCCTTCATGGTTGAGGAGGTGTATGACGAGCACCCTGCCCGCGAACTCGCGCTTCTGGCGTCTCCTCCTCCGTGCTATCGCCGCGAGCCCCCGCTCGGGAGCCAGGAGAAATACAACGAGGAAGACGAGGCCCGAAACGGAGGCCATCGAGCCCGCTATGTTGGCGTCGAGGAGTATCGCGGCCCAGAACCCCGAGACCGCGCTCAGCACGCCTATAAGGACGCTCAGGATTATCATGCGCGGGAGCCTGTCGGTAAGGAGGTATGCCGCCGCAGGGGGCGCGATCATCAGAGCAACGACGAGTATCGAACCCACGGCGTTAAATGCCCCCACGGCCGTGACCGATACGAGCCCCATGAGACCGTAGTGTATGAGTCCCGGCGTGAAGCCGAGCGCGGCGGCGAGCCCGGCATCGAAAGTCGCGACCTTGAGCTCCTTATAAAATATTAGGATAAATGCGAGATTGAGCAGCAGTATCACACCCATGACATATATCGATGCGGGACCAAGATCGCGGCCGTATATAAACAGTCGATCAAACGGGGCGAATGCGAGCTCCCCCAGCAGGACCGCATCGATGTCGATGTGGATATTGTATGCGTAGCGGGAAATGAGGATTACGCCTATACTGAAGAGGAGCGGGAATACGAGTCCTATTGAAGCGTCCTCTCTCACGAGCCCGGTCTTGTTGACGAGCTCGACGAGGCTCACGGTGAGCACGCCTGAGAGCGCTGCGCCCAGGATGAGGAGGGGAGACGAGATATCGCCTACGAGGAAAAACGCGAGCACTATGCCTAAGAGTATGGCATGGCTTATCGCGTCGCTCATCATAGCCATTCTCCTGAGCACGAGGAACACACCCGGCAACGCGCACGCCGCAGCCACGATCGAAGCGATTACCTGGATCTCTATCTGCTCACCGCTCATCCGACATTCCGCTCCTCTCGCTCATAGTCTTTTCGGCCTCCTCGAGACCCGCTGTCGTAAGCGCCCATTCCCCGGGTCTTACGGCGCGGACAAGGCCCCTCTCGCTCAGTATTTCGAGGCTCTTCTCGACGCCGCCCTTCCCGGCGCTCATGAGCCTGAGCACCGAAAGCGAATGCGCGTGTCCCGGGTCATTGTGCTCGAGCGCAAGGGAATAGAGGTCTTCTAGAATCCCTTCGAGACGCAGCCGTCCCCTCTGTCGTCTCTCCCTCCACCATCTCCAGAGGATTCCCCTCCTCGGGGCCAACAGCATCGAGACTATGACTATGACGCTGACCGATACCACTATTGTGGGTCCCGTGGGGAGCCTCGGAACGCTCGCGCTAAGCAATGCGCCGCTAATTCCCGCGAGCGCGCCGAAAAAGGCCGAGAGGATTATCATGATGCCGAGGTTGTCCGTCCACTGCCGGGCCGAGGCGGCGGGGGCAACTATCATAGCGCTCATTAACACTACCCCGACCGTCTGGAGGCCCAGCACTATCGCTATGACTATCAGGGTCGTAAGGATTATGTCGAGGATTCTCACCGGGAAGCCGAGCGTCGAGGCAAAATCCGGATCGAACGAGAGGAGCTTGAACTCCTTCCAGAGGAGCATCGTTATTAATATTGCGGAAGCGCCCAGTATCCCCATAGTGACGACGTCCCTCTCGAGGAGCGCAGCCGCCTGCCCGAAGAGGAATTTATCGAGACCGGCCTGGGTCGCGTCGGGCCGCTTCTGTATGATTGTCAGAAGCACGAGACCGAAGCCGAAGAATACGGACAGCACCATACCGAGCGCGGTGTCGTACTTAACCCTGGTCGTGTTCACTATGCTCATTATAAAGAGCGTGGCGACCCAGCCCGCAGCGGCAGCGCCGACTATCAGCACGAGTGGCATCTTGCTTCCCGTAAGGAGGAACGCGAGAGCGATGCCGGGAAGGGCGGCGTGGGACATCGCGTCCCCGAGGAGGCTCTGTTTCCTGAGAACGGCGTAAGAGCCGAGCGCCCCGCTCACGATACCTAGTATTGCGGATCCGAGCGCAATCGTTCTGAGTGTGTAATCGAAAAACAGGTCCGAAAAAAGCCCCGGGACATCCACGTCAGATTCCCCTTTCTCCGGTCCTCTTTTCAGCTTCCGGAGCGCCGTTCGGTTCCCCGTGCCTAAGGAATGAGACGCGCCCGCCGTACGTGAGGCGGAGGTTCTCTTCCGTAAACACCTCTTGTACAGGCCCGCTTGCGATGAGCCGCACGTTAAGAAGCGCGGTCCAGTCGAAATACTCGGGCACCGTCTGGAGGTCGTGGTGTACGACGACGACCGTCCTTCCCTGGGCGCGGAGCTCCTGGAGAAGCGAGACTATCGCCCTCTCCGTAGTAGCGTCCACTCCCTGAAAGGGCTCGTCCATCAGATAGACCAGGGCATCCTGCACGAGGGCCCTCGCGAGGAACACGCGCTGCTGCTGCCCTCCCGAGAGCTGGCTTATCTGCCGCTCGGCATAGCGGGACATGCCGACCTTCTCAAGCGCGGCGAGCGCCATATCGCGCTCTTGCCTTCCCGGCCTCTTGAGCCACCCGAGAGCGCCGTACCGCCCCATCATGACGACGTCCTTCACGTTCGTCGGGAAGTCCCAGTCGACGCTCCCGCGCTGAGGGACGTATCCCACGAGGCGGCGCTGCTTTTGGTAACTCTCCCCGTATATGAGCACCTGTCCGGCAGCCGTATTGACGAGGTCAAGCACCGCCTTGATGAGCGTGGTCTTACCGGCGCCGTTAGGCCCTATTATAGCCATGAGCACTCCCGAAGGTACAGTGAGGTCCACGTCCCACAGGACCGGCTTCTCACCGTAGGCGACCGTGAGGTCTTCAACAGTTATTGCCGCTTCACTGTTCATATCTTTATTCTCTCAACTGTTTTACAATCGCACATATTAATCCTTGCCTCTCTCGAGCGCATGTGAAAAATCAGCACTCGGTTACGACTGCCCACCGTTGAGGAGCGCGCCGACTATGGTATCTATATTGTGGCGGACCATCCCGATATATGTCCCGTCCGGGGTGCCGGGGTTGCCCATTGCGTCGGAGTACAGAGAGCCGCCGACCTTCACGTCGAACCCCTTCGCCTCGACCGCAGCCTGGACGGCTTCGATAAATTTCGGGGGGACAGAAGACTCGACGAATATAGCTGGTATCCTCCGCTCCACTATGAACGCCGCGAGGTTCTGGACGTCCTGTGTCCCCGCTTCAGACACAGTGCTTATACCCTGAAGCCCTCTCACCTCGAATCCGTAACGCCTCCCGAAATAACTAAACGCGTCGTGCGCCGTTATCAGAACCCTCTTATCCTCGGGGAGGAGATTCGCCTTCGACTGCACGTATTCATTGAGAGCACTGAGCTCGGTCAAATACGCTTCCGTATTTGCCCTGTACTCGATCGCGTTTGCAGGGTCGGCCGATATCAGCGTATCCCTCACGGTTTCAACCGCTTTCATCCACATGGTAACGTCGAACCAGACGTGCGGGTCGTAGTTCCCCTCGAATTGAGGAGGAGTCTCCAGCAGGCTCCTGTCGATATTGTCCGTTACGGCGACCGTGTCGATCCCGCGTTTCTTCATCTGCTCGAATATCTCGGACATCTTGCCTTCGAGGTGGAGGCCGTTGTAGAAAATAAGGTCGGCTCCGGAAAGGAGCGCGACGTCTCCGGCGCTCGCTTTATAGAGGTGCGGGTCCACACCAGGGCCCATGAGCCCCCTGACCTTCACGTGCTCCCCGCCCACCACCTGCGCTATATCAGTTATCATCCCCGTCGTAGCGACAATATTTATGACGCCGCTGCCCGCGCTGTTCTTCACGCCCCCGTCCCCTTCCTCCCGCGAGCACGAAACGAGTCCTGTCAGCAGCGCCATGAATAAAAAGTATTTGGCGTAGTTCATTCAGATTACCTCCCCCGGGTTCCCTTTTACGTCCGTTATGAAAACGTACTGTGCGGCTTCCGCCCCGAGAACGTGGCTCGCGTCTCCGACCTTGAGAGTGATCGGCCCGCTGAACGGCTCGACCGATACGACTTTAACCCTGGTCTTCGGATAGAGCCCCATTTTCCCTACGTAACGGAGCAGATTCGGGTCGCGGTCGCTGACCTCGGCGACTACACCGTGCTGTCCCGGTCTCATGTCTGCAAGCGGTATGGAATCGAGCTCGATTATGGTGCCGTCCCTGCTCGGGATGGGGGAGCCGTGAGGGTCCCTCGTCGGGTGCCCGAGAGCCGCGTCCATGCGGTCTTCCAGGTCTTCAGAAAGTACGTGCTCCCACTTCTCCGCCTCCTCGTGCACCTGGTCCCACGGCACTCCGAGCGCCTCGGCCAGGTAAAGCTCTATCAGCCTGTGGTGCCTGACCACTTCGAGGGCTATCTTCTGCCCGGACTGCGTGAGCTTCACGCCCTGATACCGTTTGTGGGTGAGTAGCTTCTTCTCGGAAAGCTTCTTTATCATGCTCGTCACGGAAGCCGGCGCCACGCCGAGCTTCTCGGAGAGCGCATTCGTCGAAACCTTCCCCTTCTCCCTCTGTATCTCGTAAATCGCCTTCAAATAGTTCTCTATGGATTCCGTATACATTTACAAACTCCTAAAAGTGATTTTAGTCATACCTAAATTAATTTTATTGCATATATATAACCGTGTCAAGCGTCCGCCGGCTTCAGAAGGTGAATGTGAACGCGGACGTAATCACTACCAGCTTATCGGTGTTCTTCGTATATACGTCTGGCGTAACCCCCACGATGACGGTAAGCCATTCAGCGGCTGTAGCCGTAAAGCCCCCGGTAACATTGATAACGGAGATGCCCGCTCCATCGTCGGGGTCCTCATAAGCGTAAGCCCCCTCCGCGACCGCCTGGAGCCAGGGCGTGAGGAAATAACCGAAGCCGACATCCGTAACGAAACTCCAGGACCCGTGCTCTATGATCCCGAACACGAAATCGGAGTCCATCGAGAATTTATCGGTGAAGTTTTTCGTCAGTATAAGCCCGCCCGGCTCGACGATCCATAGGGCCCCGTCCCCTAGAGGGAACGTAACGCCCCCCTGATAGGCGAGGGAAACGGGATACCCTTTTTCCTCATCGAGGAACCTGAACTTAAGTCCCGCTTCTATGTCCCCGAAATCGGATTCCGCCCGTATTAATTGCGAGTCCTCGACGTTCAGGTAATTGATATTCACCCCGGCCTCCAGGTTCTCGAGGAGACCCGGAGTCACTCTGAGGCCGCCTCCGAACCTGACCGTATCGTTCCCGTCGTCCTCGAATTCGAGTGAGAAGAAGGGCTCGACCTCGACGTGTTTTTGAGGGACCGTGTCCGTGCTCGGCACTATTACTTTCGAATTCGATATCCCGCCGACCGAAAGTGCCTCGGTTGTGAGTGAGAGAAAGTAAAGGACCGCCAGCAGGGGAACGGCGAATACGCGTGCGGAAACGACCCTCGCGTTCCTCCGCACGTCTAGGGTGAGTAGCTTCATATAATCCTCCACATAAGATTTGCCGGGCACAAACACCACCCGCCCTCCTCCGTCAAAGCGAAAGCAATCGTAACACTAAAAACAGATTTTATTATAACCTAATACTATTTTTAGACTTATCTAAAATATATCAGCCGGGCGGTCATGTCAAGACACAATTTAAGAGGCGCGAGAAATTGAAGGCAAAACAGGCTAGTATATATGAGCTATAAGCCATGACACACATTTACGAACTAAGGAGCGTTTTACA
>CADEFK010000078.1 GCA_902826595.1 uncultured bacterium | reverse complement strand
GGCGTCATATGCCTGAATACAGGGCGTTCTTTCATTTTCATCGCGAGCTTCGCGATTTCTTCGCCGATCCCGGCCACGCTATCTCTCTAAAATACGATTTCGACGGAAAGCCTTCCGTCAAAGACGCGATCGAGGCCATGGGCGTGCCTCATACGGAGGTGGACTCGATCGTGGTGAACGGCTCCTCGGTCGGTTTCGGCTGTCATCTGAAAGACGGGGACGCCGTGTCCGTTTATCCGGCATCATTCAGCCCTGAGATTCCCGGAAAAGTGGCGCTCCGCGGAGAGCCGCGCCCCTCATTCGTCGTGGACGTCAATCTGGGAAAGCTCGCGAGGCGTCTCAGGATGCTCGGGTTCGACGCGGCGTACAGGAACGACTACGCCGACCATGAGATAGCGGGGCTCGCCGAGAGGGAGGGACGCATCGTGCTCACGCGCGACAGGAGGCTCCTCAGGTTCAGGATAATTGAGCACGGCTACTGGCTCAGGTCGGACGACCCCAATCGGCAGATCAGTGAGGTTATAAAAAGGTACGTGCTCAGCCCGCTTGTCAAGCCGTTCAAGAGGTGTCTCGTATGTAACGGCGTCATCAATCCCGTCGAGAAGGAGAAGGTCTTTGACCGTCTCGAGCCCAGGACTAAAATCTATTACAAGGATTTCTATATCTGCTCCGGCTGCGGGAAAATCTACTGGAAAGGATCCCACTACGAGCACATGAACGAGACGCTTGAATTCTTTAAGAACGGGTAGGAGGGGTTCGGGGTAGCTCGATGCCGGGGATCAGCTCCTCTATCGACCTTCTCAGGAACTCTCTCTCGCGGACTTCCTCGTCGACGACCTCGCCGTTCCAGACGAGAATGTCGAGGTCGATTGTCCTTGGGCCGTACTTGTTGTCTGTTTTCACCCTCCCCAGCTCCGATTCCAGATTCTTTAGGCGCGATTCCAGACTGTCGGCGCCGAGCTCCGTCTCGATCAGGAGCGCCCCGTTTATGAATCTGTCCTGCTCCTTAAACCCCACGGGCTCGGTCTCGACGAACGAGGAAGACTTTATTATTTTGAATTCTCCGTCGATCGCTTCTTTGGCCCTGCGTATGTTTTCTTCGGGATTGATGTTGGAGCCGAGCCCTATCACAGCCCTGTTCATGTTAGCTTCCGGGAGCGCCACGTGCTCATCTCGATTCCGAGTGTATGACGGAAACGGTGTCGGCGAAGCGGAGCGCCCCGGGCTTATCGACCTTGGCCGTCGCTTTACTCACCCTGCCGTTCTCGAGGATTATTTTCACTACGTCGCCGGCTATCCTTTCTATGAGGTTGAATTCCCTGCCCTCGACTTCGGTTATGATCTGTTTCGTTAAGGTCTTATAATCGACGGTGAACAAAATATCGTCCTTTTCCATCGCATCCCTGCCGTCGAACTCGATCTCTATGTTTATGACGATATCCTGCTTTACCTTCTTCTCCCACTCGAAGACGCCGACAACGGTCCTCAGTCTCAGATTCTCGATCTTTATTATCATCTTATTCTCCCGTCAGCCCAGGTGCTGCCCCCCGTCGACGTAGAGGCACTCCCCGGTCACGTAGCCGTTCTCGAGTATATATTTTAACGCCGATATCACGTAGCCGGGATGTCCGGGCTTTCCGAGGGGCGTACGCCCCGCTATGCGCCTCAGGTATTTCGCACTTTTGCCGGGAGGAGGGAGTATCGGCCCCGGGCATATCCCGTTCACCCGTATCTTGGGTCCGAGAGCCCTCGCCGCCATGAGCGTGAAGTCGCGGAGCGCCTTCTTGCTCAGGTTGTAGACGAAATGTCCGGGTTCGACTGCGGAAACCCTCGTATCGAGCATGTTGACTATTATTTCAGCCGGCATCCTCCTGCCGAATTCCTGGGACAGGAAGAATGGCGCCTTGAAATTGAGCGTGAATTCACGGTCGAACGATTCCTCCGTAACTTTCATAAAGTCCCTGTCCTCGAAGATAGACGCGTTATTGATTAGTAGGGAGCAGCGTGGAAACGCCCGGAATACCCGCGCGGTCATGGGTTTAATGTTCTTTACATCCGAGAGGTCGGCTTTGAATATCTCACACCGTCTTCCAGCGGTTTTTATCTCTTCCGCTGTCTTCTTGGCGTGGTTCTCCGAGCTGTTATAGTGCAGGGCGATGTCGTATCCCATGTCGGCCAATGCGAGCGCCATGGCTTTACCCAGCCTCTCCCCCCCTCCCGTTATTAAAGCCGCTTTTTTCATTACCGTTTATGTCCCGAGCCTGTCTAAGCCCTTATTTTAAACACGGACAGTATAGCACACCGGGCGCCGGCGGCTAAGCCGCCTGATCCCGCGGCAGGAAAAGGTTCCGGTCCGTGATGCCGTATTCGATCCCACCTCCCGCCCGGAGTTCGGGAAGGTCTTCAGGTCCGCTTGAAAATATCAAGTTAAGTTTTATATCTCCCGATGAATTGGTGTAGAATTAATCCGGTTGCGATAATCTCCGTAAAGGCGGACTCATGGCTAAAAAACCGGTTAAATCAAACCCCCCTGTCCTCGGCATAGATATAGGAGGGACGGGCATCAAGTCCGCCCCCGTCGATATTGAGAAAGGAGTACTCGTGGGTGAAAGATACCGCGTCGATACACCTCACCCCGCTACCCCAAAGAGCATGCTGGCCGCGATAGGGGGAATCATCGAGCACTGGAACTGGAATGGGCCTCTCGGGTGCGGTTTCCCCGGTGTGATGAAGAGCGGGGAGGTATATACTGCGGCTAACCTGTCCAAGAAATGGATAGGGGTAAATATCACGGACGAGATCGAAAAGATATCTCCCTGCAAGGCGGTTGTAATAAACGACGCGGATTCCGCCGGGCTCGCCGAGATGAAATTCGGCGTTGGGGAAGAATACAACCGGCACGGCGGCGGTGTCGTTCTCATGGTCACGCTCGGGACGGGCGTGGGGACGGCGCTCTTCGTCGACGGGCACCTGGTCAGGAATACCGAGCTCGGGCATATTGAGATCGACGGGGAGGATGCGGAGAAGCGCGCGGCCGAGATTCACAGGGAGATCGAGGGTCTCAGCTGGAAGAAGTGGGGCAAGAGGGTGAATAAATATTTACAGCACGTCGAGAGGCTCCTCTCGCCCGACCTGATAATAATCGGGGGCGGCGTAAGCAAGAAGTCGGACAAGTTTTTCCCGTATATAAAAATCAGAGCGGAGGTCGTGCCCGCAAAATTGCTTAACGACGCCGGCATCGTCGGGGCCGCGCTCGCTACAGAGCTTTAAAATCAAGGCTTTTCTTGCATTCTCGGGTTCGATGTGTGATAATGGCAGATATCAAAATCTTTGTTTCCTAAAATCATGACTCCGCGTTTCCGAGGTCGTAATTTGATTCGCAATGAAGCTCAAAGACGCTTGATAATGGAGACTCACGGGGATTTTCCTCTTGCAAGGCGCCCCTCCCGCGCATGTGGATACGGCGCATCGTCCGGATACGCAGCCCTTATAAATCGCTACGATCCGAAGTCCGTGAAAAACGCATCGTCCTCTTCCTGTTTATCCGTCTTAATACATTATTTACAATAGTGCTCAAAATTATAATCGAGGAGAAACTGTATGGAGTCGAAACCCAAGATGAGCAGAGACAAACTGGAGCAGCTGATAATCAACACGATAAGGACCCTGTCCATGGACGCGGTGCAGAAGGCGAATTCCGGTCACCCGGGCACGCCGATGGCGCTCGCTCCCGTGGCGTTCACGATATGGGACAAGTTCATGAAATTCAATCCCGCGAACCCCGATTGGCCGAACCGCGACAGGTTCGTTCTGTCAAACGGCCACGCGTCGATGCTCCTCTACAGCCTCCTTCACCTTACCGGTTACGATTTGTCCCTGAACGACATCAAGACGTTCAGGCAGCTCCACAGCAAGTGCGCGGGCCATCCGGAATACGGCCTCACCCCCGGGGTGGAGACTACGACGGGGCCTCTCGGTCAGGGCGTCGCGACGTCGGTTGGCATGGCGATCGCGGAGAAATGGCTCGCCTCGTATTTCAACAGGCCCGGTCACGAGATCATCAATTACAATATCTACGCTATAGACGGCGACGGCTGCATGATGGAGGGCATATCGGGTGAGGCGGCTTCTCTCGCGGGTCACCTGGGCCTCAATAACCTCATCTGGTTTTACGACAATAACCACATAACCATTGAGGGACACACCGCGCTCGCTTTCAGCGAGGACGTGGCGGCCAGGTTCATGGGGTATAACTGGCACGTGCAGCGTGTAGGGGACGCGAACGACCTCGAGATGCTCGCGGAGGCGATCGAGCGGGCGTTCAAGGAGAACGAGCAGCCGTCTCTGATTATAGTCGACAGCCACATAGGCTACGGCAGCCCGAACAAGCAGGACACGTCGGCCGCTCACGGAGAGCCGCTCGGAGACGAGGAGATACGGAAGACCAAGATTAATTACGGCTGGGACCCGGACAAGAAGTTCTATGTGCCGGACGAGGTGAAGGAATACAGGGAGACGGTCGTGAGGAAGGGCGCCGTTTCCGAAGACGAGTGGAACAAGAAATTCAGCGCCTACGAGCGCGTATATCCCGACCTCGCCAAGCAGTTCCGGCAGCTTCAGCAGGGGGAAATGCCCGAGGAGTGGGAGAAATCCCTTCCGGTATTTCCCGCCAATCCGAAGGGTCCGGCGACGCGCTCCGCCAACAGCAAGATACTGAATTCCATAGTCCACGTGTACCCGTTCCTCCTGGGAGGCGCCGCCGACGTGGGCTCGTCCACGAAAACTTACATCGACGGGGCGAACAGCTTCGAGAAAGGAATATACGACGGCAGAAACTTCCACTTCGGGATAAGGGAGAATGCGATGGCCGCCGCCGCAAACGGCATGGCGCTCAGCAAGCTGAGGTCTTACACCGCCACGTATTTCGTATTCTCGGATTATATGAGAGCTCCCCTCAGGCTGGCCTGCCTTATGCGGATACCCGTTATTTTTATTTTTACCCACGACAGTATAGGTCTCGGGGAAGACGGACCGACGCACCAGCCCGTCGAGCACCTTGCGTCGCTCAGGGCCATTCCCAACCTCGACGTTATCAGGCCCGCTGACGCCAATGAATTGAGCGTCCTCTGGAAACATATCATGAATTTAAAGGACCACCCTGTCGCGTTGATCCTGACGAGGCAGGACGTGCCGACGTTCGACAGGAGCGTATACGCCCCCGCCGAAGGCGCTCTCAGGGGCGCCTACATTCTCGCCGATAGCAAGCCCAAACCCGACGTCATACTGATCGGCACGGGCTCGGAAGTGCAGCTTTGCCTGGGAGCCTACGAGATACTAAAAAAGCAGGGGATCAAGGCGCGCGTCGTGAGCATGCCCTCGTGGTCGCTATACGAGATGCAGACGCCCGATTACAAGGAGGAGGTCCTGCCGTCGTCCGTGACGGCCAGGGTGTCGGTGGAGATGGGCTCCACGTTCGGCTGGTGCAGGTATGCCGGGTCAGGCGACCAGAGTGGTATGATAGGCATCAGCACTTTCGGCGAGTCGGCCCCGATAGCCGATCTCCTTCCCGAGTTCGGCTTCACGGTCGATCACGTCGTCTCCAAGGCCCGCGATGTGCTCAAGATGAATGATAAAAAAGTTAAAAAGCCGTCAAAAAAATGATGTAGATTTAAGGTTCGCTGTCACGCTCCGTCTTTATGGAACGAATAACTCGATGAACGGGAGATAGACGATGTCCAGAATAGTGGATTTATCCAAGCTCGGCCAGTCGATATGGTATGACTATATAAGGAGGTCCTTTCTGACCTCGGGGGAGCTCAAGGCTCTCATAGACGAAGGACTGAGGGGCGAAACCTCGAACCCCTCGATACTCGAGAAAGCCATTGCCGGAAGCTCCGATTACGACGAAGACATTAGGTCGCTGGTGGAGCAGAATAAATCCGTAAACGATATCTACGAGGCGCTCGCCTTGAAGGACATCGCGGCAGCCGCCGACCTGTTCAGGCCTCTATACGACAAGACGAACGGCCGGGACGGGTTCATAAGTCTCGAGGTGAGCCCCACGCTGGCTAACGATACGAAAGGCACTATAAGGGAGGCGAGGAGGTATTTCGTCACCCTCGGCCGCCCGAACGTCATGATCAAGGTCCCCGCGACCAGGGCCGGCATCCCAGCCATCACGGAGCTCATAGGCGCAGGCATCAACGTGAATGTAACCCTGATGTTCAGCCTCGATCAGTATAAGGCCGTGGCCGAAGCGTATCTAAAGGGTCTCGAGAAACTCGCGGCCGAAGGTCCTTCCGTATTCAAGGGACACCGGGTGGACAGGGTAGCGTCGGTGGCCTCGTTTTTCGTAAGCCGCGTGGATACCGCCGTCGACCCCGAGCTTGAGAAGATCGGGAACACCGCTCTTCAGGGGAAGATCGCGGTAGCGAACGCGAAGCTCGCGTACGACGAATTCAGGAGGGTGTTCAAGGGCAGACGGTGGAAGAAGCTCTCGGACGCGGGGGCGAGGGTGCAGCGCTGCCTCTGGGCGAGCACCAGCACGAAAAACCCGGCTTATTCCGATACGCTCTACGTCGACGAGCTCATAGGGCCGGATACCGTAAACACGGTACCGCCTGCCACATACAAGAACTTCAGGGATCACGGGAAGGTCGCTCACACGATCACGAGGGGCGTTAATCAGGCGAGACAGGACGTAGAAAAGCTCGGGAAGCTCGGCATAAATTTAAAGTCGGTGACGAACAAGCTCCTCAGGGACGGGGTCGACCAGTTCGCCGATTCCTTCAAGACGCTTATGGCGAGCATAGAGCAGAAAAAAGAGCGGATAGAGTCCCGGGAAAAGCCCTATTCGGCCTCTCTCGGGAAGTATCAGGCGGCGGTAGACAAAGCGCTCGAGAACATGCGGGATAACAATATCGTACAGAAGATATGGAATTTCGATTACATGGTCTGGGAAGACGACCCGACCGAGATAAGCGACCGTCTCGGATGGCTCCACATACCGGAAGTCATGGTGGACGCGCTTCCTGGAATAAGAAAAGTGGTCGCCGGAGTAAAGGCCGACGGCTATAAGAACGTGCTTCTCATGGGTATGGGTGGTTCGAGTCTCGCCCCCATCGTCATACGCGAAACATTCGGCGTCAAGAAAGGCTATCTCGATGTGGCCGTTCTCGACAGCACCGACCCCGGGGCGGTGCTCGAGCAGAGGGAGCGCCTCGATATGTCCAGGACGCTCTTTATCGTATCCACCAAATCCGGGGGCACGGCTGAAACCATGTCGTTCATGAAATATTTCTACAACGAAGTTTTAAGAGAAGTCGGCAAGAAGGACGCGGGCCGGCACTTTATTGCGATTACGGACCCCGGAAGCGGTCTCCAGAAGATCGCCGCCGAGCTTAAATTCAGAAAGACGTTCTTAAACGACCCCAATATCGGCGGAAGATACTCCGCACTCTCGTTCGTCGGGATCCCGCCGGCCGCCTTCCAGGGGATGGACCTCGACACACTCCTCGCCCGCGCCGTCACCATGCTCCACAACTGCGAGAGCTGCAACTGCGCGGTAGACGGGGACAATTCGGGCGCCTGGCTTGGCGCGATACTCGGGGAGCTTGCAAAGGCCGGGCGCGATAAAGTCACGCTTGTCGCATCCCCGCCGATCGAAAGCTTCGGCTCATGGGTCGAACAGCTCATAGCCGAGAGCACCGGGAAGGACGGGAAGGGCATCCTCCCCGTCGACAGGGAGCCCCTGGCCCAGCCGGAATTCTACGCGAACGACAGGCTCTTCGTTTACCTCCGCCTCTTAAATGACGACACGTACGACAGACAGGTGGGCGCCCTGGAGAAGGCGGGCTATCCCGTGGTGCGCATCAATCTCAAGGATATTTACGATCTGGGGGGCGAGTTTTTCAGGTGGGAAATGGCTATCGCAATCGCCGGCATGATAATTGGCATACATCCGTTTAACCAGCCGAACGTCGAGGCCGCCAAGGTGCTCGCGCGCAAGATGATAGCCGAATACCAGAAAAAAGGTAAGCTCCCGGTCGTAAAACCGACCCTGAAGGAGTCGGGAATAACGGTCTATTCCGATTTTAAGTCCTCGACGCTGGAGCAGGCGCTTACGAAGTTCCTCTCATTCGCCAAACCCGGCAGGGACGAATCGAAGGGTAGGGGCTACGTCGCGTTTCAGGCCTATGTTAAACCCTCTGACGAGACTTACAAAGCGCTCCAGAAACTGCGTACAAAAGTGCAGAGACGGTACCGTCTGGCGACGACAGTAGGGTTCGGTCCGAGGTTCCTCCATTCGACAGGGCAGCTCCACAAGGGAGACGCGGGGCACGGTCTCTTCATTCAGCTCACGTCCGATATGCCCGTCGATATACCGATACCGGACGAGCCGGGCAAGAAGGCCTCGTCCATAAGCTTCGGCGTATTTAAAAACGCCGAAGCGCTCGGCGACCGCCAGGCCCTTCTCAACGGGAAGCGCAAGGTCATTACGTTCCATCTCGGTGAGAACGTTGTAAGCGGCATCAACAGGCTGGCGAAAATACTTTGACGGAAGGCATAGTGATTAAAGCGCTGATATTCGATCTCGACGGCACGCTCGTGCAGACCGAGGTTCTCAAGGCGAAGTCTTACGCCAGGGCCGCTGTCGAGCTCGATAATTCGCTCACCGAAGACGAGGTCGTAGACGGTTTCAAGGATTATGTCGGGCTTTCGCGTAAAGAGGTCGCGGAAGGGCTGCTCAAGAAATTTAATCTCGAAAACGCAGCGCGGGCGAAGATGAAGGAATATAATGTATATACCCCCTGGCAGGCTTATGTGGATATAAGGCTCGACACCTATTTCAAAATGATCTCGGACCCGACGATACTGAAGGCGCACCTCTGCCCTTATAACCTCGGGCTCCTCAAATGGGCGCGCGGAGAAGGCTATCCGACCGGTCTCGGGACGATGTCCCATAGAAGAGAGGCGTTCCGGGTGCTGGACGTGCTTGGCATAAGGTCCGAGTTCGATTTCATAGCCACGATACAGGACGTCGAGCACGGGAAGCCCGATCCCGAGATCTATAACCTTCTGGCGGATGAGTTGAAGGTGCCTCACGCCGATTGCCTCGTCGTCGAGGATTCCGCGTCGGGCGTCGAGGCCGCTCTCCGAGCGAGCATGAACTGTATCGCGGTGACGACGGATTTTACGAGGGAAGGGGTACATAAAATCCCTCCCGGCGGGAACCTGCGCGTGGTCGATACCCCTCCCGCGCTCCTGGAAACCGCGAAAGCCTTTATAGGCGAGCTTAATTCCGAAAAGGAGAAAACAGGTTGAGCGGTCCTCCGTCCCCGGATCAGAAAAAGCTTCAGGACAGGCTGAAAAAAGAAGCCGGAATAAGCGCGGTCGATCTGGTGCAGCCGGGGATGGTACTCGGACTCGGCACGGGGAGCACCGCGAAATACGCGCTCGAAGAGATAGCCAGGAGACTCCGGGACGGGAGACTCACCGGCATCGCGGGCATACCGAGCTCGCTCGAGACGGAAAGAACCGCTCTCTCGCTCGGCATACCGGTCATTTCGTTCGACGACAAGCAGGAAATTGACCTGACCATAGACGGCGCCGACGAGGTCGATCCCGACCTCAACCTCATAAAGGGCGGCGGTGGGGCGCTATTAAGAGAGAAGGTCCTCGCACAGTCGAGCAGGCGGAATGTCATGATCGTCGATGAAAGCAAGCTCTCACCCATGCTCGGCACGCACTGCCCGGTCCCGGTCGAAGTAATTCCATTCGCGTGGAAACCGGTCGCGAATTTTCTCCGGTCCCTCGGGGCCGAGCCCGTACTGCGCAAGAATGAGGACGGAGCCCCGTACGTCACCGATCAGAATAACTATATAATTGACTGCAGGTTCGGTCCCATTCCCGACCTCGGGGAATTGGCTGTAAAGTTAGGGCAGAAGGCGGGGATTGCGGGATACGGTCTTTTCATTGGCACGGCAAGCGAAGTAATAGTCGCGACTTCGCACGGCATACGCTATCAGAAGCGTAAGGACTCATAAAGTCGTTCG
>CADEFK010000077.1:7488-10450 GCA_902826595.1 uncultured bacterium | reverse complement strand
CCACAATGACCGGCGTGCCGCCGAGGTGCAGCACCACGTTCGCGGTGGCGCAGAAACCCCTCGGTTTGGCAACTATTACACGCATGTTTAACCTCTCAGGGTAATGATACTCGATTCCGGCAGCTCTTCACAGCCTATGCCCTTATGTAACCGTCCAGAAACGAATAAAATTCCTCCCGCCTGTCGAGCATCAGCCAGTGTGAGGCCACGTTAAACCCTTTCCATTCAAGATTGTTTCTGGATAAAAAGCCTTTTGTCGAATCCATAACGGGCCTAGTTCCGGCACAGAAGATTCTGGGCAATTCGAGCCCCTTATACACAAGCGAAATTTCATTATTGCCAATCTCGTCCTCGCCTTCAGACCTCCGTACCAATTCCGCCGCCGTCTGGGCAAAGGCCTCAGGGTCACACTCGGTCACGGAATCGAAATACTTTATGGTCGAAGCGCTCTCATTATCCTCAAGGAGGCTCTTTTTGAACCCGCCTTCATGGAGCCATGCGCTGAATTCCTTCATATCGCCGTTACACTGCCCTAGCGCCCTCATTACACTCGACGACAACACCAGGGTGTCCCGTGTTATACATCCCTCGACGTTTACGAATTTATTGATCCTGCCTTTGTCATCATCCTTGCAGAGAAACGTCCCCAGCACGCCGCCGTAGGAATGGCCGACAATTATTAAATCTCTCAGGTCGAAATAATCGATCATCTCACGGAGAATCCCGAGTTGTTTCGAGAAAGAATAATCCGGGTCGGTTTCTACCTTTTCACTCTTTCCATACCCGAGCAGGTCGGGAACTAAGACGGAGTTATCAAGCATGAGCCCGTAAGCGTCGAAAAAACATCTCCCGGATTCACCCACGCCGTGTATGAACAGCAGAGGGGGCTTGCCGTTTTCCTTTATCCTGTACCTTACGAAAACGTTATGACCCAGCAAGTTCACAAATTCCGCTTTCATGCTCGTCCCTCCGGTTTAATTATCAGGACAGTTGACGAGGAACTGTTCCCCGGCAAAGAATATCCCTTCCATAATGTAAACAATTATAGTATGAATCTTAGTAAGCTGCGCCGTATTTAATTTTAATGTTATTTGTTATAGGCGGGGAAAATCAGACTATGAAGGCAGCAGGATGAGGTTAAAAGACAAGGTAGCCGTTATCACGGGGGGGTCTTCGGGTATCGGAAGGGCGATAACACTCGGATACGTTAAAGAAGGGGCTAAAGTCGTAATCGCCGCCCTCCACGAGGACCCGTGCAGGGAGGTTGTAAAGGAGGCGGAGAGTATGGGCGGGCAGGCCGCATATTTTACGCTCGACGTTTCGGACCTCGGCAAGCACCGGGAATTACTGGATGCCGCCGTAAATACTTTCGGCAAGGCGGACATTCTTGTGAACGACGCCGGATATGCAAGGCGGGAGGGCGTATTCGACGTGACGCCCGAGGGCTGGGGCAAGATGATGGATATAAATCTGAAGAGCGTCTTTTTTCTTTCCCAGAGCTTCGCCAGGCAGGTCATCAGACAGGGGACGCCCGGGAGGATTATAAATATAGGCTCCGTCGCGGGCGCGATGGACATGCACCCCGTATCGATCGCCTACCATGCCGCGAAAGGGGCTCTTATCAACGTGACGAGGGTGATGGCGGTCGACCTCGCCCATTACAACATAACGGTTAACTGCATAGGCCCGGGCTCGACGATCACGCCGCTCTCCGCGTCCAAAAATCCGGAATACGACGAATACATGACGAAGGGAATACCTGAGGGACGGAGGGGCACACCGGAAGACATGGTGCCGCCCGCCGTGATGTTCGCGACGGACGAGGCCTCTTATATTACGGGACAGACTATTTTCGTCGAGGGCGGGGCGATGTCGGTCTATCTCGGGAAAGACGAGCCCGACTTCAAGGCGTGAACAGTAATCAATCGCCGATAACGATACCGGCTTTTTTCCTATGTCCGTCGATATAGGGGAGGTAGCCGCCGTAGAATATCTCCTTCTTCTCAATCCACCCGTGAGGGTCGAGGTGACGCTTCGATTCGTCTCTCGATTCGGCCCTGGTGAGCGCGACGTCAGCCGGAGTATCCACGAATATCCCTAAATCAACGAGCCCGTCGAGCTCATCGTCCAGAGAGAAGAGCCCCTCGAGTATGAAGTACCTGCAACTTCCAGCATCGACCGTTATACGGCCGGAGATATTCCCGGTTTCGAGGTCATATAGACCCGACATTTCGAACGCCTTGCCCGACCGTACGGATTGAAGCGTTTCTTTGGCCTTCCCCAAATCGTACCAGTCGCGGAGGCGTATGCTGCCCTCCTCTATTTTGCTGTCCCATTCCGATCTGGGGACGCAAACGAATAAATCCATCGTCATAAGGAAAGCATCGGGGGAAAGGGCTTCCTTTAATTTCTCGCCCGCATAACTCTTCCCGCTCCCAATCGTCCCATCGATGGCTATGATATACGGGAAGGTTTTTGCCCGCGCGCGAATCTCCCGGGTGATTTCTCCAAAATTCATAAACCTAACTATATCCCTTTAGATTATCCCGAGCAACTTTAACGCTATGATAAAGATCGCGAGCACCATGACATACCGGATGAGCCTCTCCCCGCCCCTGACGGAGAAACGCACCGCCCACCAGCCCCCGAGCGCGTTCCCCGCAGCGAGGCTCAACCCGAGGAGCCAGTCCACATTGCCCGACCAGATAAAGATCAAGAGCGCCGGTATCGTGTATATCATCGTTATGAAGACCTTATGCATATTCACGCGTATGAGGTCGATCTTCAGCAGATGATAGAGAGCGGCCATTATCAGAAACCCGACCCCGACCTGGATGAACCCGCCGTAGAATCCTATTGCGAACATGACCGGGTATATAAGCCATGATTTTCTTTCACCGCCGGTCGAAAATTGAAGTCTGGATTGGGGAATCAGCATGGATACGACGACCCCGATCATGAC
>CADEFK010000077.1:0-7388 GCA_902826595.1 uncultured bacterium | reverse complement strand
GCGAGCGCTCTCGGCACCGTGCTCATGGCGCTCCTGGCCAATTATCCGATCGCTCTCGCGCCTGCCATGGGACACAACTTTTATTTCACATACATAGTCGTTCTCACGCTCGGCTACTCCTGGCAGAATGCGCTCGGGGCGGTATTCGTCGCGGGCCTCGTATTTATCCTGCTTTCCACCGTGGGGCTCAGGGAGACGCTCATGAACGTCCTTCCGGGCTGCCTCAAGAACGGGATACCGGTCGGCATCGGGCTCCTCATAGCCCTCGTAGGCTTAGAGTGGTCGGGAATCGTCACAGGGCACGCCGTGACATACGTGACTCTCGGGGACATTACGTCAAAACCGACACTTATTGCAATAACGGGACTCGTTGTTATGGCCGTCCTCTTCGCGCTCAGGATCAGGGGGGCCATACTTATCGGCATACTGGTCACAGCCGCGGCAGGGCTCCTTACAGGCATAGTGGAGTTAAGTGGGGTCGTCGCCGCGCCCCCCTCGATCGCTCCCACGCTTCTGAAGCTGGAAATCCCGAACATATTCCAGGACCCGCAGCTGATTACGGTAATATTCGTATTCCTCTTCCTCGACCTCTTCGATACCATAGGGACGCTTATAGGCGTAAGCCAGCAGGGAGGGCTCATGAGGGAGGGGAAGCTCCCCAGGGCGAGGCAGGCGTTGCTGTCGGACGCGATAGCCACCTGCGGCGGGGCGGCGCTCGGCACGTCAACCGTTACGAGCTACATCGAAAGCGCGTCCGGTATCTCGGCGGGAGGAAGGACGGGGCTCACCGGGATTGTAGTGGCGATACTGTTCCTGCTCGCGATCTTTTTCAGTCCCGTCGTGCACATGATAGGGGCCGGATACAAGACGAGCGGCGGCGTGACGCTTTACCCGGTCATCGCTCCCGCTCTGATCATCGTGGGAGCGATGATGTTCAGGAACATCGTCAACGTGGATTGGGACGATTACACCGAATCGATTCCGGCCTTCCTCACGCTCGTGATGATGCCGCTCGCATTCAGCATCACGGAGGGCATCTCGTTCGGGGTCATATCGTACGTGCTCTTAAAAGTCGTAACCGGCCGGGGGAAGAGGGTGCACTGGCTCCTTTATCTCTTCGCCGTCCTCTTCGTCGCCCGTTATATATGGCTTGAATGAGCCCCCTCACGAATTGTTAATACAGTATTAAGCAGGTTTTTATTTCCTATATCCAGAGTAAACTGTAGAATTAATTCTATGAAAAAAGTAACAATTGCCCTAATACAAAGCAAGGTCACGGAAGACATCCGGTCGAACGTCTCGAGGACGGTCGAGAAGATAGGCGAGGCGGCCGGGAAAGGGGCCGGGATCATAGCCCTTCAGGAACTCTTCCAGACGCCCTATTTCCCCCAGTGGGAAAAGAAGGAGAAGGACGATTACGCGGAGAGCGTCAAGGGCTATACCGTGAGCGAGATGAGGAAGGCGGCTAAAAAATTCGGCGTCACGCTCGTGGTGCCGTTTTACGAGAAAAAGGGCGGGAAATATTTCAATACGGCCGCCGTGATAGGGCAGGACGGGAAGCACATCGGCCCGTATAACAAGCTACACATCCCCCAGGACCCGGGATTCTACGAAAAGGAGTATTTTGAAGAGGGCCGGTCTGGGTACGCGGTATTCAAGTCAGGCGGCGTAAAATTCGCAGTCCTCATATGCTACGACCAGTGGTTTCCCGAGGCCGCGCGCATGGCGCGCCTCAAAGGTGCGGAGATAATCTTCTATCCGACTGCCATAGGCAACATCGCCGGCTACGACGCAGAGGGGGACTGGCACGACGCCTGGGAGACCGTGCAGAGGGGTCACGCGGTCTCGAACAGCCTCTACGTGGCGGCTGTGAACCGGGTCGGGCGCGAGGGCAGGATGGTATTCTGGGGGCAGTCCTTCGTCTGCGATCCCTTTGGGAAGGTTTTGAAGCGGGCCTCCGCCACGAAAGAAGAAACCGTAATCATAACGCTCGACCTCGAACGGAACGAATTCTATTCAGAGGGATGGGGGTTCCTCCGCAACCGGAGGCCGGATACGTACAAAAGGCTTACTTCCTCCAAGCTGGTTAAGAAATCCAAAAAATTACAAGAAGTCGAGCATTATAAAGACATGAAGAAAGCGCTCCGTCAAAAATAGTCGCCGTATATGAAAAGAAAGAATCCCTCATACAGAATGCCCGCCGAATGGGAGCCGCACTCGGCCGTATGGCTCGCCTGGCCTTACGACGAGATCACGTTTCCCGGAAGAGTGGAAAAAGCGGAAGCCGCATTCGTGAAGATCCTGGGCGCGGTACACATGAGCGAGCGGGCGGAGCTCCTCGTACTGGACGGGGACATGAAGGAAAGGGCATACGGGATGCTGGCCGCAGCGGGCATAGATATGCGGAGGATACATTTCCACGTCACCGATTACGCCGACGTGTGGCTCCGGGACACCGGGCCCATTTTCGTCAAGGACGGCTCGGGAAAGACAGTGATTACGAAATGGCTATTCAACGCGTGGGGCAACAAGTTTCCGGAACTGCTGAAAGACTCGGCTATCCCGGAAAAGATAGGCGAGTGGAAGAAATTACCCGTCGAGAGACCCGGAATTATCATCGAAGGCGGCGCGATCGACGTGAACGGCGAGGGGGTGTGCATTACGACCGAGCAGTGCCTCCTCAACGAGAACCGGAACCCGGGGAAAACAAAGGCGGACATAGAAAAGTATCTCGAACAATACCTCGGCATAAAAAAAACGGTCTGGCTCGGAAAAGGGCTGGTCAACGACCATACCGACGGGCATATAGACGAGATCGCGCGTTTCGTCGCCCCCGGAAAGATAGTCTGCGCCTACGAAGACGACCCCGAAGACGAGAATTTCCGGACGCTTCAAGAAAATTATATAACATTATCCCGCGCGACAGACAATAACGGGAAACCCTTGGAGGTCGTCATGCTGCCCATGCCCCACGTGCGTTACGACGACGGGCAGAAGGCGCCCGTTTCCTACACAAACTTCTACATCGGCAACACGGTCGTCCTCGCGCCCACTTTCGGCGACGAGAACGACGGGGAGGCCCTCGATATCCTGAAAGAATGTTTTCCGGGACGCGAGGTCGCGGGCATCGATTGCAGCGATATAATATACGGGGGGGGCGCTATACACTGTATGACGCAGCAGCAGCCGGAATGAATTTTGATTCCGTATCAACCTAGAACAGGTATGAGTTTTGACAAGGATATTCGGGGCTATAAAATATTGACGGGTCATCAGAATTGGATCGATAAAAGTTAATTACCGAAAGAAAAAACAGATTCCGTCCAGAGCCGCTTGATAATCCCTTATAGATGGATATATATGGGGGATATCCCTCTCGGTCCGGGACGGTAAAGGAGAATCAGCAAATGGCTAAGACAAAAACTACAAAGAAAGAGCTGCTCAAGCAATCGATCAAGCACATAGATATCAAGAAGATCGACGGCAAGCAGATCATCGACGCATACCGCGGAATGTCTTTCTCTTCGAGAGACACGGCGAGGGCGGCAGACATATTCAACATGAACCTCGCCGACAAGAACGCCTCCGTGTGGCTTACGCTCGCGGGCTCAACCTCGGCCGGGGGCTGCATGCAGGTGTACGTGGACATGGTGAAGCACAACATGGTGGACGTCATTGTGGCCACGGGGGCTTCAATCGTGGACATGGACTTTTTCGAGGCCCTCGGCTACAAGCACTACGCGGGCACGCCTCACATCGACGACGGCATGCTCAGGTCCCTTTACATCGACCGCATTTACGATACGTTCATCGACGAGGAAGACCTCCAGGCATGCGACAGAACGGTAGCCAGGATAGCGGACACCCTCGAGCGCAGGCCCTATTCGTCCAGGGAATTCATATGGGAAATGGGGAAATGGCTGACGAAGCACTCGAAGAAGAAGGATTCCCTCGTTCAGGCTGCCTTCGAGCACAACGTGCCTATATTCTGCCCGGCGTTTACCGACTCGTCGGCCGGGTTCGGCATGGTGTTCCATCAATGGAACAACCCGGAATCGCAGGTGTCGATAGACAGCGCGAAAGATTTCCTCGAACTCACGAAGATAAAGATCTCGTCCAAGGAGAGCGGCCTCTTCATGATCGGCGGAGGCGTGCCCAAGAACTTCGCCCAGGACACGGTAGTAGCGGCGGAGGTGCTCGGCTTCGACGTGCCTGTGCATAAATACGCCGTGCAGATCACGGTCGCCGACGTCAGGGACGGCGCGTGCAGCTCCTCCACGCTCAAGGAAGCCTCGTCCTGGGGCAAGGTCAGCACAGTCTACGAGCAGATGGTCTATGCGGAGGCTACGACGGTAGTTCCGTTAATAGTGGCAAATGCATACCAGACCGGGAAATGGAAGCAGAGGAAACCCAGAAGCTTCGCAAAGATGTTCTGATATCGGGATGCGTTTGCCGGGAACTCCCGCGCCCGTGTCCTAAAGCCAGGGGGCGGCGGCCCTGTCCACATACCATTCGAGGACACCGTCAGCAGGGTGAACCATGGACGCCGGATAAGGCAGGGGTCGTGATCCCTTGTTCAATATCTCTTTAAGAACGGGTTCTTTTTCGCTGCCGGTGACGAGGAACGAAACCCTGTCAGCGTTGTCTATCACGGGGAAAGTGATGCTCACCCTCTTCTGCCCCGTCTGGGGATGAGCGGCGGCGACGCAAATCTTCTCTCTCTCTTTCAATGTCGGGGCCCCCGGGAATAAAGAAGCCGTGTGGCCGTCCTCGCCCATTCCGAGGAGAATCCAGTCAAAACGCGGGAAGCCGTTCCCTTCGGGCGGGACGTTGTCTTTTATCTCCTTCGCATATCGTACCGCCTCTTCATCGGGCGGGTTCTCACCCAGTACGCGGCGGATATTGGCCTCGGGAATATTTACGTGGGACAGGAGCGAGAGGTTCGTCATCTTGAAGTTGCTCTCGTCGTTGTCAGGCGGGACGCACCGTTCGTCACCCCAAAAGAAAACCACTTTATCCCATGGAAGGCTGCCGCTGTACGGCGGCGCGGCGAGCACCTCGAAAAACGCCTTGGGCGTGTGCCCTCCGGAAAGCGCAACGATCAAAGACCCGCCCGAAGCCGCCTTCTCCGTGAGGGCTTTACTGAAATCCCCGGCAAGGCGCTTTGCAAGCGCCGTAATATCATCGAAGAGGTAAATTTCTTTTTTCATATCGTCTCCCGCGTCTCGTAGACAGGAAAGTTCGATGTCACTTTATTTAAGCTCGTAAAAGTCACCGTCCGTCGTCAGGTGGTCGGTCGGATACCTCCAGTCCTCGTTAGGGGAATCGAAGATGTGCCTCGCTTCGGGGGGCCCCCACGTGCCGACGGGATAACCGTAGAGCTTGACCTCGGGATCGTCCTCCCACGCCTTGAGTATGGGATCGACGAATTTCCAGCAGGCCTCCACGGCGTCAGCGCGGGCGTAATGAGTGGCGTCTCCCATTATGCAGTCGAGTATGAGACGCTCGTACGCCTCCGGGATGTATGTATCAACGAGCTCGGAATAGTGAAAGTCCATTCCGACCTCCTCGATATCGAATCCGGCGCCCGGCTTCTTCATCCCGAACCTGAGGAGTATCCCCTCGTCGGGCTGTATGCGTATGATGAGCTGGTTGGGTTTGGCGGAGCATAGCTCATCCTGCGTGAAGAGGTGATGCGGGGTCCTCTTGAATTCAATGACGACCTCGCTCACGCGGGACGGGAGGCATTTCCCGGTGCGGAGGTAAAAGGGCACGCCGCCCCACCTCCAGTTGTCTATGTAGAGCTTGAGCGCGACGAATGTCTCCGTCATCGAATCGTGCGCGACGTCTTTCTCCTGCCTGTATCCGAGCACCTTTTTGCCGTTGATTACGGACTCCGTGTACTGGCCCCGAACGGCGCACTTGTCCACGTCTCCGGGCTTGATGGGCCTGAGAGACTGGAATATTTTGATAGATTCATTGCGGACGTCAGTCGCGTCGAAGAAAGACGGAGGCTCTATGGTAACCGTGCCGAGGACCTGGAGCAGGTGGTTCTGGATCATGTCCCTGAGCGCGCCGTAGTGGTCGTAGTACCCGCCCCGCTCCTCGACCCCTATAGTTTCGGCGGCCGTAATCTCGACTCGGCTTATATAGTTCCTGTTCCACAGCGGCTCGAAGATACCGTTCGAGAACCTGAGCGCGAAGATATCCTGCACCGTCTCCTTGCCGAGATAGTGGTCTATCCTGTAGATCTGGTCTTCTTTAAATATCCTCTGGAGGTCGTGGTTTAATTCCTGGGCGGACTCGAGGTCCCTTCCGAACGGTTTTTCAATGATTATGCGCCGCCAGGAGGAGTCCTTCCCCTCCTTCGCCAGCCCTTTCTTGCCGAGATTCTTTGCGATAGAGGTGTAGAGGCTTGGCGAAGTGGAGAGATAGAATATATAATTGCCGCCCGTTTTCTCCGCGCTGTCGATCTTGGAAAGCTTATCCTTGAGGTCGTCGTAGTGGCTTACATCCGTCGCGTCCATGGCGAGGTAATAAATATGCTTTGAGAACGGCTCCAGCTGTTTCTGTTCGGACTTTTTGATGCCCGCATACGTGACCACGTCTTCGATAATTCTTTTCCTGTAAGCCTCGTCCGTGAAAGGCGACCTGCTGGTTCCCAGGACGGCGAAATTTTTGGGAAGGAGCCCCTGCCTGAACAACGCATAGAGAGCTGGCATGAGCTTCCGTTTGGTCAAGTCTCCGGATGCCCCGAATATCGCGATTATACAACTGTTGTCCTGTGCCATCTTGTTTACCCCTCGATCATATTTTAATAGCCGTTCGTTATTTTAGTGCCAACGCTCAAATCGTAACACCGGCGGGTCTTACCGCACGCTGTCCAGCAGAGATTTCATATTGTCACGGACTGAGGCTTTATCGTTGTAGACGCTGGATCCCGCGACGAGCACAGTCGCGCCCGCGCGCACTACTTCCGGGGCCGTCTCGGCGTCTATGCCGCCGTCGAGACCTATCGGGACGTCGAGCCCTTTCCTGTCGAGCATCTCTTTAATGGCGCGTATCTTGTCGAGCATGCTCCATATGAATTTCTGTCCCCCGAAGCCTGGATTCACTCCCATTACCTGTACGAAATCGGCGAGCTCCAGCACCTCCCCGATCGCCGAGGGAGGGGTTCCCGGATTGAGGGTCACGCCCGACTCGATGCCCAGCTCCCTGATAGATTCGAGCACGCGGTGGAGATGATAACAGACCTCCTGATGGACGATGATGCGGTCAGCCCCCGATTCGGCGAATAACTTTATATATTTCTCGGGCTCGACTATCATCAGGTGGACGTCGAGCTTTAATTTCGCAAGCGGCCTTAAGGCGGACACGACGCCGGGACC
>CADEFK010000076.1:7406-10515 GCA_902826595.1 uncultured bacterium | reverse complement strand
AACGGGTATTGTCGCACTGCCGGATTGAGCTGAGAAGCAGGATAGAATCATATACAAGCGCAGGTTCTGCGCTTAGCCGAAGTCCTCTTTACAGCTCTTCACCATCTCCTCGACCATCTTCTTCGCGTCCCCGAAAAGCATGAGGCAGTTGTCGGCGGCGAAGAGGGGGTTCGGGATACCGGCGAAACCGGGGCTGAGGCTCCTCTTTATGACGACGACCGTTTTCGAGTAATCGACGTCGAGTATGGGCATTCCGGCTATGGGACTCTTGGGGTCTGTCCTCGCCACGGGGTTGACGACGTCGTTAGCGCCGATGATTATCGACACGTCGACTTGTTTGAATCCGGGGTTTATCTCGTCCATCTCCTTCATCCTGTCGTACGGTATGTCGGCCTCGGCCAAGAGCACGTTCATGTGCCCGGGCATACGTCCCGCGACCGGGTGAATGCCGAACTCCATGATGATGCCGTGCGCCTCCAGCAGGTCGTAGAGCTCCCTCACCGCGTGCTGCGCCTGGGACACGGCCATGCCGTATCCGGGGACGACGACGACCCTCCGCGCGCCTTCGAGGAGCATTGCGACCTCTTCCGGAGAAGTAGCCTTCACCTTCCCGCCGTAGACCTCGTCGTCCGAAGGCCCGCCCTCGACCGCGCCGAACGTGCCGAAGAGCACGTCGGTGATGGAGCGGTTCATCGCCTTGCACATGATGAGAGAGAGAATGATCCCCGAGGCCCCGACGAGCGTACCCGCTACTATAAGCACCGTGTTAAACAGTACGAACCCGGTCGCCGCAGCGGCAAGGCCCGAGAGAGAATTAAGGAGAGCTATGACGACAGGCATGTCCGCGCCGCCGATCGGTATCGTGACGAGCACACCCAGGACGCACGCTACGATGACCATGAACCAGTAAGGAATGGAAGAATCGGGATATACCAGCATTAAATATGCGAAAACTATCGTTATGAGAGCGAGGGCTATTTTTACGATCTGGTCGCCCGGATACCTGACGGCGGTCTCTTTCGTCAGCCCCTGGAGCTTGGCGAAGGCTATCATGCTCCCGGTAAATGTTATTGCCCCGATAAACCCCGAAGCGAAGACGGACAGAATGAATTCAGCGTTAACGGCGATTTCCTGAGGCGTGCCCCGGAGCACCCCGGCTTCGTAAAGCACGGCCCCTGCCACGAGGAGCGAAGCGGCGCCGCCGAACCCGTTATAGAGGGCTACGAGCTGGGGCATGGCGGTCATCTTGACCTTGTAGGCGTAAACCGCTCCTATGCCGCTCCCGATTATGAACCCCGCGAATATGAGCCAGTAGCTGATTATGTGCTTGTCGAGCAGCGTTACCACGACTGCGATGAGCATGCCGATCGCCCCGAGGAGGTTCCCCCTTACGGCGGTCCTCGGATGAGAGAGCCCCTTAAGGCCTATTATAAAGAGACATGCGGCGACGAGATATGCCAGATTTACGAGCGTCGGTGACATTTATTAATCCTTCCTCTTGAACATTTCGAGCATCCTGTGGGTCACCATGAATCCGCCGACTGCGTTTATAGTCGCGAGTACGACGGCAAGGAACCCGAGTATAGCCGTGAGCCACGTGTGCTGTGTGCCAGTGGATAGTATCGCCCCTATGAGCGTGATCCCCGATATGGCGTTCGAGCCCGACATCAGCGGGGTATGGAGCGTCGGCGGGACCTTCGATATGACTTCGAACCCGACGAACGAGGCCAGAACGAAAATCGTGAAAATTGTCATAAAGTCCATGTCAATGTTCCTCCCGGTACTTGCTACCCTATGCCGAGGCTCTCCCTCACGCGGCCGTTGACGACATTGCCGTCCTCGACGACAAGGGATTCCTTTAATATTTCGTCTTCCATGTTTATTTTTATTTCCTCTTCCTTCACCATGAGCAGCACGAGGTTCGAGATGTTCTTCGAATACATCTGGCTCGCGTGATAAGGCACCGAGGAAGCGAGGTTTACGGGGCCGTAGATCCTGACACCGTTATGCTCGACCGTTTTACCCGCCTGAGTGAGCTCGCAGTTCCCCCCGGTCTCGGCGGCCAGGTCCACGATTACGGAGCCGGGCTTCATTCCGGCGACCATGTCTTCCGTCACGAGGACGGGCGCTTTCTTTCCCGGCACTGCGGCCGTCGTTATAACGGCGTCGTTCTCGGCGACGACTCTGGCGAGAAGCGCGCGCTGCTTCTTATAGAAATCCTCGTCCATGGCCTTCGCGTACCCGCCCTCGGTCTCCGCGTCCCCGGTCTCGAGCTCGAGCTCGACGAACTTCGCCCCGAGGCTCTTCACCTGCTCCTTCACCGCCGGGCGTATGTCGTAAGCTGACACGACGGCCCCCAAACGGTTGCATGTGGCTATGGCCTGGAGCCCGGCGACTCCCGCTCCGACCACGAGGACGTGGGCGGGCGTTATCGTCCCTGCCGCAGTCATCATCATGGGGAACATCTTGGGAAGGGAATCCGCCGTAATGAGCGCGGCCTTGTATCCGGCGATATTGGCCTGAGAGGAAAGCACGTCCATTGCCTGGGCGCGGCTGATGCGCGGCACGAGCTCAAGAGCGAATGCCGTTACCCCCGCCGACTTCAGGGACTCTACCGCTTCCCTGTTGGTGAGCGCGTCCATGAGTCCTATCACTACCGCTCCCTTCTTCAGGAGCTTTAAGTCTCCGGCGTCCGCCGTGGGGTCAGTCCCCAGTACGCGTATCTGGAGTATAGCGTCGGATTTCGATATGATTTCGCTGCGGTCGGAGATTATCGCGCCTTCGTGCTCGTACATGGCGTCCGTGAAACCGGCTTCAAACCCGGCCCCCCGTTCCACATGCACGACGAAGCCCTTTTTCTGGAGTGTGTTGACGGCAGCGGGAACTATAGCCACACGCCTTTCTCCGGGATAAGTTTCTTTTAGAACGCCCGCAATCATAGATATCTTTTTATACCCCCCATCCGTAGAGCCAGATTATATAAAAAGGAGCAATTATATAACCGTAAACGTAATATATTGCAAGACCGCTTTTTCGCGTCTGACTTTCATTTAGACGGAATCAAACGCTCTATGATTCTATTAATATTTTTTAATCAGTCAAGGTTAGG
>CADEFK010000076.1:0-7306 GCA_902826595.1 uncultured bacterium | reverse complement strand
TTTACGCTCAGTATGAGGTCCTTCGCGTCGTCGAATATGTCGTCCGGCACCATTATCGTCTTCGCGTTTAACGAGCTCATGAACGAGCCCGAATACATGGAGCCGAAGTGCTCGTTCTGGACATAATAGGGCATCCCTGAAGCCTCGAGCATGCTTCTCAGGAATACGAGCTCCGATTCGTCAGAAGGTGTGTATAGTCTTTTCATCTTGCAAGGATAGCCGGACAGGGCCTGATATTATCGGCGCCCCGATCCATAATATACCAGAATAATTATATATTGAACCCGGTAAACATGCCCTATAAGAATTTATCCCTGCTTTAAACATGATATAATTATTCCGTACAATCGCCTTTCTCCGGGAGAACGCCGCTATGCAAACACTCGAATCTATATTGAGCGAGCACTACTGCTTCAAGGGGCTCGAAAAGAAGTATCTGGACATGATAGTAAAGAAGGCCGCGCACGCCGCGTTCAAGGAAGGGGACTTTATCTTCCACGAGAGCGACAAGGCCGACAAGTTCTACATAATCCAGGAGGGCATAGTGGCGCTCGAAACGAGGCTCGCCCCCGACAGGGACCCGATAACCATACAGATGATCGGCGAAGGGGACGTGCTCGGCTGGGGCTGGCTCTTCCCCCCCTATCTCTGCCACTTCGACGCGAAGGCCGTGGCCCCGACGAAGGCGGTCGTGCTCGACGGCGCATTCATACGCACGAAGTGCGAGGAAGACCACGACCTTGGATACGAGCTCCTGAAAAGGTTCGCCTCCCTCATACAGCAGAGGCTCCAGGCTGTGAGGCTCCAGAACCCCAACATGTACGTCGTCAAATCCAAGTCCTGAATAAATAGACAAGCGAAAGAGAATCGGGACCGGCGGTAACGGGGTGGAAGGCTTATTCCCCCCGGGCTTCCCCGTGTTTCAGGCCGCGCGCGTCGCGCGACAGAAGCTTCCCGACCGCGAGCTTGAGGGTATTGAGTCCGAGGTGGGCGCAGCCGTGCCTCATCGCGACGAGCCTCTTGCCGAGGATATCGGACATAATCCCGGACGGCATATGCTCGATCTCGGAGAGGGTCTTACCCTCCGCCTTCTCGAGGATGATGGAGGCTCCGGCCTGGCTCACCATGCATCCCACTCCTTCAAAGCTCAGGCGCCTGACGACGCCGTTATCGCCAACGTCAACGTATACGGTTATTTCGTCGCCGCACCCGGAGTTCCTCCCCTTCTGGACCGCGCTCGCGTTCTCGATCGCACCCCTGTTGCCCGGGTGCTTGTAGTGCTCGACGATGAGCTCCATTAATTCGTCGTGGTTCATAGGGGTTTTCTCTTGCGGCCGGCGTGCCGGTTAAGGACGCGTTAGTCTCAGGGCACGCGCTTTCAATTTACTCCGCCCGCCTTTTTGACCTCGCTCCTGATGCGGTTATACACCGCCGAGAGTCCGAACATGCGCCTAGTGCCGAGCTTCCGGTCGAGGCTCAGGCTATGGATGAGGTTCTCGGGGGCGGCGGCGATCTCCTCAGGGGAGACCCCCCCGAAGGCGTCCACGAGGAGAGAGACGAACCCCCTCACCGTCGGCGATTCCTCGGGCACGTCCGCGTGTATCTTCACCTTCCCGTCTTTCATGACTATGAATATATAGACGGGGGTTTCGCACTCGGGCACGCGGTTAAATCCTGCGTCCCTCGCCTCCGTGTACTCGTCCGGGAGCGGGGGCAGGGCCTCCGAGTAATCGAGGAGCATGGCGAGCGTCTCCTGATAGTCGGCGCCCTGGAACTGCCCTATTATCTCGTCTATCCTGCTCATAAACGTCCTCTATAATAATCGACCGAAATAAAATGAAGAAATAGCGGTTATCCCCGGCACGCCCCGGTCCTTTGCTATAATTTTTAATAGTACCCCGAAGCTCAGGGTTTCTCTATCGGGGCCTTGACGAGGTTGCCCCATTCGGTCCACGAGCCGTCGTAGTTCCTTACATTGTCGAAACCGAGGAGGTAAGTGAGAACGAACCACGTGTGGGACGACCTCTCACCGATCCTGCAGTAAGCGATGACGTCGTCGCCTTTCTTGAGCCCCTTGTCGTCCATGTATATGGCCTTCAAGTCGTCGGCCGACTTGAAAGTCCCGTCTTCTTTCACGGCAGTCGCCCACGGGACGTTCTTCGCCCCCGGTATATGGCCCCCTCTGAGCGCCCCTTCCTGAGGGTACGCCTCCATGTGGAGGAGCTCCCCGGTGAACTCCTTTGGCGAGCGCACGTCGATGAGCGGCTTCTTCGCTTCCATGTGCTTCACCACGTCGTCCCTGAAAGCCCTTATGGACTCGTCGACACGGGAGACCTTGTAAGCGGTCTTCGGATAATCAGGGACGTCCTTCGTAAAAGGCCTCCCCTCCGCGACCCACTTCTGCCTGCCGCCGTCCATGACGAGGGCCTTTTCATGGCCGAAGAGCTTGAATACCCAGTACGCGTAGCACGCCCACCAGTTGTTCTTATCCCCGTAGAAGACTACCGTGGTGTCGTTGGCTATGCCCTTCTCCGACAGGAGCTTCTCGAACTTCGTCCGGTCTATGTAATCCCTTACGAGCTGGTCCTGGAGGTCCGTCTGCCAGTCTATCTTCACAGCCCCCTCGACGTGGCCCACTTCGTATAAAAGCACGTCCTCGTCTGACTCGACTACCTTTATATTCGGGTCGCTTAAATGCCCGGAGACCCAATCGGTGCTTACTAAAACTTCCGGATGCACGTACTCAGTCATTTCAAATCTCCTTTTTTTGTTATTGTAATTATGCGGATGAACCCTGCTCTATCCAGCCCCCCATGTTTATTTTATTGGTTGAAATTCATTTATTCAAGTCTGCCGATGCTGATTAACACCCCGCTAACATTGCAATAACTCACGCTCAAATATAATATTTCGAATAAACGGCGTGAAGCGTGCCCGTCTTGACCGGAAAACACAGCCGGAGGTCATAAAAATATGTATTCCTTTGACACGCCGTTTTGTGCTATTATGTAATCAGATGGGCATTTAAACAGTCGGGGGGATTTATAAATGCTCGTGAGTATTAAACAAGCTCTCCGTGAGTATTTAAATATGCCCGGGCTGTAAAAAATACGTGAAAGGGGGTGAGCATCCATGTTGGAAGAATTAAAAGTCCGCGATTTGATCGGCGAGAGAGACAGGGTTTATTTTGTGGATGCTGAAGACACTGCCGACGTCGCCGCGCTTAAGCTCAGGAATTTCAAGGTGAGGACGACGGGAGTCATGAAGGGGGGCCGCATAGTCGGAGTCGTGGGTCATTCGGATTTCGCTACCAAGATCGTGGCCCTCGGAAAGAAACCATCGGAGGTGAGAATCGCCGAGATCATGAGCGACGTCCTTCATACGGTTACTCTCGATTCTTCATTCTACGAATGCCTCGACCTCATGAACGAGCACGGCATATCGCACCTCTTCATACTCGACCAGGACGGCGAGTATTACGGCATGCTCGCGTGGACCGACCTGCAGAGGATACTGGTGAAGGAGCTCAAGTACCAGCTCAAGCTCGCGCAGGAATACGCGTTCGGCCCGCACTTGGAAGTATCGAGATAATCCGATATAATCCCGCGCGCGGGGGGCTAAACAGGGGGACGGGCCCTGAATACGGGTAGAAGCCGTGACGGATGATATCGATGACTGAAGAACGCACCGAAGAAATCATGGAGAAGGCTGAAGCCATGGAGAAAGGGGTAGAGGCGAAGGAAGCCGCCCATAAAGCCAAGACTCACAGCCGCTTCGGAAAGGGGCTTATGGAAAGAAGGGAGAGTTTCGCGCAGTCGAGCGTCCCGAACGCACACAGGGGCTACAACGGCAAGACGCCCCGCGTCATGATGTTCATCATTCTGACGATGTTCATCGTCAGCTTTATCCTCGCCGCTATAACCGCCTGACCGGCCCTGTCAGCGGCGGCAATCCACACACGAAAGTTCCGAATGCTTGTCCATTAGTTGAAAGCCGTACGGCTCCCCACGATAACTCTCTACGCAGGCTCGCCCTCGCTTACCTGGTCCGTGATTTCAGCGACGAGAGCCACGAGGCAGTGTCCCGGCTGCGGGGCGGGCGGGTTATCGTTAGCGAAAGCGAGGAGGGCGCCGTTCTCCTTGATAAGGAAGAGCGGCATGGCTTTATCCCCGTAACGGCCGCTGAACGCGTTGTAATCGAACTCGGCCGTCATATAGGTCTTTTTTATTACGGCTCCGGTGCCGAACTTCCTGGTTATATTCTCGAAGGTCGCTTCGGGGCAGAACAGGAACCTCCCCGAAAGATCCGAGACGTAATTCTCTTCGTGCGGATTATGCCAGCCTGTATTTCTCGGCAGCTGATAGACCTGGGACCTGCCGAAGGTTTCGATGAAGCTGAGCGCCGCGAGAGAGTTCACTTCGTCGTTCGACGTGAGCGCGAGGAGCTTGCCAATGCCTTCGCAGTCTATGTCCTCGGCTACGTTGTCGAGAACGATATTTTTGTAATAAGCGGTTAGACCGTCCCTGCGCGCGGAGGACACGTTCTCCCAATGGGAATCGACGAGGGACACCTTGAAGCCGTCGTCCTGGAGGAATTTGGCTATGGCCCTCGCCCAGTCGTGCGCGCCCACGAAGAGCACGCCCTGAGGGTCGGGCCTGGCGACGCCGAGCTTCCTGGCGAGGGCAGGTGCGGTCAGGCCGTAAACGAGCACCGTCGCGGTGATTACCAGGAACGTAATACTGACCAGGTGATCCGCCTGCGGGAACCCGCTGCCCACGAGTTTCAGACCGAAGACCGAGGCTACGGCGGCCGCCACGATGCCGCGGGGCGCCATCCATGAAAGAAACAGCTTCTCCCTGAGCTGCAAGCCGCTGCCCCGCGTGGACAGGAATACGCACAGCGGTCTCGCGATAAAAAACAACACTCCGAGGAAGAGCGCGCTCTTGTATGTCAGGATAAAATCCAGGTCTTTAAAGGTGAGCCTCGAAGCAAGAATAATAAAGAGGCTCGAAATGAAGAGCACCCTGAGCGTCTCCTTAAATTCCAATATGCGCTTCACGCTGACCGTCTTCTGGTTTGCGAGAACTATGCCCATTATCGTGACCGTGACGAACCCCGATTCCCGCTGTATATAGTCCGAGAGCACGAAAGAGGCGATGAGTATCATGAGCGTGACCGGGTTCTGGAGATAGTCCGGGACCCAGTATTTCCTCAGCAGCAGTATCAGCGCCCGCGCCCCGGCCACTCCGATCGCGCCTCCCACGATTACGGTCTTGAGCACGCTGAAAGCGACCTGCACCGATGCTTCTATCACCCCTCCCGCGGCGACCGACTGGAACACGAGAACCGCGAGCATCGCTCCTATGGGGTCGATCACTATCCCCTCCCACTTCATTATCGAGTCCATCTTCCCGGACGCCCTTATGTTCCGAAGCAGCGGCATAATCACGGTGGGGCCCGTCACTACGAGGATAGCCCCCAGGAGGACCGCTATCTGGTGCTCGAAACCGAAGAGGAAATAAGCGGCCGCGGCCGTAACGGCCCAGGTGACCAATACGCCGATAGTCACGAGGCTTACGACCACACGCCTTATCTCCTTGAGCTCCGAGAACTTGAGGTTCATTCCGCCCTCGAACAGTATCACGGCGACGCATACAGAAACCACTGGCAGGAGTATATCGCCGAATATCCTGTCCGGGTCTATAAGCCCGGTCACGGGACCGGCTATGAATCCCGAGGCCAGGAGCAGGAGGATCGCAGGTATCCTGAGACGCCAGGAAACCCAGTAGGCCCCGATGCCGAGCACTATTATCGCGGCTAATCCGATCAGAAATTTTTCGCCCATTGAAGAATATCCCCCGGAAAAGTCCCGTTAATCCGGCCCGCCTCACCGGCGTATGCGCATACTCCGGATCATGCCGTAATTGTATAGCAGGACTAAGACTATAGTATGAGATTTCAGATATTTATTCCAGACGCATTCAGGCCGGACCGTGAATAAGGAGAATTCCGGGACGGGCGACAAATAGATTTTAGAATTCCCCCGCCGTCAGGGATAATAAATAGTGATGCCTGCGGCAAGCGAGGGAATTCACGAGCACCACGTCGTCATACTCGGGGGAGGGTTCGGGGGGCTCTATGCCTCAAAGGCCCTCTCCCGCTCGGGAATCAGGGTGACGCTCATAGACAAGAGGAACTTCCACCTCTTCCAGCCGCTCCTGTACCAGGTCGCCGCGGGATGGCTCTCGCCCGGGGAGATCGCCTCCCCTCTCCGCATGGTGCTGAGCAGGTATAAAAACACCCGCGTTTATCAGGCGGAGGTGACGGACATAGTGCCCGACGAAAAGGCGGTCGTGCTCAGGGACGGCATAGTCACATACGACACGCTGATAGTAGCCACGGGGTCGAGCCACCATTACTTCGGCCACGAGGAGTGGGCGAAGACCGCGCCTGGGCTCAAGACCGTCGAGGACGCGCTCGAGATCAGAAGAAAGATACTCCTCTCGTTCGAGGCGGCCGAGCGCGAGCCCGACCCTTCAATTCAAAAGGAGTGGATGACTTTCCTGATAATCGGGGCGGGGCCGACCGGAGTGGAGCTCGCGGGCACGATAGGCGAGCTCACGCGCACCACGCTCAGGCAGGACTTCAGGAACATCGATACCGGGAAGGCGGAGATAATACTCGTCGAGGGCCGTGGCCAGGTGCTCCCGGCCTATCCGCATGACCTCTCGGAAAAGGCCGCGGAATCGCTCCGCAGGCTCGGCGTCGCCATAAGGCTCGACACCATGGTCACGGGGATTGACGGGAATAAGGCAGCCCTTGTCAGGGACGGAGTCCGGGAAGAGATAGAGTCGAGGACGATACTCTGGACTGCGGGCGTGAAGGCCTCGCCGCTTGGCAGGGTGCTCGAACAAAGAGCCGGCGCGGTGCTCGACGGAACCGGAAGGGTCGTCGTCAATCCCGACCTCACGATACCCGGCCGCCCGGACATATTCGTCATAGGTGACCTCGCCAACTTCTCTCACCAGGGCGGTGAGCCGCTGCCGGGAGTAGCGGCCGTAGCGATGCAGGAAGGGAGGTACGTCGCCGGGCTCATAAAAAATAGGCTCTCGGGAAAGGATACCGGGCCCTTCAGGTACTCCGACAAGGGGAGCCTCGCGGTCATAGGGAGGAACGCAGCCGTAGCCGACCTCGGCATCATAAGGCTGTCCGGTTTTCCGGCGTGGCTCATATGGGCTTTCGTCCACATAAGCTATCTAATAGAATTCGACAGCAAGATGCTGGTGCTGTTCCAGTGGGCGTGGAA
>CADEFK010000075.1:8925-10608 GCA_902826595.1 uncultured bacterium | reverse complement strand
TGCCCTGGGTGGAACCGGAGCCGCGCTGTTCAGGGGTGACTTTGCCATGGCAGGCCTTGACGCAGCCATGCAGGGAGAAGCTAACACTAACAACACAATAAACACATTGTTCGATAGTTGGAGCTCTCAGGTGATGTTTCAAAGGAAGCCGTATCGTTATCCTCGCGGCGTAAATCACCCGCGAGTAACCAAGCGGCGGTTGAATACAGTCCTGGGGGCAATGAAGAGCTATGGGCTTTCCACGGGAGTGGAATTGAATGTGCGTTACACTAATTCTCGAATAAGACCGGAGAGCCTGGCGAACGTGGATGTTTACGTAAGCCTAACCCGTTATATTAATCAGCCCAACCCACCGCCCGTTGGCACAGGTTTTTCATATGAAGATTCCGAGCTCGCGGCACTGGAAGATTTTGTCAGTCAGGGCGGGGGTATTCTCCTTATGAGCGACCATGGACACGGCGAAACTGATGATGTTCCAGACTTTACACAAAACGACGCCGCTCTCGCAAGCGTGTTTGGAATCACGCTCAAGAACATCTTTGTCACCCGTAGAGATCCGGAACATCCGGACCGCCCTGTGTACATGGTGATGGAGATGGATCCGGATTTGCCTGAAGACGCCAGATATCTTGCAAATCAGGTCGCGCATGTTTCCTCTCATGATTCCTGCATAATGCTGCCGCCTTCTGAATTTACTCCTCTAGTAAGGTTTCCTGAAGGGGCAACCGCATATGATCATGCAGTGGGGCATAATATAGATTTGCCGAATGACCATTTCTCGATATTGGTTCCCTACGGTCAAGGGAAGGTCATCGTAGTGGGCAACTCGGGAATGGTGGGAGATTATGGATCCCCGAATCCGGCTCCGGGGCTGATAACTCTGGAGAACAACCTGATGTTCTTTCTAAATTGCGTTACATTCCTGGCTGGAAGCACTTGTATTCCGGACCCCGGTCAGGGGCCATGTGACTCTTTTACTCTCTAGCAAGGATTCGTTAGGATGGGAGACAGAGTCGGATTAAATTCTCATGATCGACTTAACCATTCCAGATTCTTAATGCGGAGCAGTATATGTGTGCTGAATTAAGGTAGTTCCTGTTCTAATAACGAATCCATTTGTCCGGTTAACAACAAGGAACAAACAATAGGTTGAGGATATAATTGGCTCCGGCGGAGAGATTCGAACTCCCGACATGGTGATTAACAGTCACCCGCTCTGCCAGCTGAGCTACGCCGGAACCGATTTTTATAAGCTCTTAGTTAAGCAGAATAATCTATACATAAGGAGTATATGAGTCAAGAGTTTTTAGTCAATTTCATATGTATAACGATCACGGCGCTTTACGCCGTCAAAGAAATCGCCGGTTGATTAGCACCCCCCCGAAACGTATACTAATTAATACTTCTCGATAAATAAGCTGGCCAAATGTCTCAAGACACAGAAAAAAAGAAAGAAAAGAAACACGCGAGCACCCTGCTCCCGGCGCATACCACTTCCCTCCATCGATACCTCGCGGAGATAAGCAATTACCCGGTTCTCAGCCGGGAGGAAGAATACAACCTCGCCAAAAAGTTCAAGGAAGATGGCGACCTCGACGCCGCCCGCAAGCTCGTCACCTCCAACCTGAAATTCGTCGTGAGGGTAGCCAACGAATATAAAAACTACGGGTTTAACACGATGGA
>CADEFK010000075.1:0-8825 GCA_902826595.1 uncultured bacterium | reverse complement strand
CCCAGGAAGAAGAAACAGTCAGGAAAGGGATGGCCGTCGCTCTCAAAACACTCAAGGACAGAGAGAGGTACATAATCGAGAAGCGTGTATTGTCCGATCAGCCCCTGACGCTCGAAGAGCTCGGGACCAAATTCAATATATCGAGGGAAAGAGTCAGGCAGATAGAAAGTGCCGCGCTCAAAAAGATCAAAGACGTACTGGAAGAAAAGGGAATAAGCAAGTAAGACGCCCCGCGGCTCAGGCAGCGGCTAATATCTCAAAGACCTTCTCAAGTGCGTCGCCGAGTTTTTCGGGGTTGTTTCCCCCAGCTTGAGCCATGTCCGGCCTCCCCCCGCCCTTCCCGCCTATCAGGGGCGCAAGCTCCTTCACTATATTGCCAGAATGGTATTTCTTTTGGAGGTCGCTCGTAACGCCGACCAGCAGGTACGCCTTGCCGTCGTCTTTCGCGCCCAGAACGGCTACGCCTGAGTTGAGCTTGTTCCTGACGTCGTCCCAGACCTTCCTCAGCTGATCGGGGCCGGCGTCGGGTATCTCCACCGAGAGCACGTTGAGACCGTTCACGTTCTTCACGTTCTCCATTATGTCCCCAGTCCTCTCGCTGAGCATCCTGCTCTTGACGGTCTCGAGCTCCTTCCTGATGGCCTCGTTCTCTTCAACGAGCCTGCCGATCCTGGGTATCACGTCGGATTCGGGCACCCTCAATATCCGCGAGGCTTCAAGGAGTTTGTCCTCTATACCCCTCATGAAGTTCCATGCGGACTCGCCCGAAAGGGCCTCGATACGCCTCACTCCGGCAGCCGAAGCGGTTTCGGAAACTATTTTTAACATCCCCGCTTCACCGGACGATTCGAGATGAGTCCCTCCGCAGAGCTCAATGCTGTAATCCCCGATGCTCACGACCCTGACCCTGTCGCCGTACTTTTCCTGGAAGAACGCCATGGCCCCCTTTTTTATCGCCTCGTCGTAGGGCACGTCGGGCTCCGTGATGACCCCGTCGTCCCACCTTATCCTTTCGTTGATGATGTCCTCGATCTTCCTGAGCTCCTTATCGTCTATCGGCGAATGGTGAGTGAAGTCGAACCTGAGCCTCCCGGGCGCGACGAGCGAGCCTGCCTGGCCCACGTGCTTTCCGAGAACCTCCCTCAGCACCGCATGCAGTATGTGCGTCGCCGAATGGTGAGTCTCCGCGCCGTGTCTCAGTTTTTCGTTAACTTTTAATCCGACTTCGTCCCCTACCCAGAGAGCGCCTTTCTTTACTGCGGCATGATGCACGATAATATTGGGCAGAGGCTTCTTCGTGTCGGTGACTTCGGCTGTCCCGCCTTCGCCTTCCATGATCCCCCGGTCGCCGACCTGTCCCCCCGATTCTCCGTAAAAGGGCGTCCTGTCCGTTATGATGTCGACCTTGTCGCCCGCGTTCGCGCTGTCGACCAAAACGCCTTCCTTGATTATCGCGGTTATTCTTCCCGTATCGCAGGCCTTTCCGTACCCCGTGAACGTAACGGTAAGACCGCCCGTGACGAATTCTTTATATAGAGGCTCGAGGCCCTCTTCCCCCGAACCCTTCCATGCCTTCCTCGATTTCTCCCTCTGCTTCTCCATCTCCTTATCGAACCCGGCTTGATCGAGCGATAGCCCGCGCTCGCGCGCGATGTCCTCTGTGAGGTCCACCGGGAAGCCGAACGTGTCGTAGAGCTTGAAGACCACGTCCCCGGGCAGGACCTTCTCCTTACCGATCTTCGCGATCTCCGCGTTAAGCAGATCGAGGCCCCTGTCGATCGTTTCGAAAAACCTTTCTTCTTCGTTTTTGACGACCTCGGCGACAAAACCGATCCTCTCGTCGAGCTCGGGATATGCGCCCCTCATTATATCCCTGACCCTGCCCGTGATCCTGTAGAGACATGGCTCTTCGATGCCCAGCATCTTGGCGTGCCGGACGGCGCGCCTCAGTATCCTTCTCAGGACGTACCCCCTGCCCTCGTTCGACGGGAAGACGCCATCCGAAATCAGGAACGTTACCGCGCGGGCGTGGTCGGCGATGACTCTCATGGAGACGTCCGATTGGGCGTCGTCCCCGTACCGCTTCCCCGCAATTTCTTCCACGTTTGAAATAATGCCCCTCAAGAGGTCCGTTTCATAATTGCTCCTGACGCCCTGGAGCACGGCGGTGATCCTCTCTAAACCCATACCCGTGTCTATGCTCGGGTTGGGCAGCGGGTTCAGCTTGCCGGACTTGTCCCTGTCGTACTGCATGAACACCAGGTTCCAGAGTTCGAGAAACCTGTCGCATTCGCATCCCAGGGCGCAGTCGCTTTTTCCGCAGCCAAAGTCCTCGCCCTGGTCTATAATTATCTCGGAGCAGGGGCCGCACGGGCCCGTATCGCCCATCGCCCAGAAATTATCCTTCTCCCCCATCCTGACTATTCTATCGGAAGGTAATCCGATTACGTTCCGCCATAGATCGGCAGCCTCGTCGTCGTCCGTGAAAACCGTAACCCAGAGCTTTTCCTTCGGGAGCTTGAAAACAACCGTGATGAGCTCCCAGGCAAACTCTATTGCATTTTTCTTGAAATAATCCCCGAAAGAGAAGTTGCCGAGCATCTCGAAAAACGTGTGATGCCTCGACGTGTAGCCGACGTTCTCGAGGTCGTTATGCTTCCCTCCGGCCCTGACGCATTTCTGGGAAGACGCGGCCCTCTTGTAGTCACGTTTTTCGAGGCCGAGGAACACGTCCTTGAACTGCACCATTCCGGCGTTCGTAAAGAGGAGCGTCGGGTCGTTTTTGGGAATGAGCGACGAGCTCTTCACGACCGTATGGCCCTTGCTCTCGAAATATTCCAGAAACCTGTTTCTTATCTCCGAACCTGTCATATAAACGTAATTCCTGTGTTTGATTTGATCTTATACAGCCGCCTGTACGGAGCTCTTTTCGCCCGTTATCTTCCTGGCCGGGTATTCGGCGGCGAGCTGGCCGCACGCCCCGAGGATATCGCTTCCGCGGCTCTTTCTTATCCTGACGTTCAACCCGTATGACATAAGTATTTCCTGAAAACCGAGCACCCTCTCCCGCGTGGGCGAGCGGTAAGGCAGGGGCCCCGCTTCGTTGAACGGAATGAGGTTCACTTTGCAATTGATGCCTCTCAGCAGGTGACCCAGGTCGTGGGCGTCCCTGTCGGAATCGTTGACCTTGCTCAAGAGAACGTATTCGAACATGAGCGCTTTCCTCGGCGGGACTGGAAACTTCACGCTTGCCTTTATCAGCTCCTTTATCGGATACTTCTTATTTACAGGCATGATGACGTCCCTCAATTCGTCCCGCGGCGCGTTAAGGGACACGGCCAGGTTCACCGAGACCTGCTCGCCAAGCTCTTTGATCTTGGGAACGATGCCTGAAGTCGAAACCGTTATCCTCTTCGGCGACAGGCCCATGAAATTTTCGTCCGTCATGGTTTTAAGCGCCCTTACGAGGTTGCCGAGGTTGTCGAGCGGCTCGCCCATACCCATAAACACGATATTGGTGACCGAGTCTCCCGCGTAACGGTTGACGAGCATGTACTGATCGAGTATTTCCGAAGGGGTCAGGTTCCTTATCTTGCCGATCGTGCCCGTCAGGCAGAACGTGCAGCCGAGCGCGCAGCCGACCTGCGAAGATACGCAGAGCGTCCGCCTCCCCTTATCCGGAATGAGCACGCTTTCAATCTGCTTTCCGTCGAGTAGCCTGAAAAGGAACTTCCTCGTGCCGTCCGACGAGATTTGCTCCTCCGCCAGCTCCATCGAATCACCCGCCGAGAAGGCGCTCTTCAGGAGCTCTCTCGTGCCCTTCGAAAGGTCTGTCATCTCGTCGAATGATCCAGCGCCCTTCCTGTAAAGCCATTTGCCTATCTGGCGGGCTCGGAACGGCTCTAAACCCTTATCCGCAACGAATTTTTCCAGCTCCCCCGGGCTCAAATCCTTGATGTTCATTTTTTCTTTATGTGGTTAAAACCGTGTATTTATTATCCCGGTAAGGATACAGGGGGCGTGAAATTTATACAATAGGCCGGGCGCTTGATTAAAGCGCTCCGGATTTCGATAATATCGGCTGGGAGGGGAGTCTCCAGGCAGAAAAATTCCCACTACGAAGTCGTCTTTTCCCGCTGTAGCTGCATTAGCAGATCAGCGAACCTCTTAAGCTCAATCCTCAGCTCTACGATTTCTTTCTGGAGAGCGGCCTGACGGCTGCCCTCCGACCTGTAATAGCTCGTTTTGCGTAACGCGAGACGGCTCACGAGCGAGAGGTATTTGTCTTTATTCAGATACTCGGGGAACCAGTTCCCCCCTCTCATCGCCCTGTAGGACATCAGTATCCGTCTATGATCGGCGGGCAGGACCCCTAGATCAAATTCCTCGACGAGCACCACCTCCCGCTGCCTCCTTTCTCCCATAATGCCCCTTACGAAAATTACGAATATGAAAACGACGTAAACAAGGAGGATGAGTACCGCCAGGCCCCAGTAGGCTTCGATCCTCGACGTGACCAGAAAATTCCATATGGCATGAAGGAACACGGCCAGAAGATAGAACAGGCCCACGGACATCCAGGCGTTTTTGCTTCCGTCTTTCAGTTTGCTTATGCCCGCGCCGAACGTAGCGCTCGCAGCGCAGTGCATGTTCGCCGTCATCATGCTCCTCACGAAGAGGAGGTTGAGCCAATCGTATCCGGGGGAATCGCCCGCGAACTGGGTGAAGTACATGAAGTTCTCCGTCATTCCGAACCCTAGACCGGAGGCAGCGCCGTAAACGAGTCCGTCCGTAACGTTATCGAACTGACGGTACCTAAGCAGGAAGAATACAATCAGGCCCTTCATGAACTCTTCGATGAAAGGGGCCAGAACCACGGCCGGAAAGTCAAAGCCCGAATAGTTGGCGTAGCCGCCCAGCACCCTGATGCCCGCTTCCGTTCCGAGTATCGAAAACGCAATAGCCCCGAGTCCGCCCCAAAGGAAGGCCGCGAACACGTATTTAAGAGGCTCCCGGTCATAGCGGTCCACCCACCATATAAAAAACAGCACCGCCACCAGTGGTGCGACAGCCACAATAAGGGAAACGAAAAGGATAGCGTGGTCCATAAATCTATCATCATATTAGTATCTCGTAACGACGATTGCAAGGAGTCCCGGTGCGCCTGACAGGACTCAAGGAACGGGCGGAACGGGATTATCCGGAAAAACCGCACACATGCGCATACAGGTTTTGACAACGTCGGAAATGATGTCAAATTAATTAATTCCGTGAAATAATGCGGTTTATTGAAGTCCGTTCAGTGTTTAGACCCCGAATAACTGGTATATTAACTTATAGAGAGTGATAGAGACTATATGTCCAACCTGAAGACCGCTCTTGACCACGGGCTGACCGAAAAAGAATATAAAAAGATAGTAGATACGCTCGGCAGGGAGCCCAACATCACAGAATTGGGCATCCTGGCCGCCATGTGGTCCGAGCACTGTTCCTACAAGAGCTCGAGAATCCATTTGAGAAAGTTCCCCACGACGGGCGAAGTGGTCATACAGGGCCCGGGGGAGAACGCCGGCATTATAGACATCGGCGACGGGCAATGCGCCGTCTTCAAGATGGAGAGCCACAACCACCCGTCGTTCATAGAGCCCTATCAGGGCGCGGCGACAGGTGTGGGCGGCATATTGAGGGACATTTTCACGATGGGCGCGAGGCCCATAGCTATCCTCGATTCGCTCAGGTTCGGCGACCCTTCCCTCCCCAAGACCAAATACCTCGTGGGCGGGGTCGTATCGGGTATCGCCGGCTACGGAAACTGCATAGGCATCCCGACCGTGGGCGGGGAAGTGTACTTCGACGAATGCTATAACGGGAACCCGCTCGTGAACGTATTCGCCCTCGGCATCACAAAAAACGACGAGATATTCAGAGGCTATGCCACGGGAGTGGGGAACCCTGTAATCTACGTGGGGTCGAAGACCGGCAGGGACGGGATCCACGGCGCCGTCATGGCGTCAGAGACATTCACGAAGGAAGCAGAGGAAAAGAGGCCCGCCGTCCAGGTGGGCGACCCGTTCACGGAAAAGCTTCTCCTCGAGGCCTGCCTCGAACTCTTCAAGACGGGCGTCGTAGTCGGCATACAGGACATGGGGGCGGCCGGGCTCACGTCCTCCTCCACGGAGATGGCTGAGAGGGCCGGCACGGGCATAAGGATCGACATCGAGAAGGTGCCGAGGAGGGAAGAGTCCATGACGCCATACGAAGTAATGCTCTCAGAATCACAGGAGCGCATGCTTATGGTGCTCGAAAAAGGCAAAGAGGATATATCCGAAAAGATATTTAGGAAGTGGGGACTCGACTTCAGCGTCATCGGAGAGGTAACGGACACAGGCAAGCTCATTATCGCGGAAAACGGAAAAGCAGTGGCCGAGATACCAATAAGCCTGATCTCGGAGGAAGCGCCAATTTACGACAGGCCTTACGCCGAGCCCGCGTATATAAAGGAATCGAGGGGCTTCGATCCATCCTCGATACCCGTACCGAAAGACATGAACGGGGTTTTTATGAAGCTCCTCTCTTCCCCCACACTTTCGGACAAGCGCTGGATATGGGAGCAGTACGATTATATGGTCAGGACGAATACAGTCGTGCTCCCGGGCTCGGACGCCGCGGTAGTAAGGATAAAAGGCACAAAGAAAGCCCTCGCGATGACTGTCAACTGCAATCCGACCTACTGCTACCTCGACCCGTACACCGGGGGCGCAATCGCCGTAGCCGAGAGCGCGAGGAACCTCGCCTGTTCGGGAGCCCTTCCGCTGGCGGTCACCGATTGCCTCAACTTCGGGAGCCCCGAAGAGCCCGGGGTAATGTGGCAGTTCAAGAGGGCGATAGAGGGTATTTCCGAGGCCGCGGTCAGGCTCAACACCCCTGTGGTGAGCGGGAACGTAAGCTTCTACAACCAGACGGGCAGGAGCGCCGTATACCCGACGCCCACAATAGGAATGGTCGGCCTGATTACGGACGTCGAAAAGCATATCACCCAGTGGTTTAAGGACGACGGGGACATTATAGTCCTCCTGGGCGAAACCAGGGAGGAATTAGGCGGCAGCGAGTACATGAAGCAGGTCCACGGTATAGTGGCGGGGGACCCCCCGCGACTCGATCTGGAAGCGGAATCGAATCTGGTCCGGGCTTTACTAGAAGCTTCGGATAGGGGTATACTTAAATCAGCGCACGATCTTTCCGAGGGAGGGATAGCTCTTTCGCTTGCAGAATCCTGTTTCACCCCGGAAAACACTTTTGGCATTACGGTCGAACTGTCAGGCGCGATAAGAGGGGACGCACTCTTATTCTCGGAATCCCAGGCGAGAGCGCTGGTTTCACTCGACGACAAGAACGCAGGAATCCTTAAAACAATTACTGAATCCAATAATGTACCCATGAGCGTAATAGGAAGGGTCGGAGGGACGGGGTTTTTGATTAAGGGCTTGATAGATGTTCCGGTATCCGAGGCGAGGAGAGCCTGGGCGGCCGGTTTCGAGAGCAACCTGAAAAGTTATGCCAAAGCTTAAAGAAGAGTGCGGCGTGTTCGGTATTTACGGCAATGTCGAGGCTTCGAACCTCACATACCTGGGGCTTCACGCACTCCAGCACAGGGGACAGGAAAGCGCGGGCATCGTAACGTCTGACGGCGTCAACCTCCACAACCACCGCGCCATGGGCCTCGTCTCAGATATATTCACGGAAGAAATCCTCTCTCACCTCACGGGGCTTAACGCCATCGGGCACGTGCGCTACTCGACCACCGGATCGAGCCAGGCGAAAAATATGCAGCCCATCGTCATCAATTATTTCCGCGGGGCGCTCGCCATAGCGCATAACGGCAACCTGACGAACGCGGGGACATTGAGAGAAGAGCTCGAAGCGGAAGGCGCGATATTCCAGTCCACCACGGACACCGAAGTCATAGTGCACCTGATAGCGAAATCGAAAGAGGAAACCTTACTTCAAAGAATAATAGAAGCACTCGTAAAGTGTAAAGGAGCGTACTCGCTCCTCTTCCTCACTCCCGAGACCATGGTCGCGGCGAGGGACCCCTACGGGTTCAGGCCGCTCGTCATGGGGAAGCTCGGGGACTCCATAGTCTTCGCGTCCGAGACGTGCGCGTTCGACCTTATAGAGGCGGAGTTCATAAGGGAGATAGAGCCCGGCGAGATAGTCGTGGTCAACGAGAGCGGCGTCGAGTCGTTCAAGCCCTTCGGAGAGTCGAAACACGCCTACTGCGTATTCGAATACATTTATTTCGCCAGGCCCGACAGCTTCCTCACCGGGCGGAACGTCTATCAGGTCAGGAGGGCGCTCGGAAGGCAGCTCGCCGTAGAGCAGCCCGCCGACGCGGACATAATCGTCGCCGTGCCCGATTCGGGGGTGCCTGCCGCAATGGGGTTCTCCGAGCAATCGGGGCTCCCGCTCGAGCTCGGGCTTCTCAGGAGCCACTACGTGGGCAGGACGTTCATCGAGCCCCAGCAGTCGATAAGGAACTTCGGCGTGAGGCTGAAATTAAATGCTATCAGGGAAGTGCTGAACGGAAAGAGGGTCGTCATCGTGGACGACTCGATAGTGAGGGGGACGACGTCAAGAAAGATAGTGAAGATGATACGCGCGGCGGGCGCAACTGAAGTGCACATGAGGATAAGCTCGCCCCCGACCAAGTTCTCGTGCTATTACGGCATAGACACGCCGCTCAAGGAAGAGCTGATCGCCAATTCTCTGGATATAGACGAAATAAGAAAGTACATTACCTCGGACTCTCTCGGTTATTTAACCCT
>CADEFK010000074.1:5567-10732 GCA_902826595.1 uncultured bacterium | reverse complement strand
TGGGGGTATAGATTAGTGTATAAAAATGTAATAGCGGTAATATCCATAGCTTTAATGACGATGGGCGGGTGCATGGCGCCCGGAGGCGAAGGCGGGGCGGGCGGCTCCCCTCTCGCTTTTCTGCCGTTCGTGCTGATATTCGTCCTGTTTTATTTCCTCATATTGAGGCCCCAGCAGAAGCAGACCAGGAAAAAGGAAGAAATGCTAAAGAGCCTGAAGCGCGGGGACAACGTCATCACCGCAGGCGGTATCTACGGTAAGATAATGAACATTTCGGAAGACAATATCGTGACGCTGGAGATATCCAAGGGCGTGAGCATCCATATCGCACGCTCAGGCATAGCTGGTCTCGAGGGACAGCCGAAGGAAGAGCCCAAGGAGGATAAATCCAAGAAATGAGAGCTTCCAGAGGATGGATTATCACGATTATCGTCTTCAGCGTGCTGTCCGCGCTTCTCCTGATTCCCACGATCGCGGGCGACTCTCTTCCGGGCTGGTGGGGAAAGATATTCCCGGACAGGGGCATCAGGCTCGGACTCGACCTGAGGGGCGGGATATTCCTGTTGATAGGCGTCGATACGGAGAAGGCCGTCGATCACGAGCTTAACGGCATTAAGGATTTTATGACTCAGGAATTAAAGGGTGAAAAAATACTCATAAAGGGTTCTGAAATAAAAGGCGACGATCTGACGCTGCAGTTCTTCACCAAGGAAGACCTCGACAAAGGTGCGAAGATCGCGGAAGAGAACTTCAGCGACAGAGCCGATATAAACGAATCCGGCCTCTCTCTCGCATTCGTTCTCAACGGCTCCTACCTGGACGAGATACAGGTCAGGGCTATCGATCAGGTGAAACAGGTCATCGAAAACCGCGTTCAGGAGCTTGGGCTTGTCGAGCCTTCTATACAGAAAGCCGGAGCCGACAGGATACTGATTCAGGTCCCCGGCGCGTCCGAGAAGGACAGGCAGAGGATTATCGACATAATCAAGCGCTCGGCGGTGCTTGAGTTCAAGATCGTCAGGGATACGGGTGTGGACCAGGACGTCCTGCTCGCGAAATACGGCGTCAAATCCCCTGATGAGCTCAATGCTCAGGGCACCATGCTCGTCCCGGGTGATACGGGCGTGGAGAATGAGAAATTCTTTATCGCTACGGCAGATTCGCCTGTAACGGGAGGGTCCTTAACAGATGCCCGGCTTATCTTCGATGAATTCGGCAGGCCGGCCGTGGGCTTTAACTTCAACGGAGAGGGCGCGAGCAAGTTCGGCGAGCTCACTGAACAGAATACCGGGCAACGACTCGCCATAGTGCTCGACGGCACGATTAAATCCGCGCCCACTATCCAGGAGAGGATCGCGGGACAGGGCAGGATCACCGGTACTTTTACGCCCGAGGAAGCGAAGGACCTAGCGCTCGTGCTCCGTTCAGGCGCCCTTCCGGTGCCTGTTACCGTGGAGCAGGAACGGACGGTGGGCCCGTCGCTCGGCAGGGATTCCATTGAAAGCGGCATGATGTCGATGGCAGTCGGGGGCGTGCTGGTCATAATATTCATGGTTTTCTTTTACAGACTGCAGGGTGTGGTTTCCGACCTTGCGCTGGCCTTGAACATGCTCTTTATCCTGGGTTTCCTTTCCGCCTTCGGCATAACGCTGACCCTTCCGGGCATAGCGGGGCTTGTCCTCACCATGGGCATGGCGGTCGACGGGAACATTATTATTCTCGAGAGGATAAAGGAAGAGCTCAGAGCGGGGAAATCGCCGGTCGCCGCAATAGACGCCGGTTACGCCAGGTCCCTATGGACGGTTCTTGACGCGAACATCACAACGCTCATTACGGCTCTCATTCTGTTCTGGTTCGGCACCGGGCCGATAAAGGGTTTCGCGGCGACGGTTTCGATCGGCATTATATCGACCGTATTCAGCAACGTAGTCGTGGCTCGCGTTATCACCAATTTGATTTATCAGGACAGGAAAGCCCCTGCCTTAAGCATCTAAAGGAATATTCGGGAGGAGACAGCGACTTGGATTTAATTAAACCTGGCACTCATATAGATTTCGTGGGGAAAATGAGGAAGGCCCTAATTCTGTCGGCCGTCCTGATTCTAATTTCTATTGGTTCGCTCATATACCATAAAGGCCCTAACTGGGGGGTGGAGTTCACCGGGGGCTCTGAAATTCAGATAAAGCTGACCAAGGACGTGGGTCCGGACCAGATCAAGAGCACCCTCGATAAAGCGGGCTACCCCCCCAACGAGGTCCAGAGGATAGGCCTTCAGTCGGATAACGAATATTTGATCAGGTTTTCCGCCGACCTTGTTAAATTCGAGCAGATACAGTCCTTCCAGAAGACACTCGAAGGAATCATGGGCAGCGATCCGGAATTCAAAGACGGCTCGATACTGAGGGTGGATTATATTGGTCCCAAGGTCGGCGCGGAGCTGATCGAAAAGGCGATCATCGCTATCCTGCTCGGCTGTGTGGGGATACTGATCTACGTAATGCTGAGGTTCGAATTCGCTTTTGCACTGGGCGCTGTCGTTGCGCTCTTGCACGATATTATAATAACTATCGGAGCCGTATCTATTATGGACAAGGAATTCACTCTGACCATAATCGCCGCGCTCCTGACCGTGATCGGTTATTCGGTGAACGATACGATCATCATATTCGACAGGATAAGGGAGAATATGAAGAAGGGCGGAAGAGCGACTTTCGAAGAGATAGTTAACGATTCAGTGAATCAGACCCTGTCGAGGACAATCCTGACGAGTTCGACGGTGTTCATAGTTCTGCTGTGCCTGTTTTTCCTCGGAGGCACCGTAATACACGATTTCGCTTTTGCATTGATGGTCGGAGTCCTCGTCGGGACTTTCTCTTCTGTTTTTGTCGCGAGCGCGATCGTAATATACTGGAGAAAAAAGAGGGGCCTTACGGTTTAGCCGGGGCGGATAGTTTTTTCGAGCTCCTCATAAAGCACCTCTGCGCCGGGGACTTTCCCCTTTCCGACCACTTTCCCGTTCACGATTACGGCAGGCACGGGATACCAGAGCAATAACGTCCTTAGAGAAGAAAGAAACGGCCCGCGGTGTTTTAATAAGTCTTTAATCAGCCTGGGCACGACGTATATATAGTCTTTAGGCTCGATCTGTATTATCTCGACTTCCTCCTCCCCGTACCTATCGCGTATCTCCCTGTGAAGCCTCCCGCATTCCCCCGCCGATGCCCTTATCCCGCTGTAGGAGGGTTCCTTCTTCGCATGCTCCCCCATGCCTCCCGAGCAGCATATGCACCCGCTCCCCGAATCGCTCTCCCTCACTATGATAACGGTCGAGACGCTAATCATGGGCCGCCTCCTTTTGCGGGAGAGGCCCCTCTTTCTTCTCGGCGGGGAGCGCCTTCGTCCATACCCTTATCGAGTCGATGAGTATCACCACCGCGCATATCATAATGACGGCCGTGAAAACGATGTTCACGTAACCCTGTACGGCGAATCCCTCCTTCCTCGTGAGAGGCAAGAAGTTATTCGTGATGTTCAGCCACGCGGCTGTGAGCGTCGTCGCCATTACAAAGGCCATCGGCACGATTGTAACCCAGGCGTATTTCGCCCTGCCTAACTTTATTATGAACGTCGTCCCCACACAGAGGGCTATGCCCGCCAGGAGCTGGTTCGCAGTCCCGAACATGGGCCAGATCGTGCTTATGCTTCCCGTGAAGACGAAGTACCCCCACGCGCATGAGATCAGCGCGCTCGATATTACCGCGGAGGGCAGGTGGTCGACCCTCTCGAAAGGCTTGTAAAACCTTCCCCCGAATTCCTGTATCATGAACCTTGCGACCCTCGTTCCCGTATCGATCGTCGTCAATATGAAGAGCGCCTCGAACATTATCGCGAAGTGGTACCAGTAGTCCATCATGTGGCTCATTCCCGGAAGCGCCGTGAATATCTGCGCCATCCCCACCGCGAGCGAAACCGCCCCTCCCGTCCTACCGTTGAGCGTCTCCCCGACCTGGGCCGAGAGGTGGTCGAGGTTCACAGTGCTAAGCCCGAGCGTCTCGAATATGGGCCCCGGGACGTTTATGGCGAAATAATCGCCTGGGAAAAGCGCGGTTGCGGCGATAAGCGCGAGGATTGCGATGAATCCCTCTATCAGCATCGCGACAAACCCTATCGTCTTAATGTCCGATTCCCTGGAGACCATCTTTGGGGAGGTGCCCGAGGCGACGAGCGCGTGGAACCCGGAGATCGCGCCGCAGGCTATGGTTATAAACGTAAAAGGGAACAGCGCACCCGGAATTATGGGCCCACCGCCCTTTATAAATTCCGTCACGGCCGGCATCTTGAGCTCCGGGTCGACGATGATGATCCCTGCAGCGAGGAATACTATAGTCCCTATCTTCATGAACGAGCTCAGGTAGTCCCTCGGGCAGAGGAGAAGCCAGACGGGAAGTATAGAGGCTACAAAGCCGTAGATGAGTATGAACAGGGTTATCTTGGCTTTGGGTAGGGTGAAATAGGGCGCGAGCGGGGAGTGGGCTATGTCCTTCCCGAAATAGACGGCCAGTAAAAGGAGGATTACGCCAATGACCGTGGCCTCCATTATCCTTCCTTTCCTGAACCTGTACATGTAAAGACCCATGAAGAAGGCGATCGGGACAGTACACCCGATGGTGAACACCCCCCACGAGCTTTCCGCGAGCGCGTTCACAACCGCGAGCCCGAGTCCCGCCAAAGCGACTACGAGTATGAAGAGCACTGCGATCGAGGCTATGATCCCGGAGAGCGGGCTGATCTCGGTCTTCGCTATCTCCGCGAGAGACTTCCCCCCGTGTCTTACCGAGGCGAAGAATATGATGAAATCGTGCACCGCCCCCGCCAGCACTACGCCTATGAGTATCCATAGATAGCCCGGCAGCACGCCGAACTGGGCGGCCAGGACGGGTCCTATCAGGGGCCCCGCTCCGGTGATGGCTGCGAAGTGGTGCCCGAAGAGCACCCACTTGTTCGTCGGGAAGTAGTTCTGACCGTCGTACATGGTATAAGCGGGGGTTTTTCGTGAATCGTCGAGCACCGCGACCTTGGCGGCGATAAATGCGTGGTAATACCTGTAGAAAATCACCATGACGCAGAGCGCGCCTACGACTAGAGGCATGGCGTGTATGGTCATC
>CADEFK010000074.1:0-5467 GCA_902826595.1 uncultured bacterium | reverse complement strand
ACCCCCCGGTTTGCCCTCCTCTTCCCGCAAAACAATAATCTGAAAATTATAGAATGTTATCGATAAAATAAAGGGGAATTTGATATGGAGATAAACAGCCACTCGTTAATTTTGCTTGTTTTAGGCATAAGCGTACTTTCTCTGGCATTCGCGGGGTATCTTGCGAAGTATGTGCTCAGTTCCGATACGGGCACTTCTGCGATGCAGGAGATAAGTAACGCGATTAAGGAAGGAGCCGAAGCGTTTCTCAAGAGACAATACTCGACGATCATCATGATGAGTCTCGCTCTCGCGGCCCTGATGTTCCTGGTTTACTGGTTCCTTGCAGGCGATAAGGATACCGCATGGCGTACTACTGTAGCGTTTCTATTCGGAGCGGGCTGCTCGGCTCTCGCAGGCTACATAGGCATGTGGATATCGATCAGGACTAACATACGTACCGCAAGCGCCGTGAGGTCGAGTCTCGATAGGGCGCTCAGAATTTCGTTCAGGGGCGGGGCTGTTTCGGGTATAACGATCGTCGCCATGAGTCTTCTCGGCGTAGGTATCCTCTTCGTACTCTACGGCGGATACAGTGAGAATGCCGAAGAGCTGAAGAGGGTTCCGTATCTTATAGTCGGTTACGGATTCGGGGCGAGCTTCGTCGCGCTCTTTGCACAGCTGGGCGGCGGTATCTACACGAAAGCGGCCGACGTGGGAGCCGACCTCGTGGGTAAGGTCGAGGCCGGAATACCCGAAGACGACCCCAGGAACCCCGCCGTTATCGCGGACCTCGTGGGAGACAACGTCGGTGACTGCGCAGGCCGTGGAGCCGACCTCTTCGAGTCGACGGCGGCCGAGAACATAGGCGCCATGATTTTGGGCGTTGCACTATTCCCTCACTTCGGAATCAAGGGCATACTCTTCCCGCTCGTCGCCCGCGCCTTCGGTCTCATAGCGAGTATGATTGGAATAACATTGGTTAAGTTAAAAAATGAAAATGAAGACCCCATGGAGTCGCTCAACCGCGGATACTACATTACCTGCATCCTTGCGGCCGCGGGGTTTTTCGTTGCGACGTATCTCCTCCTCGACGGCAACCTCTATCTGTTCCTCTCGGGCGTGATCGGGATCGGGACGAGCATCGCATTCGTGTACATCACGCAGTATTACACCGAATACAAGTACCGTCCGGTGCAGTTCATCGCCGAGGCGTCTCAAACGGGTCCAGCTACGAACATCATAGCCGGTCTCGCGGTAGGCCTCGAGTGTACCGCTCTTCCCGTGCTCGCGATTTCCGCGGCGCTTATAAGCTCATATTACTGCGGGATTTACGGACTGCAGGAGTTTACGGATATTTCCCGGAACGCCGCGGGTCTCTATGGCACGGCAATCGCCACGATGGGTATGCTCGGTACTGCGGCATACATCCTGGCCATGGATACCTTCGGGCCTATTACGGACAACGCGGGCGGCATAGTTGAAATGAGCAAACAGCCTGAAGAAATCAGGGCCAAGACGGACAGGCTCGACGCGGTCGGAAACACGACGAAGGCCCTCACGAAGGGATACGCGATAGGCTCGGCTGCTCTCGCGGCTTTCCTTCTATTCTCGGCTTACATGGACGAGGTCTCACACCTGACCGGAAAGCTTTTCGATACCGTTGACATTGCCCAGGTCCAGGTCTTCGTAGGCGGACTCCTGGGCGCGATGCTGGTCTTCCTCTTTAGCTCGCTCGCGATAAGGGCCGTAGCCAGAGCGGCGTACTATGTAATCAGCGACGTACGCGCTCAGTTCAAGGAAAACCCCGGCATCCTCCAGGGCACTTCCAAGCCCGACTACGCGAGGTGCGTCGATATCGTCACGAAAGGCGCTCTCAAGGAAATGATCCCTCCCGGCCTTCTCGCTGTCTGCATGCCCATAGCGGTAGGGCTCGTATTCAAGCAGTTCGGTCTCGGGGCCGAGGCTGTGGCCGCGTTCCTGATGGTGGGAACGATAGCCGGCATCCTGCTGGCGACATTTATGAATAACGGCGGCGGCGCCTGGGACAACGCAAAGAAATTTGTGGAGATGGGGAATTACGGCGGTAAGAAGTCGGAGACGCATAAAGCTACGGTAGTGGGCGACACGGTCGGCGATCCGTTCAAGGACACGGCGGGCCCCTCGATCCACGTGCTGATCAAGCTCCTCTCGACGATCACGCTCGTGCTTGCGCCGTTGTTTATATAAATATTAGAGAGTAATATTCAGGAGGCCCTGTTGATGTTGAAACAACTCCTGAAACGAAAAGATATAAGCCGGATTATGGTTGAAGCGGACGAGCGGCACGGTCTGAAACGTGTGCTCGGTCCGCTCGATCTGGTGAGCCTCGGCATCGGTATAATTATCGGCGCCGGGATTTTCGTCGTTACGGGCCAGGCGGCCGCACAGTACGCGGGACCCGCGATATCCCTCTCTTTCGTTCTATCCGGTATAGGCTGCGTTTTTGCGGGTTTGTGCTACGCCGAAATGGCATCGATGATCCCCGTCTCGGGAAGCGCATATACGTATGCGTATGCGACGCTCGGGCAGTTCATCGCATGGGTGATCGGTTGGGACCTCATTCTGGAGTACCTCTTGGCGAGCTCGACTGTGTCTGTAGGCTGGTCCGGTTACGTCGCGAGCTTCCTGAAGGACTTCGGCATCATTATTCCCGACATAGTATCGAGGGCCCCTCTGTCATACGACCCCCGGACTGGCTGGGCATTTACCGGCGCGGTTATCAATCTGCCCGCCATACTTATCGTTCTCTCGGCTATGACGCTCCTTATCCTGGGAATCAGAGAATCGGCGTCGGCAAACAGCCTCATCGTGGTCATCAAGCTCGCGGTTCTGCTCATATTCATCGGGGTCGGGTTCTTTTATATTAACCGCGAGAACTGGCAGCCGTTCATTCCCCCCAATGAAGGTGCGTTCGGCCATTTCGGCTGGAGCGGCGTGCTCAGGGGCGCGGGCGTTATATTCTTCGCTTACATAGGCTTCGACGCGGTCTCGACGGCCGCGCAGGAAACGCGAAACCCGCAGCGTAACGTGCCGATAGGCATCCTCGGCTCTTTACTCGTCGCGACTGTCTTGTATATCGTAGTGGCGCTCGTTCTAACCGGCGTCGTGAAGTATCCCATGCTCAACGTCCCCGACCCGATCGCGGTGGCAGTCGATTTTATGGGCGAGGAGCTCTACTGGCTCCGCCCGCTTATAAAGATAGGGGCGATTGCGGGGCTCACGTCCGTTATCCTCGTGCTCCTTTTCGGACAGACCAGGATATTTTATTCGATGGCTCTCGACAAAATGCTGCCCGGACGGTTTGCCGTCCTCCATCCCGTATACAGGACGCCGATATTTACAACGATTCTGACGGGGCTCGCGGCGGCGTTTTTTGCGGGAATATTCCCTATGGGAATTCTGGGCGAGCTGGTATCGATCGGGACCCTGTTCGCATTCGTGATCGTCTGTTCAGGCGTGCTCGTGCTCCGCTATACGGACCCTGAGCTTCCGAGGCCGTTTAAGGTCCCTTTCTTTCCCGTTATCCCGGCGCTTGGCGCGGTAGTGAGCTTCCTGCAGATGGCGGCGCTCCCTATGGATACGTGGATCAGGCTGACCGCCTGGATGGCGATAGGGCTCGTGATCTACTTCTTTTATTCCCGTAAACGGGCGGTGGGCTGATTCGGGGCCGGGTGAACGACCTCTCGCTGCGGCTTCATGGGATGCGACACGCCGAATTGCTGATTTGTCAGTTGGAAAAATGGGTTTTACGGGTAAATCTATTCAAGTGATGGATTATGTCGTTTTAGCCTTATACATTCTCGTCTCGCTCGCGGGTCTCGTTTCCCTCATATTCGGACTCCCGGGTACTTTCATCATTCTGGGGGCCTCTGTCCTCTACGGCTGGTACGGCGGTTTCAGCGAGATAACGGTCAGGGTCATTATCCTTCTTGTCGTTCTCGCCCTGGCCGGGGAGCTGATAGAGTTTCTTCTCGGCATACTGGGGTCGAAAAAGTACGAGTCCAGTAACAGGGCCATTGCGGGCTCCATAATCTTCGGCATTATCGGCGCCGTGATGGGCGCGCCGTTCTTTTTCGGCATAGGGGCTGTAATCGGCGCGTTCGCGGGGGCGTTTGCCGGGGCCATATTAATGGAGCTCTCACAGGGGAAGAAGATGGACGAGGCCATAAAATCGGGTTGGGGGGCGTTCTTAGGCCGGGTCGCCGGTACTATTTCGAAAGGCGCCCTGGGAATAGCGATGATTGCGATAACCGTACTGGCCGTGCTCAACAATTAAAATCTTTCCCAATAGCCCGTAAACGGCGTATTTCACGCCTTTCGCCGCTCCCCATGACTTTTCGAAACTCGTGCGCGGGAGTAGATGTAAATTCTCGTTATGGTAGATTATTGTCCGGATTTCGATGATTCTGCCGGAGTGTAGCGATGATAGACGTGCTCGAGGACGTTAAAAAACAGGCGGAGGCCGAGCTCGGCTCCGTAAACGACGAGGTGTCTCTCCAGAACCTCAAGGCCAAGTTCGTAGGCAGGAAGGGCGTTATAACGGAGATACTTAAGGGTATGAAGGATATACCCGACTCCGACCGGCCGCGCATGGGGAAGCTCATAAACGAGACCAAGACATTCGTCGAGGATCTCATCGACGGCAGGCTTAACGAGATCAGGGACGAGAAGAAGAGGCGCTCCCTCTTTGAAGAAAAGATAGACGTCACGCTTCCGGGAAGGGGTAATCCCGTAGGCGCGAGACACCCCATCACGCAGGTCATGGAAGAGATAACGGCCATATTCGAGAGAATGGGGTTCGAGGTCGCCGAGGGGCCCGAAGTCGAGACCGACTACTATAACTTCGAGGCGCTTAATATTCCCAGGAACCACCCGGCGCGGGACATGCAGGACACGTTCTATGTTTCCGACGACATTGTCCTCAGGACTCACACCTCCCCCGTTCAGATACGCGTCATGGAAAAGCGGAAGCCCCCGGTGAAGGTCATCGCCCCGGGAAAGGTTTACAGGTGCGACAGCGACATATCCCACACCCCGATGTTCCACCAGATAGAGGGGCTCCTGGTCGACGAGGGCGTCACTTTCGGGGACCTGAAGGGGGTGCTGACCGAATTCGTCAGGATTGTTTTCGGAGAGGGCGTGGGGGTAAGGTTCAGGCCGAGCTTCTTCCCGTTCACCGAGCCGAGCGCCGAAGTCGACATAGCGTGCCTGATCTGCGGGGGAAAGGGGTGCAGGGTGTGCAAGAACACGGGCTGGCTCGAGATACTCGGGTGCGGCATGGTCGACCCCGAGGTCTTCAGGAGCGTGGGCTACGACCCCGATAAATACTCGGGCTTCGCTTTCGGCATGGGGATCGAGAGGATAACCATGCTCAAATTCGGCATAAACGACATCCGGCTCTTCTTCGAGAACGACATCCGCTTCCTCCGGCAATTCACCTGACCGG
>CADEFK010000073.1:1760-10893 GCA_902826595.1 uncultured bacterium | reverse complement strand
GAAACGGGTATAAACGAATTGAAACAAACAAGGACGACAATAACCGCTAGAAAAAGCTTCATCACGGGCCGGAGAACAGTTTTCATATATTTTAAAACCTCCTTTTGCAATCAATATTATGAAAGTTAAATGCCAGTCGTAATTACTCGTCATTATTGATATTAGGAAATTAGCCCGTGTCGAATGTCCGAGAATAGTACAGAAAGTGAGCACACGCTCACTCAGCGGGCCTGGCGAGTGGTATAGATTTCAACTCGGTTACGTTCGCCTATGATTCCGACGCCATTCCGGCTCTCGACGGAGTGTCTTTTCACATTCCCAGAGGCAGGACTACCGCCTTCGTGGGCGAATCCGGGGCGGGGAAATCGACGATCATAAACCTCCTCCTTAGATTCTATGAGCCCCTGAGCGGAGAAATCCTGATTGACGGAGCGCCGCTCGATAGTTTCAGCATAGATTCATACAGGGAGAAAATAGGCATAGTGAGTCAGGACACGTTCATCTTCAACGACACCGTAAAATCGAATATCGCATTCGGCGCCACGGGCACGCCTGCAGAGGAAGAGATCGTCGAAGCCGCGAAAAAGGCCGGAGCGCACGTCTTCATAGAAGGACTGCCCTCGGGCTACGGCACGATACTCGGCGACAGGGGGGTGAAGCTGTCGGGGGGCGAGAGGCAGAGGATATCCATAGCCAGGGCGATATTGCGAAACCCCGAGATGCTAATACTCAACGAAGCCACGAGCTCGCTCGATACGAGGACCGAGCAGCTCATACACAGGGCGATATCCGAGCTCAGTCTGAACAAGACGGTCATCATTATCGCGCACAGGCTTTCGACGGTGAAGTCGGCCGACAGGATCGTCGTGTTAAAAAACGGACGCATCGCCGAGACCGGGAGCGAAACCGAACTAATGGAGAAAAAGGGCGAGTACTACAATCTGGCGAAGCATCAGGACTGAAATACAGGTCCGCGGCCGCGAGGGAAACGCGCGGTCACCCGAACAACCTCTTCGCTTTTTTAATTGCCTCGACGGCGAGGTCTATTTCTTCCTTCGTATTGTAAACGTAAAAGCTCATGCGGACGGCGTAGTCCATGCCGAGAGCGGCCATAAGGGGCTGTGCGCAGTGGTGGCCCGAGCGCACCGCTATCCCTTCTTCGTCCAGAACGCCCGCGACGTCGTGGGGGTGCACGCCTTCGACGTTGAACGATATCACCCCTAACCTCTCCCCTCCGCCGTGCCCGTATATCTTTATCCACTCGTGCCCGGAGAGCCTGTCGAGCGCGTGATCCAGGAGCTCGCCCTCGTAAGCGGCTGCGTTTTCGGGACCGAGCGCGGTCAAATAATCGACTGCCGCGCCCAGCGCTATGGCGCCCCCTATGTCGGGAGTCCCGGCCTCGAACTTCCACGGCAGCTCGTTCCATGTGGAGCGCTCCATCGTGACCTTCTCTATCATGTCCCCTCCGTAGAGGAATGGCTCCATGCTTTCGAGGAGCTCCGCCTTACCGTACAGGAACCCCGTTCCGGTCGGTCCCATCATCTTGTGACCCGATGCGGCGAGGAAATCGCACCCTATATCGGTAACGTCCACGGGGAGGTGGGGGACGGACTGCGCCGCGTCCACGAGGACGAGCGCCCCCGCCTTGTGCGCCGCGTCCGTTATTCGCTTCACGGGGTTTATGGTGCCGAGCACGTTAGACGCGTGAACGACGCTCACGAGCTTCGTCCTCTCCGTTATCAGCCCCTGAAGGCCCTCGAGGTCGAGCTCGCCGCCCCTGCCGACGCGAACGTAATTCAGTCTTATCCCTATCCTGTCCCGGAGCATCTGCCAAGGGACGATGTTCGAGTGGTGCTCCATGAGGGTGATCAGCACCTCGTCGTCTTTTTTGAGGTTCCCGAAGGCCCATGCGTAGGCGACGAGGTTTATGGACTCCGTGGCGTTCCTCGTGAATACGACGCTCCTCCAGTCGGGCGCCCCGATAAAGCGGGCAACCTTCTCGTGCGCCTCTTCGTAAAGGAGCGTGGATTCGTAGCTGAGCGTGTGCACGCCCCTGTGTATGTTCGCGTTATGGGTCTCGTAATAATTTCTTAACGCGTCAATGACCGCGTTCGGCTTCTGTGTGGTGGCCGCGTTGTCGAGATAGACGAGCGGCTTTCCGTGGACCTTCCGCCTGAGGATAGGGAAATCCTCTCTCAGCTTGAGGGGGTCGAAAGCAGTCTTATTTTGAGCGGCTCTTTCCATGTGATCTCGGTGTTCTCGCAGGATTATCCGGTATTGGAGTCGGCGGCCTCAGGCAGCGCTCTTGGCAAGGAGCGCTTTTTTCAGGACCTTCACGCCGAGGAGTGCGCATTTGAACCTCACGGGCGAGATGGGCTTCCCGAGCGCAGATAACATATCTTCGTCTTTCATAGACAGGATTTCTCCGACTGATTTCCCCATCACGCTCTCAGTGAGTATTGAAACCGAGGCCTGGCTTATCGCGCACCCGGTCCCCGAATACTTCAAGTCCTCGATTACCCTGTCATTCAACTTCACGTCTATCCTCACCACGTCCCCGCACGAGGGGATACCTTCCTCGTACGAGGCGTCAGCGCCTTCTATCTTTCCGTAATTTCTCGGATTCTTATAGTGGTCTAGAATGTATTCGTACTGGTCTGGTTCCATGTTCGGGGCTGTCCCTCTTGAGCTGCCGGTTTTATGTATTATACCAGAGAATATATTGCGTTCACGGTCGGCTCGGGCCCTCAGCGCGTGAACGCGTCACGGGACAGTCCGCTTCCATATACCGCCTTCTTCATGAATGTATCGTGCTTATCTTCGTGTCGAGCTTGCGGAGCGCCTTTTCCACGTCGCCGAAGTTGCAGTTAACCACCCAGAAATAGTAGAGCTTCCTGCTCTCGGGGGCCGCGCTGAACGAAAGCACCTTCTCGGAATTGCCCTGGATTATGTGGAGCACGTCGAATAGACCCATGCCGTCGGGCATCTGCACTTCGAGCCTCTGCGGCTTTTCATGGAACCCGAGCATCTTGAGGAACGCGTCGAGCAGGTCGGTGACGGTGAGTATGCCGACGAGCTCTCCCTTGTTCGAGACGACTGGAAGCGCGTTGAACTTCCCGCTCCTTATGATCTCGGCCGCGCCCTCGACGGACGTGTAATCGATGATCGTGATCGGGTCCCTGGCCATTATTTCCCCCACTCTGGCGCCTTCCCCCTTTGATAGGGAAGCCCTCAGGTCCCTCTCCGTAACGATCCCCAGGAGCTTTCCGTCCTCGACGACCGGGCACTGCCTGAAGTTCAAATTCTTCATGAGGTCGAGAGTCTCGTCCACCCTCTTGTCGGGAGTAACCGTTACAGGGTTTGGTGTCATGAAATCCTTTACGAGCATCGCTCACCTCTGCGTTAAATATATCGGATAGTTCCGGGGTACGGAATAACCTCTAATATCATACAGAAATATTGCGAAAGTACTAATTTAATTCGCGCGTTTCCCGCGCACCGCCTCCAGCGCGCCTCTGCTTGACATTGGCGCGCCGCTTCGGTTTTCTTTAATCATCGACATGTCCGGCAGAGGAACTGTATATCTTATAGGAGCGGGACCGGGAGACCCCGGCCTTATGACCTTGAAGGGGATGGAAATCCTCGAAAAATCGGACGTCGTCGTTTACGACTACCTCGTCAACCCGAGGCTCCTCTCATACGCCCGGCGGGACGCCGAGATTATTTACGTCGGCAAGAGGGCGGGCGTGAAGGAGAAGTCGCAAGGGGAGATAAACAGGCTCCTCATCGACCGGGCGGGGAAAGGGAAGACCGTCGCGCGGTTGAAGGGCGGCGACCCTTTCATATTCGGGAGGGGCGGCGAGGAGGCGGCAACACTCTCGAAAAAGGGGATACCGTTCGAGGTCATACCGGGCGTAACGTCCGCATCGGCCGTGCCCGCATATGCGGGGATACCCCTCACGCACAGGAACGTAACTTCTTCTTTCGCCGTGGTCACGGGACACGAAGACCCGGCAAAAGAGGAATCGAATATACCGTGGGACGTGCTTTCGAGGATAGGCACAGTGGTATTCCTCATGGGCGTGAGGAACATCGAAAAAAATATGCGCATGCTCATGGATAACGGTAAGCCCCCCGCAACGCCCGCGGCCGTTATCACGTGGGGCACGTACCCTTTTCAGGCCGTGGCGACGGGTACCGTCGGCAGCATAGCCCGGATACTGAAAAAGAGGAAGGACATCTCCTCTCCCGCAATAGTTGTAACGGGGGAGGTCGTAAATCTGAGGGACGTAATAAACTGGTACGAGCGGAAGCCTCTGTTCGGAAAGAGAGTCCTCGTGACGAGGGCGAGGGAGCAGGCGGAGCCCTTCTTAAGGATGCTCGAGGAAGAGGGGGCGGAGGTGATAGAGTTCCCCGTCATACAAATAGTCCCCCCGGGAAGCTACGAGGAACTGGACAGGGCGATATGGAGCGTTAGGGACTACGACTGGCTCGTGTTCACGAGCGTAAACGGTGTGGCGAAGTTTTTCGAGAGGCTCATAGAGTCGGGTAAGGACGTCAGGGAGCTTTACGGACTGAAGATAGCGGCGATAGGCGAGGCGACGGCGGGCGAGATAGAAAAGAAAGGGGTCCGCGTCGAGCTCCTGCCCGTCGAGTACAGGGCTGAAGGTCTCATAGAGATGTTCGGCAAGGAAAATATGAACGGGAAGCGCGTGCTGATACCGAGGGCGAAGGAAGCGCGCGACATACTCCCCGTCAAGTTAAGGGAAATGGGCGCTGTCGTCGACGTCGTTACCGCGTACGAGACGAGGAAGCCCGGAAAGGGCGTATCGACGAAGATAAAAAAAATGCTCGACAAAAATATGATAGACGCGGTCACGTTCACTAGCTCTTCGACGGTTACGAACTTCCTTTCGATATTCCCCGAATGGAAGCCCTTACGCGGGAAGCCAGCGCTCGCATGCATCGGGCCCATCACGGAGAAAACACTCAGGGACGCGGGCTTCAGGGCCCGGATAACCCCCGGCGAGTATACGGTAGAGAAGCTCGCGCGTGAGATAGCCGCGTACTTCGGCAAGAGTAAAAAGAAGAAGAAATAACAGGCCGTGAGCAAATGAAAGGCTCACGTACATGCATCCGGCACACGGGACGGACGATGCCCAGATTTCCGGTAGATGAAAAAAATATAGACGGCGCAAAAGCGACGATCGCAGGGACCGACTACAGGCACATCGTGAAGGTGCTCCGCATGAAGGAAGGCGACCCGGTCACCCTCTTTGACGGACGCGCCCTGGAGTACTCGGGGAGGATATCGCTCGTCGGGAGCAGGGAGATTACCGTCGATATACTTTCCACGAGGAAGGTCGAGACCGATTCCCCTCTCCGCATTACCCTTCTCCAGGGCCTCCCCAAAGGCGAAAAGATGGATTTCATCGTGGAGAAGGCCACGGAGATCGGCGTACATACAATAGTGCCGGTGATCACGGAGAGATCCCAGGTCAGGACGGCCAATAAAAGGAACAGATGGGAGAGGATAGCGCTCGAAGCTTCCAAGCAGTGCGGAAGGACGATACCGCCGGTCATCGAAAATACTTTAAATTACGATGAAGCATTAAAATATAGCAATAAGGATGGGTTAGCTATAATACTGCATGTCGGCAGTCAGGTTTCCTTGAAAGATTCTCTAAATAACCCTTTACAACATCCCAAGAATATTATAGTATTGATAGGACCGGAAGGTGGATTTTCTGAAAACGAAGTCCTCCTTGCTAGTAAAATGGGTTTCACGTCCCTGGGTCTGGGTCCCAGGACTCTTAGAACGGAAACGGCAGGAATCGCGTTTCTGTCTATAATCCAGTTTCAACATGGAGACTTGTGATCAAAATCGCAGTCTCCGTGTAACTTCAATAAGCTCCGTCTTCTTGTTTTCCCTGAGTTTTTTATAACCGGCTTCGTCTATTCCCCCGGCCTCGAATCTGTCGTCGAGAGCAGCGATCTCCTTTATCAGCGCAGTCCTCCGCCGCATCAGGTCTTCCCTGTTCGATTCCATCCTCTCGGGCGCCGGGCCCGAGCGTCCGCCCTTCGCGAGCGAGGAATAGAGGATACCCCCTCCTACCGCGAGGATGAGAATCGTGATGCCCGCCCACTTGATGTATCCCTTCCACGCCGCGGGATTGACGAATTTTATTGAGATCCTGTGACCGGGCGCGAGGCTCTCGCCCGACCACTTCATGAAATCCTCGTTCTCAATCTTCACTACGTCCCCTCCGGCGAGCCCTTCGACACTCACCTGCTCGTTCGTTTTTGAGACTAGGAGGAGGAAATTTTGGGTAGGATATTCTATAGTCTTTTCAATCGTGCCGCCGCCCGGGTCAAGAGGCATAGTGTAAGCGAACACGACCCTTTTCGGGCCGGGCATGACGCTCTCCGTGTCAGAAAAACCGGTCTCCGTCCTGACTATGCTTTCCGGCGTGATCCCGTGAATGAAATTCAGATTCGCCGCGTCCGGAGGTACGCTGAACCTGAGCGTCTCCTTTCTGCCGCCGGCAACATCGACGCTCCCCACGTACATCCTGTCGCCTTTGTTCTCGAAGGAGGACAGGTCGGCTATCGACAAACCGTTCTCCACGGCCTGTATTATCATGTGGCCTTCCGATATGGAAATATTAACGCCGCTGTCGGTAGGCTCGTAAACAGGCAGATCGAGCGTCTTTACGTCCTCGCCCGGATTAAAGACCATCTTGTCGGTCGAGTACTCGGCGCCTTCGTATTCGACAGTTACCATGTAGCTCCTGTCCCACGGGAGAGACGCGAAAGCGAATGCACCGTCTTTCGAAGTATCCGCATCGGCTCTGCCGGTTTCTTTATCCCCCATGTAAGACGTGAGAGTAATTTTAACCCCCGGCACGGCGCGGTCGTTCGTCTTGTCGAGGACCTTGCCCGTTATGGTCCCGCCCTTTCTCGAGTCGGGCGCGACCTTGACCGCGCGCAGGTAATCGGCGATCGCCTGCGCGGCCATGGGGTGTATGTCCGTGGGCGGCATGGGCGGATACCCTTCGTTGACCGGCATCTTTCCGGTTGCCTGGTAAACGGCCTGCGGATTCTCGATCCACTTTACGAGCTCCTCCCGCGTGTACCTGTCCCCGACGCCGCTCAGGTCCGGGCCCACGAACCTCCCCCGTCCAATCGTGTGACACCTCACGCACCGGTTCTCTATGAACAGATCCTCGCCCATCGTGTCCATATCGTGCGGGTTCTGGGCGTATGACGTGTGCGTCCCCGCGATCAAGAACTGAGCTATGAAGGAAACGAGCAGTATTAATAAGCTATTGCGGGCTTGCATTTTGTTTCTCCGTCTGACCTAGCTTCGCGCCGCATTTCGAGCAGTAGAGGTCCTCCGCCCCGCTGCCGCTTCCGCACTTCGTGCAGTAACGCTCGGGGCCGTCGTTCCATGCGGCCTCCCTCGCGCGCAGTATCTCTTTCTCGAGCTCCTCGTCGTCGTAGGGCGATACGAACCTGCCCCTTTCCGCGAGTATCTCCCCCTCTATGTCCTCGCAGCCGCCGTCATCGGCTCCCGAGCCGAGGGAGTCCATATCCTTGAGGATCCCGGCTGCCTCCGCCCTGTACTTTCCGTGGAGCTCCTCGTAATCCTCGCGCGAAAGCTTCCCGAGACCGTAATCGAACTCTATGTCCTTTATCGCAGTAAGCAGCGCGTCTTTTCTGGATCCGAGCTCTTTCGCTTTCTCCGCTCGAGGATCGGGGAAATATTCATCCCCACCCGCCGTTTTGCTTCTGAAAAAGAACGGCATGGATATGAAGAGGGCGGCAAGTAGAGCGATAGCTAAAGGCAGTATGGTTTCCAAATGTGTCCCTTAATATGATTCGCGCCGAGAGCTGCGGCTCGGAATTTTTACACCCTGGCGGTCCTGTCCCCGCCGTGAAGAGTGTACCTGACGAAAACTTCCTCCCTCTCTTTCCGTCCGCCCGGCCACATGGTTACGATAGCCCCTATCAGAAGCACCACGCCGCCCGACCATATCCAGCTCACCATCGGGTTCACCATGACCCGTATCGTCGCCGCGCCGTCAGTGCCGTAGCTCATGAGTATCACGTAGAGGTCGTCGGTCAACGTGGACCTGAGCGCGACTTCCGTCTCCTGGTTAATCTCGCGGTTCCCCTCGTACTTATAAATGTTCTTTTCCGGGGAAACGGTCCCTATGGACTTCCCGTTCTTATACCCTTCGAGCTTCGCCACGGTCGCGTTTTTAGCATCTGTCGTGTACTGCTCCAGGCCCTGAAACGTGAGCGTATAGCCGCCCAGTTCGAGCGACTGGCCTTTGGCGAGCGTCGCCTGCTTCTCCGTCACGAATACGGAAGATGAGGTGATGCCTATCACTATCAGCACTACGCCTATGTGCACTATGTAGCCTCCGTATCTCCTCTTGTTCCGGGACACGAGGCGAACGAACGCGAGCGCGGGGCTCTCGCCCCTTCCGCTCCTCACTGCGACCCCGCGGAAGAACTCCGTGAATACGGTCGCCGTGACGAACGCGCAGAGGGCGTACGAGAGGAGCGCATAAACGTCCCTCACGCCGAGCGCGATGAGCGCGCCCGCGGTAGCCGCCCCGATCAGGACCGGGACGAGGAAATTCTTCATCAGATTTTCTTTTGACGCCTTCCTCCACGATATGAGCGGGCCCACGCCCATGAGGAAAATAAGGACGAGCGCTATCGGCACGTTCACACGGTTAAAATACGGAGAGCCCACGAGGATCTTGTTCCCGGTCAGTGCTTCCGACATGATCGGGAATACAGTCCCCAAGAATACGGCGAACGCGGCCCCCAGGAAAAGGAGGTTATTGAAGATGAACGCGCTTTCCCTGGAAAGTATCGAGTCAAACCTGTTCTCGGATTCGAGGTCTCTTATCCTGTAGAGGAACATCGCGAACGAAAAAAGAAGTATGAATGCTATGAAGCCCAAAAATAGCGGGCCTATGTCCGACTGCGCGAAGGAATGGACGGACGATATGATGCCGCTTCGGGTTATGAAGGTACCGAATATCGCGAGGAAGAATGTAAGTATGATGAGTGCCATGTTCCATTTCTTGAGCATTCCCTTCTTTTCCTGGATCAT
>CADEFK010000073.1:0-1660 GCA_902826595.1 uncultured bacterium | reverse complement strand
GCGAACGCGAGGAATATGGACAGCTTTCCGGTCTCGACCATCAGTAGGCGTTAACCCCTTTGCCCTCGGACCCGGTTTGATATAACGCTTCCGTGTCCTCGTACTTGGTCGGGCACTTGGCCAGGAGCACGTCGGCGGCGAAGACGTTGTCTCTCCCGTATTCGCCTTCAACGACCGCTTCCACGTCGTCCTTGAAAATATCGGGCACGATCCCCGAGTAGGCGACGTCGATGTCGCCCCCGCCGTCAGCGATGCTGAACTCGAGAGAGCCGTCCGGCCCGTGCTTTATCGAGCCGGGTACTACCTTGCCCGACACCCTGACCCTCTCGCCGTAAACGGAGGGGACCCTGCCCTTGAGCTCATTAACTGTCAGATAATAGACCATCGTATCCTTGACCCCGCCGTAAACGAGATAGCTCACGGCGAGTGCGATCACGGCGATGGCTATTATGAATTTCAATTTTCCCTTCAGCATTCCCTCACCCTGTCAGAGACAAACGCTCGGAAGCCTGCATGGTCCGGGGTCTACGACCCCTTCCCGAGCGCCGCGAGCTCGCTCCTGACTCTCCTTTGTTTTCCGAGGAGGTAATAAATATATATAATCAGAACTATCCAGACAACCGCGTGCCCCCAGAAGAGGTAATCGAGCCTTAGGGGCTGCGTTACGAGCACTACGTCGTCTATCCAGACCTTCCCCTTCCCGTCGACGACGAGGGCAAGCGATACGCTCTCGGGCGCTACGCCCTTGTCCGAATAAATTACGGCCTCTCCGGGTGTCCACCCGGTCGTCCCCGTGGGAGGCACCGCCGGGCCGCGTGAAACGAGCTCCTCTCCCCCCGGGTAGCGTACCCTCATTTCGAGGTACGCGATGCCTTTCGAGTCCCCCCCGGCCGTAAGGCCTTCCGTCCTCAGCATCGCTTTATACGCTGCGCGTACGTGCCCGAACCCGGCTCCGTCCACCGTGTAGAGCGCCACGCTCACGGGGGACGCGGCCTCCACGTATAGAGAGCCGTTGCCGTCGCTCGTCACGTTCTCGTCAATGACGGCGTCTTCAAGTGTGTTGAACTCGCCCGCGTCAGAGACGGGGAATTTCATCACGCTCATCTCCTTTTCCGCCGCGTCATAGCACGAGGCGGCTGCGGAGAAAAGCGGGATCATCAGTATGAGAAAAATTCTATATTTCACGGCGGAAAGTATATGCTGCTCCCTGTCTAAAAAGATACCCGTACCGGGCTGACTTTAAAACTCGGGTCCGCTGCGGCCGGTGATAATATTTAGCGCCCTTAATTTTATGGATGCGTGATAAAGGGTCAATGACTAACTTTAGTAATAGAGGCGGTGGTGTAGGTGTTAAATCATCCGGGGCTAAAATTTTCCTGGATAACATGTAATACTGTGGGATTTCTCTTCCCGACATTACAGAATTTGCGTTAAGAAAATCGATGGTACGAGCGTTAAAAATCTTCCACGGAACGATTCCGAACTCGCGAGGAATCGGACACCCTTTCCTATCAGCAATAACTTAATTAGTCTTGCCTAATCGTAAACCACCATGCTAAGTAGGGTGGAATTGGAAGATTTAGCGAGTACATGAGATTTTTAGCTAATTCTGTAGTCGGATGATTTTTGCTTCTTTTCATCAAGGAAAAGAAGGATAAAG
>CADEFK010000072.1:1694-11191 GCA_902826595.1 uncultured bacterium | reverse complement strand
TATTTACTCCACTCCACCTGCCCGGAGACCTTTGAGTGGTGTGTTCCAACAACGGTTTTCCCCTCCCGAAGAGTCCCCCTAAGCGAACGGTTATTTCCAAAAAGGAATACGATACCGCCCGCGCCCCGCGCCCCGCCGAGACCGAAATATAAGGGCCTGAGCCTCTCCATGAAGCCGCCCGCACGCACGGGCTTCCGCCTGAGCGCGCTCCGCCTCGCGTACTCGAGTATCTCCCGCCTGACTCGGGGGTCGGGCGCAGCCCCGCCAGCCGAATACGGCAGGAGGGAGGTCACGTTCTCGTACTGCCTCAACAGCTCCCTTGAATGAGGGGTGCCCTCTTCGATGAGGCGCTCGGCCTCCCTGAGCTCATCGCCCTCGAGCACGCCGAGCGCGTAAAGGGGGATCAGTTCTTCGAGTCTGGTATTTTCTGCCATAGAATTAAAGGTCTTACCCGAATTTTAACAGTTTATCTCGGTAAAATACATATCGGGCCGCCGTTCAACTAAATATACGGGGACAAACGATTTTCGGTTTATCCGCACGTAATATATTATAACCGCCCGGAGCCCTCGCGGGACAACGGTCCCCCGCTGCGGGCACGGGGGGAATAATGCTATAAATACCGCAAATACCTCCTGCTAAAATATGTTATAGTCAAGGGACCGGATTATTCGAATCGGATTTATCCTTAGTTTATCAATAAAGACGCGGACGGATGACAATGCCTTCGGCAGACACTACCCGAATACCCGATCTGGAAAGGGAGCTGAGAGAGCTCATAAACAAGATATCGCGCGGCTGCGAATCGGCCCTGGGGAAGCTCTACGACAGGATGATCTCCCAGGTGTACGGGCTCGCGCTCAAGATATTGAGGAGTAAACCGGAAGCGGACGAAGTCACGATCGACGTATTCAAGCAAATATGGGACAAGGCGTTTGACTACACGCCCGACCGCGGCACCCCGTCGGCGTGGCTCATAACGCTTACGAGGAGCCGGGCAATCGACAAGCTCCGGTCGGATACGAAGCGGAAGAGCCTCCAGGGCACGCTCCACGACGATATCCCCTCGAATATAGACCCGCCCGACGAGACGACGGAGACGAGGGAGAAACGCGCGCTCATAGAAAAAGCGCTCCTGGAGCTCACACCCAAGCAGAGGGAATCCATAGAGCTCGCCTATTTCCACGGGCTCACGCAGACGGAGATATCGGTGCGCATGAACGAGCCCCTCGGCACCGTAAAAAGCTGGATGCGGGCGGGGATGATAAGGCTCCGCGAGATAATAGGCGCCGGGTACTGACCGGCCGCCCCTAAATAGGCAGCCCGAGCTTTCTTCCTAACGCCGCGTACGCGATATAGAAAACCACCATCACTCCCGAAGACACCGCGATAGACAGCCAGAAATTGAATTCGTGCCGGAGCATCCAGGGCAGTATCAGAAAGAAGAGAAGAGTCGGAAGCACGAGCCAGAATATCGAGACCGAGAGGTCGGCTATGCGCCCCGCGTCTTTCGTATCCGTATAGAGCCAGAGCATGGCGAGGAGAGAGGTCAGCGGGAGAGCTGCGAGCATGGCGGCGAAAGCCGTATGCCTCTTGCCGAGCTCCGACACCCCGACGATCACAGCCGCCGTTAACACAGTCTTAATAATTATATATATCATCGCCCGCACCTTCCATGTTCATATAATTGATATTAGAATACTCCCTGTCCGTGACGCTAAGAATAATCGGAACCGCCGGGTTTGGGAATAACAAACAGTTCCGGCCCTGCGTCCGAGCCCGTATGAGCAGCCGGAGGTAGAAATTTGAGGATCACTTCATACATCATAGGCGACGACCTGCATCTCGAGGAAGAAACGTCCGTCTCCGCCCTCTCGGAGAGGATAAAAGACGGCAGGCCCAGATGGGTCGACATCGTAAGCCCGGAAGACGACGAGGTGAGAAGCATCCTGACACCTCTCGTCCACGACGACGTTATAATCGAGGATTTTATATTGAAGGAGCGGAACCTCCCGGTCGCTCATTCGGAGCAGGAGCTCTACTTCGAATTCCCGATAATCAGGGACAAAGCCGCGTTCGATCACGAATACATATCGTTCCTCTGCATGCCTCATCTCCTGATCACGATACACGACCACGAGATAGAGATGCTGAACAAGCTGTCCCAGGACCTGTGCAAGCACCTGCATCTGCAAAGGGCCACGATCGCGTCCCTCCTCTTTAACCTCATGGCCGAGCTCGTGGAGAAGAACCACTACCTCTACATGGACCAGAGGGAGAAGATCACGAAGCTCAGCAACAGGGTCATCAAGGGGCAGAACTCGATCGACGTGAAGGCCATCCTTCATTTAAAAAAGAACATAGGACGCATAAATATCATGATCGAAGACCAGCTCTACTGCATCAATACAATACAGATATACGAAGGCGTGGCTTTCGATATCGGCAAGCAGCGCCGGAACTTCAGCAACCTCGAGGACGAGGTGCGGAACGGGTTCAGGTTCCTCAGCAGATACGAGAGCAGGCTCGAGGACATACACAAGCACTACGAGCTCATGCTCCAGGAGAGAACGAACAACAGGCTCAAGGTGCTGACGATCGTAGCGGCGATATTCCTGCCCCTTAACCTCGTTGCCGGCATATACGGCATGAACTTCGATCATATTCCCACCATTGGATGGGAATTCGGATACCACGCCGCGATCGGCTTTATGGTTTTAGTCGCAATCGCAATGGTTTATTACTTCTACCGGACCGGATGGTTTAAGTGAGAGGTCCTGACAGGGCAGAAATCTACATCTTGCTTTTAGTATTTACCTCTCTACTTTTGTAAAGAGGGAAAATGTTTTTGTCATTCCCGAATAACGGTTCTGAGCAACAATTCCGAGCGAGCAAGGAATTGGTCACTCATGGTTGAGGGCACGAACTCAAATTTCACTCCGTACCGTTGTTACAGAAGCCAAATTAAGAAGAACCGGTCGCTCACGGTTGATTGCAAGCAAGCCTCTTTATTTCAACGCATCAGCATCACAAGCCAAAACAAATCGGGAATCCAATTTTGTAGTCATGCTGAAGTTGTTTCAGCCTCTCATTTTTAATTCCCCTCCTTTGGAATCCGCTTTCTCCCCGGCATGACCCTGCTCCCACCTCACGACAGAGTGGGAAACCCTTTCGATATATTCAACCCCTCTCTCCCCAACCTGATGTAAAATATAGTCAGCCAGGATACAAATTCATTAAAGAGAGCCTCAAGGGAGCAAAATGAATTTCGAGCGAATGTTATTCTCCGGCACTGTTTTATTACCCCTCGCCCTGACGGTCGTCATCTCGATCGCGCTCCTGTTCGTTCCATTGGCGGGCGCGCTCGGTTTCGAGTACTCGGCGGTCATGGGCTTCGTCCTCTCGTTCGTGTCCGTATTCATATCGGCCGAGCTCATTTCGGGCGACAACAGATCCCATGCCGCGGGCAAGCGTATCTCGGACAGGATATCGGCCGTGCTCCTCGTAAACTTGTTCTTCCTCGCGGTCGTTTACCTGATAGGCCTCCTGGGCTCGCTCCTGAAGGGGGACTGCTTCATAAGGGAGGGGTCCTTGTTCTTCCTCCTGATACCCGTCGTGAGCGTATTCTTTTCGTCTTCCCTCGGGCTCCTGGCGGGCTACATACTGCGCCGGAGGGGTTTCATCGCGGGGGCCCTGATACTTATAGGCATATTCGCATATTCGCTCTGGGAGCTTTACAGTGAGCCTTCCCTTTTCGTATACAACCCGCTCTACGGGTTCTTCCCCGGCCCTATTTACGACGAGGCGATACCCGTTACGGACACGCTCGTCATTTACAGGCTCATGACCGCGCTTTGGGGGGTGCTCTTCCTTGTGCTCCTCCATCTGGCGAACGGGTTCAGCTACAGACGGGTCGGCGCATGGGACTTTATAAAGCTCATTGTCCTCGGCGCCGCCCTCCTCACGGCGTACTCATACGAGAACGAGCTCGGCATAAGCTACGACAGGGAATACATAACGGAGAAGATACTTCCCGCGGCCGTCGAGACGGACAACTTCGTCATATACTACGACCCCTCCTCTCCCGAGGCCGGGCGCATAGGCCTCATCGCCGGAGACCACGAGTGGAGATACGCCGAGCTTGGCCGATTCCTCGGCGTGGATACAAAAGAGAAGATACGCTCGTACATATACCCCGATACGGAAACGCGTAAGAGGGTGGTCGGCGCGGGCGACACCACCATAGCGAACCCGATACACGGTGAGATACACCTCGTTTACGGCGCGTTCCCCGACCCGATACTCAAACACGAGCTCACTCACGTAATGGCCGGTGACTTCGGGACCAGGGTGCTGCGCATGAGCCCCAAAGTGGGGCTCCTCGAGGGGCTCGCCGTGGCGGCCGACTGGGGCGGGGACGGCTACGACCCTCACCAGTGGTCGAAGGCGATAATAGAGAACGGCATGGCCCCCGGCATTGAGGACATAACGGGTTTCGGATTCTGGTACGCCCCACCCGGGCTGAGCTACACGCTCATGGGCTCATTTTCGAGGTATCTCATCGACGCGTACGGCATAGAAAAATTCAAGACCGTTTACAGGACGGGGGATTTTTCCGTTTACGGCAAGGACCTGCCCGGGCTCGCCGCCGAATGGAAGAAGTTCCTCGAAGGCGTGGACGCGCCCGGCGAGATAAACGAGCTCGCCAAGGCCAGATACGGCGCGCCCAGCATCTTCACCGCCTCATGCCCGAGGAGAGTCGGGGCTCTCAAGGCGGATGGGTACGGGTATTACGCAAACGATAATTTTCTCAGGGCGCGCGATTCTTTCACCGAAGCGCTCGAATACGACGGGAGCGACCCGGCGCTTCTGACCGGGCTTGCGTACTCGAGCTACTACGCGGGCGACTACGACGGGGCCGCGGGAATTGCGGATAGACCGGGCGCGATAACGGAAGCCGATAAATCGGTCCTCGAGAACGTCAGGGGGAACGCACTCTGGCAGAAGGGTGACACGGAAGCCGCGGCCGGGATTTTCAGATCCCTGAGAGAGGGCCCCCTGCCGGAGGATATAAAGAGGGAGATAGACATAAAGCTGTCCGCGCTCGGCGAGGGCGGTGCGCCCGAAGAAAGCCTGCGCGAGTTCTTCTCGACGAGGGACAGGGCGCTCCAGGCGGTCTCGCTCACGGAGTCGATACTGGATTCGCCGGATTACGCCCCGCACTATTACCTCATGGGAAGGCTCCTCTTCAACTCGGGCGAATTCGAGCGCGCGATACCGTATCTGTCCACGGCCGAATACCTGGGCCTCCCGACGGAGGAGATCGCGCAGGAGAACCTGCGCCTGCTCGGCGTCTCCCTCTTCGCGACGGGAAGGTATGACGAATCCGCACTCATATGGAGCCGCATCGCGTCCGGCGGGGACCCGGAATCCGGGAAATACGCCCTCGATTTCATGGAGAGGACGGCGTGGGGCAGGAAAAACCGGTTGAAGTAATCTGTCAATCCTATATAATCTTAGCTTCCGAAAATGAAGACATACAGAACAGCCGCAATAATCGCCGCGCTGGTGGTGATAATCGACCAGGTTTCCAAGTGGCTCGTGGTCAAGCACGTGCCGCTCTACGGAAGGGTGGACCTGCTCCCGTTCCTCGACGTGACGCACATCAGGAACCCCGGGGCCGCTTTCGGCATCTTCAGCGATATGCCGGAGTCGCTCAGGCTCCCGCTGTTCATTGCGGTGCTCGCCGCGGCTGTGGTGGTAATCGTGTACTTCCTCTCGAAGACCGGGAAGCAGGACGGGCTCCTCGTCTTCGCGCTCTCTCTCATACTCGGCGGCGCGATAGGCAATTCCATAGACAGGTTCAGGCTCCGCTACGTGACCGACTTCATAGACTTCCACTGGTTCGGGAACCCGGCCCTCCACTGGCCGCCGTTCAACCTTTCGGACTCGGCGATCACAATAGGCGTCGTAATCATACTTTTCGACACGTTTATACTCAAACGGGGCAGGTAGCGATGTTCACGGGGATCGTAGAGGACAGAGGGACAGTCACCGGGATAAGACGCCGCTCGAAGGAATCCTCTTTCACTTTCAGCGTAAACAGGATCGACTTAAAAGAGGTATCAGCGGGCGAGAGCATATCCGTGAACGGCGTGTGCCTGACGGTAACCTCCATCGAAGGGGACGCGTTTACGGTCGACGCGTCGCGTGAGACCCTCTCGAGGAGTAACCTCGGCAGGCTCAGGGCCGGGAGCGCGGTGAACCTCGAGCGCTCCCTCAGGGTCGGAGACAGGATGGGCGGGCACATCGTGAGCGGTCACGTGGACGGGGTCGGCAGGGTCAAATCGAAAAAGAAGCGGGGGGGGTCCGTTGAATTCAGCTTCACGGCCCCTCCCGAGATCATGAAATACATCGTCGGGAAGGGATCGGTCGCAATAGACGGCGTGAGCCTCACGGTGAACGCGGTCGAGGACAGCGGATTCACGGTGAACATTATCCCCTATACACTCGCCGAAACCACTTTCGGCTCTCTCAGGGCCGGGAGCCCCGTAAACATAGAGTGCGACGTTATAGGCAAATACGTGGAGAAGCTCATGACGGGCATAAGAGAAGCAGAGACGGATTGAAGCCATCAGATGACTCCCGAAAGGAAAAAATTCAAGAATATCTTTCTCACGGGCTTCATGGGCGCGGGTAAGACGACCGTCGGCAGGATTCTCGCGCAGAGACTCGGCTGGAGGTTTTGCGACGCCGACAAGGTGATAGAGACCAGGGCAGGGAAGGCAGTCTCCGAGATCTTTTCCGCGCGAGGGGAAGAATATTTCAGGGACCTCGAATCGGAGACTCTCGCCTCGCTCTCCGGGAAGACGAAACAGGTGATAGCCACCGGAGGGGGCGCCGTGGTGCGGGAAGAGAACCGGGAGGCGATGAAGAAGGGCGGCGTCACGATTTACCTGAAAGCCCCCGTGAGCGCGATATGGGAAAGGGTCAGGCATAGTAAGACACGCCCCCTTCTCGACGTGGATAACCCCTTCGATGCGGCGGAAGAACTCCTCCGAAAGCGCGCCCCGGTTTATGAATCCGCCGACATAACTATCGACACGGAGAAGCTCACGCCGGAAGAAGCCGCCGCTGAAATCATGAAAAGGCTCGGGCTTTAATTTAAGCCGAGTTGCAGTCTTTCTCTTTTCCCCGAGATTACAGAATTTGCGGCGGGTGAGCACCCGCAGGCATGCTATTCCAAGTTTCCCCTTTCTTGTCATTCCCGATAAAAGCATTCGGGAATGACAAGCTCTTCACCCTCACCACTTAAAGGAGAGGGAGACAAGAGGCATAACGAGATCACCGCTTTTGCCCTTCGCGCAAATATTGATTAAGATAATTCGGCCATGCAGACGCGCTCCCCAAAATCAGCCGGGAAGAAGGGTTACAGCCTCGGCTCCGAGGACTGGATAGACATAACCGTGCCATTGTCCGACGGCATGGTGCACTGGCCGGGAGACCCCCCGGTGAAGGTGTACCGCGTACGCGACATGGGGAAAGGGGACGATTTCAACATGACCGCCCTCTCGATGTCCGTGCATACGGCGACGCACCTTGACGCCCCTTCCCACTTCACGAAGTTGAAGACGGGTATCGACAAGATGCCGCTCTCGGCCGTCGTCGGCAACGCTCGCGTGATCGAGATCGAGGACAAGGAGTTTATCAGCGAGGAGGAGCTGCGCCCCCACCGTATAAAGAAAGGCGAGCGCATACTCTTCAAAACCCGGAACTCGAAGAGGAAGTGGGGCAAGAAGCCTTTCGACGAAAATTTCGTGCACCTCTCGACCGGCGCCGCGAAGTATCTGGTCGAGCGGCAGGTGCAGACGATAGGGGTAGATTACCTGTCGATAGGCGGGTACGAGGGGAACGTCTCGGAAGTGCACCACATAATATTGAACGCCCGGATATGGGTCATCGAGGGACTCGACCTCTCGCAGATCGAGCCCGGGAAATATGAGCTGATATGCCTGCCCATCAAGATAGAGAACTGCGAAGGCGCCCCCGCCCGCGCGCTGCTTCGGCCTGTATGAAGAATTGAGCACCGTAGGAGCGGCTTCTCTGACGCGGCAATCTCATCTTTTGTTGTCATTCCCGCAACAATTGCAAACGAGTGAGCAATTGGACGCCCGAGCTTAGACCGAAGACTGGTATTTGTCTTTGGTAAGTCGATGAAACAAATTCTAAGAGCGGGAATCCATGTCTGTAAAACAAAAAAAGAAAATACCGGATCCCCGATACAAGCATTAGGGGGTGACAAACTCTTCGCCCTTGCCCCCTCAATGCTCCCCAATACCAGAACCCCCGTTCCTTATGTATTCTTGTGTATCCAGGCATTAAGGCCGATTAAAAACCCGGAGGTCCCATATGTTCGAAGGCTCGCCGCTTGAATACTACATCAAGAAATTCTCCGAGTACGACCCCGTGATCTCGGCCCACGTCATAGAGACCATGGACGTGGATGAGAGCGCGGAGGTTTTCAGGAGCCTCACCCCCGACATATCGAAGACAATCTTCGAGAACCTCCAGAACGAGTACGCGGCACTGCTCCTCGGCCGCCTTCCCGACGATACGGCCGGTGAGATCATCCGCAGCATAGAGCCGCTCAAGGTCTCGCTCATCGTGAGCGTATCCCCCATGGCGTTAAAGGACAAGATAGGGAAGAACCTCACCGAGAAGCAAAAGCGCGAGATAGGGGAGCTGCTGGAGTACCCGAAGGACAGCGTGGGCTACATGATGAGCCCCATATTCCTCGCCCTCCGCGACGACCTCAGGATTGCCGACGCGGTGAACAAGATCAAGATGATGGCCGGGCAGGAGAACATGCCGCTCTCCTACGTTTACGTCGTGGACGCGGACTTCAGGCTCGCGGGCGTGCTCAGCATGAGGGACCTGCTGATCCGGGACCCGCAGAAGAAGCTCTCCGAGGTAATGATAAAAAACGTCTTCTGCCTGGACGCGTTCATGGACGTGGAGGACGCTGCCAGCATCGTATCCAAGCAGAAGTTCTTCGCCGTCCCCGTAATCGACAGCTCCCGGAAGCTCGTGGGCATAGTCAACACGAGCCAGCTCATGAGCGACATGCAGGAGGAATACTCAGCCGGCATACAGACGATATTCGGCGTCTCGAGCGAGGAAAGGCCCTTTTCGAGCACAGTCTTCTCGCTCAGGAAGAGGCTCCCCTGGTTAAATATAAACCTCGCGACGGCCTTTTTCGCGGGCGCCGTGGTGGCCCTTTTCGAGAACACCATAGCGACAGTCACGGTGCTCGCGGTCTTCATCCCCATAGTCGCGAGCCAGGGAGGGAACGGCGGCGCGCAGTCCCTCGCCGTAGTGATGAGAGGGCTCGTCATGCGGGAGATATCGAAGAGCGATTTCCCCAAGCTCCTCTGGAAGGAGCTTAAGCTCGGTCTCATAAACGGTATTATTACGGGTATCATCACGGCGCTGATAGC
>CADEFK010000072.1:0-1594 GCA_902826595.1 uncultured bacterium | reverse complement strand
GATGGCAAAGGAACGGGTAAAACTGCTGATAGGAAGAAAGGAAAAGGTCGATTTCCCCAAGCTCGGCCTCTACGGCATTAACGCCAAGATAGACACAGGGGCGTATACCTCCGCGATACACTGCGACAGCATCAGGGCCGTGAGAAAAGGCGGCGAGAGGTTCGTAAGGTTCAGGCTGCTCGACCCCTCCCACCCCTCTTACGACGGGAGGGAGATACGGAAGCCGCTCCTCGGGAGAAAGAAGGTCAAGAGCTCCTTCGGCCAGACCGAATTCAGGTACATCATAAAAACATTCGTGGAGATCTTCGGAAAGAGCTACGAGATAGAGCTCTCGCTCTGCGACAGGTCCAAAATGGAGCACCCGATACTTCTCGGCCGGAAGTTCATACAGGACAAGTTCGTCGTGGACGTGTCCAAATTCGACATGTCGAGGAAAAAAAAGGCGATCGAGATCAAAGCGAACGCGGCGGCGCGCCGCCGCGGACAATCGTGATACAGGCGGGGCAGAGGAGCTTCAGGAGAATCGTAGAATCACACTACGTGTGTGCCTGGTCTATCACATCGATTGCTTCATTCATGAGCTGCTCGGGGAACCTCGCGACCCTGCCGTCTATGAACTGGACCCTGTAGGACTTCCCGTGGGGGAGGTCGAAAAACTCGACAATCGTTCCCTTGAGCCCCTGCTCGAACCTGTCCTTCTTACCCTCGATAGGCTGATTCAGAACCACGGTGGAACCTTTCTTGAACATCCCGCACCTCTTGCGAATATATGTAAACGAAAGAGAAAATATACAAATCCCGCGAGGTTTTGCAAATTGCGGCGAGTCGCCGCTGACGGTACAAGCGTAAACACAAGGCGGCGATCCCGTCCCCGCCCCCCTCAACTGACAACTGACAGTCGTGCAGGGGTATATACCCCGGAGACGTGTCAGTTTGTCGGTCGATAAAAACCTCCATGGTTCCCGAATAATAAGCGGTAACAGCCCGGTTGCATTGTAAACCGCAAAGTGTTAGAATTTCCTCGATTTTCGTACGCGCTTTGCACACTAATTAAAGGAGGATGGATTATGAAAGGTTTTATCTTATTTACACTATTATCGGTAATTTTCGTATCCGATTATGCGTTTGCGCAGGACTGCCCGTGCGACACAACCGAATTGTCAAACGGGACCACAGGCAATGATATCGTTGAGCTCCTCTGCCCCGGTGGAAGTCTTAGCGGAGACGCCTTTTTCGAGTTAAGTGAAAATTTTGTTTTTATTGTTTCAGATGATGATACTATGGGTTATGAGGTGGAGATCTTCCCCGAAGTCGGGGTTTGTACAATCGGTCAGGAAGGCTCAGGCGATCCAAATAATGAGGTCGCACGTAAACTTACTCTCGAACAAGCAGCAAATTGCAGAGCAAGTTTGATCGAAAGATGCAGACTGAACAGTACACCCATCCCTACACTTTCCGAATGGGGCTTAATAGCGATGGCGGGTGTTTTGGGAATAATCGGGTTACTCGTCGCAGTACGCAGAAGGAGAGCGGCGGTTTAAACCAGGCTTAAAAATAACTTATAGAAAGGGAGCTCCGGCTCCCTTTTTTGTTT
>CADEFK010000071.1 GCA_902826595.1 uncultured bacterium | reverse complement strand
TATCTCCACCCGCTTTATCACTTCCTCCAGGGCCTCGGGCTTGTTATTAATCCAATAGTTCATAGTGTCGCAGGCGACGAGCTTCGGGCTCTTCATCTGATTGAGGACGCTCAGCTGAAGCTCGGGGTCGATGTTCGCGAGGAACACGTATTCCATGTTCCTGTAGTCCTCCGGCAGGTCAGGCTTGAAGTTCTCGAACACGTTCAAGTGCGTGCCCAGGGTCTCCGGGTCCCCAAGGTCGTATCCGTATCTCCCTTCCCATCTGAACGTTTCGCCGTCTTCCCTCTTTACGCCGTTTAACTCTATGCCCTTCGACCTGAAAAGATCGAGGTGCTCCTCCGGGAAATCCCTGCCGACGACCGCCACGGCGCATACGTCCGTAAACATACTCGCGGCGAGGGAGAAATATGACGCCGACCCCCCGAGTATGTTCTCCTCTTTGCCGAAAGGGGTCTCCACGCTGTCGAGCGCGATTGATCCGACTACCAGAAGTTTCATTGTACGTACCTCTTTATGAGTATTCCGAGTCTCTCTTTGACCTCGGGAGAAATGGAATCACGGGATGTGATGATGGCGTTCTCTAATGACCTCCGGCAGGCGCAGTCCCCCGCCTCGCTGATACCGGGCAGTGCTTTTATGATTATCTTCCTGGCGAGAGCGACGTTGTTCATGAGCGTTTCAAGTATGTCATCCACCGCGACATTGCCGTGATGCTCGTGCCAGCAGTCATAGTCCGTCGATAACGCGAGTGTAGAATAGCAAATCTCCGCCTCGCGCGCAAGCTTCGCCTCGGGCATATTGGTCATCCCTATGACGTCGACGCCCCACTTCCTGTAAATATTGCTTTCCGCGCGGGACGAGAACTGGGGCCCCTCCATGCATATGTAGGTCGCGTCCTTGTGCACGGTTGCCCCGGCAGACAGCGCCGCGTCGTAGAGCACCCCAGAGAGCGTCTCGCACACCGGGTCCGCCATCGACACGTGGGCCGCGATGCCGTCGCCGAAGAACGTGGACGCCCTCGACTTCGTGTGATCGTAGAACTGCGACGGTATGACGATGTGCCCGGGCGCTATGTCCTCCCTCATGCTCCCGACCGCGCTCACAGATATTATCCATTGGGCCCCGAGCATTTTCATGGCGAATATGTTCGCCCGGTAGTTTATCTCCGACGGCATAAGCTTGTGCCCTTTTCCGTGCCGGGGCAGAAATACGAGCCTGGTGTCGCCGAGATCACCCACCGAAGGGTCGTCTGAAGGCTTGCCCCACGGCGTATCCACGCTGACGCTCTCGACACCGGTGATTCCCTCGAGCGCGTATAACCCGCTCCCTCCGATAATTCCGACTGTTTTCATGTTCTCCTCTGTTCATGTTTGAATTATGAATCAGCAAGTCTGCTCAATTGGACGGCATGTCGAGCTTCACACCCATGCCCGCGCCTTTCGCAACCTTGTACACGTGCGCCGCGACCGCAATATCCTCAACCGCTATGCCGAGCGATTTGAAAAGCGTGATGTCGTCCTCTTTCGTCCTGCCCATCGCCTTCCCGGCGACTACGTCCCCGAGCTCCGCTATGCGGGACCACCTGAGGGTCCCTTTTTCGATTAACGGCAGGAACTCGCCGGCCTCGATCTTCGTCTGCTCGAGCGACTCCACCGCGATTACGTCGGCCGCCCTCACGGCCCGCTCGTCGAGCTCCCTCTTGAAGAGGAAGTTTCCGCCTATCGCGTTTATATGCATGCCTTTCACGAGCCATTCCCCCTTGAACACGGGTTCGAACGACGAAGTCGACGTGATGATGCAGTCGGCGTCCTTCGCCGCTTCTTCGGCAGTGGCGACCGGGGTTACGGTGATACGGAGCTGTTTCTCCATCTCACTCGCGAACGCCTCCCTGCCGGCCGCGTTCCGGCAGTAGACGTTTATCTTCTTCACGTGTCTTACGGCCGCGGCCGCGAGCAGCTGTCCCCTCGCCTGCCAGCCCGCCCCGAAAATGCCGATGCGGCCCATGTCCTCCCTCGCCATATATTTCGTCGCCACGCCTGACACGGCACCCGTCCTCATCATGCCCATGTAGTTCCCGTCCATTATGGACAAAAGCTCCCCCGTCTCTATGTCGTGGAGGAATACCCTGAACTTTATGCCGGCCTTGGACGACGTATAAGCCTTATAGCCCATTACCCCCAGATGGGGGAGCGCCACCGCAAGGTAATGGAGCATGCTCACATCCGTCCTTACCCTCTGCCGGCGCTGGTTTATGACGTTACCGAGCCCCTGCTGCCTGAACGTTTCCTCAAGCACCTTTATGGTGTCCGACATGGTGAGGATTTGCCTGACCTCGTCCTCACTCAGGAATAAAACCATCTTACCCTCCGTTACCGTAACCGCCCCGTATGGGCCGGGCCGCCTCTCTTGCACAGGATTTTAACATTTAAGCATCTGATTTTAAAGGAAGACTGGGGAGTTATGCGAAAGGCGCGCAAATAAGCGCAGACGGCGGGGAATACCATAGAGTTTACAATTATCGGCTCATCATGTTCAATTGTAGACTATCGATCCAGGAGCAACACATGAGCAGCCAAAGCAGAGACCGGACGAGACACGAACCCGGGAATGCGCCCCATTCCGTAACCTTCACCGAGGCCTTCTGGGTCTGGGTCAAGGTCGCCGTTCACAGCTTCGGCGGGCCCGCCGGACAGATTGCCGTGATGCACCGCATACTGGTCGAGGAAAAGAGGTGGATAAGCGAAAGCAGGTTCCTCCACGCACTCAACTACTGCATGCTCCTGCCCGGCCCCGAAGCGCAGCAGCTCGCCACCTACATCGGATGGCTCCTTCACAAGACCCGCGGGGGGTTAGTCGCAGGGGGCCTCTTCGTCCTCCCCGGGTTCATCTCTATTTTGATACTGAGCGTGCTCTACGCCCTTTATCAGGAGACGTCTTTCGTCGAGGCGCTTTTCTTCGGTCTCAAGCCCGCCGTAATGGCCGTTGTACTCGAGGCCGTGATACGCATCGGGAAACGTGCGCTCAAGAATAACGTGATGGTCGCGCTTGCGGGATTAGCCTTTGCCGCAATATTTTTCTTCAATATGCCTTTCCCCCTGATCGTGCTGTCCGCCGGATTAATAGGATTCATAGGCGGGAAGCTCCGTGAGGATGTATTCTACGTAATCAGGGGGCACGGTTCCGGGAATGGGGAACTAACAGAAGATAACGGCGGTTTCGTCATCACGGACGGTGTGGCGAGCCATACGCACCCCTCACCCGCGCGCGCGCTCAAAGTTATCGCCGTCTGGACGCCTCTCTGGCTCGGCCCTGTCGGGGTCCTGATAGCCTTTCTGGGCATGGAGAGCGTATTCGTGAAAGAGGGGGTCTTCTTCAGCAAGGCCGCCGTAGTAACATTCGGCGGCGCATACGCCGTGCTCGCCTACGTAGCACAGGAAGCAGTGAATACCTACGGCTGGCTAAAACCCGGGGAGATGCTGGACGGCCTCGGCATGGCAGAGACCACTCCCGGCCCCTTGATACAGGTGGTGCAGTTCGTGGGATTCATGGGCGCCTACCGCAACCCCGGCGCGCTCGACCCTCTAATCGCCGGCGTGCTCGGATCCATAATAACTACATGGGTAACCTACGTCCCTTGCTTCCTCTGGATATTCCTGGGGGCGCCGTATATCGAATACCTGAGGGAGAGAAAGTCGCTCAGCTGCGCACTTTCGGCCATCACCGCCGCCGTTGTCGGGGTTATTCTGAACCTCGCGGTATGGTTTTCCTTGCACACGCTCTTCGGACGCGTCGAAGAAGTGAACGTCACCGGGCTCAGGCTACTCGTTCCCGACCTCAAGACCGTAGACATAGCGTCCGTAATATTGACGGCTCTCGCGTTTATTCTATTGTTCAGGTTCAAGCTCGGAATGCTGAAGACGCTCGGGCTGTCAGCAGCGGCGGGACTCTCCTATTATCTTATATTCAGGGCTTGAGACAGGGCACCGGGTCCTCCGGATCGAAGTCACACCATTTCGAAGGCGAATATAACCCTCGACTGCCCTCCGAAGGGGAGTTTGAATTCGCTCCGCTCCGCGAGCCTGAATCCCTTCTTCATGCGGGTTTCCGCCGCCTCCCATTCGTCCCCTCCCCTCTGCCCCCTCATGAGAATTATCCTGCCCCCGGCGGCGAGGTAGGGCTCGCTGAGCCGCAGTGTATCGGGGATGGGCCCCACGGCCCTCGTTATCACCCTGTCGAAGCTATGCCGCTCGATACCATTCCCCTCGTCCTCCGCCCTGCCCCACATGGCCGTCACCCCCGCGAGTCCGAGCGCGCGTATGACCTCCCGCATGAACGTCACCTTTTTATGCGCGGAATCGAGCAGAGTGACGCCGAGCGCAGGAGAGATTATTTTTATCGGGATACCCGGGAACCCGGCGCCCGAGCCTATGTCGAGGAGACGCGAACCCGCGGGCACGAAACGGGCGGCGGATATCGAGTCGAGGAAGTGGCCTATTACTATGTCCCTGTCGTCTCTCAGGCTCGTGAGGTTTATTTTCCTGTTCCAAACCTTGAGCTCGGAGAGGTAGCGCATGAAAAGCCCGGCCATCTGGGGAGTGAGCTCGACGCCCAGCCTGAGGGCGCCCTCGCATAGCAGCTCCTCAGGCTTCATCCCGTCCTCCTTATGAGCATTGGATGGTTGACGATGATCCCGGGAGTGCCATTATGCATTTTCACCCTCCCGGTCACCTCGACCGTCTTACCCTTGTAGTAAGAGGCGGGGTCGATACCGAAAAACCGGAAGTTTTCGAGGTCGTCCGGGAATATGACTACGTCTACTTTACCGTCGATCGAGAGGACGAGAGCCTTATCCGATTTCCTTACGCGTGTTATCTTACCCTTTACCACCACGCGCTTTCCCTCGTACAGCCGGGCGTTATCTATATCTACGACGAAGACGCCGTTCCCGGCTGGGACTTTTATCGAGTCGAGGGCTCCCCACACCCCCCTTCTCTCTTTCATGGCCTCTTCCGCGGCGCTCGTATACTCCGCCCTGTGCTCCCTGTTGGGATCGATGAACAGCGGCGTCGCAAGCCCCTGCCTGAGGAGCTCCTCGTTAACTGAGACATCGTCTGCATATACGTACGCGAGGAGCCTCCCGTAGACGTCGTATTTCTCGCTGTCGAATTCGAGCCTGACCCTCTTCCCCCCGACGAGCTTCCTGTTGAATTCCCTGGCTTCAGCCGAATAGGGGTCTCCGGGGGAGTCCTGACGCGCGGCCTCGGGCGTATCTATTCCCAGGTACCGTACAATCGTCCCCTTCCCGTCGTCGATCGCTATCGTATCCCCGTCGATGACTTCGACGACCCGGAACGCGCCTTCGCTGTCTTTCTTCCCGGCGTAACTGTTGTAAAGATAGAATCCGACCGCGAGCGCGATAAAAACGAGCACTATGACTGGGTCTTTTCCCGGCTTCAACCGTCGTTTCTCCTTATAGCGCCGTTAAACGGTTAAATCGATATTGTCAGATTCTGTATTTGAATTCCCGGAGGGCTTCTTCTTAAACGCCTTCCTGCCGAACGTGAGGAAACCCGTGTGGCTAACCATGCGGTCCATGGGCCTCGTCTTACCCGTGCTCACGCGTATGTTCCTGACGAGCACCTCCACCGTCTCGAGGAAGACGAACCCCTCTTCCTGAAGGACTTCGACGCAGCGCTCCACTTGATTGTACGTGGGCGACAGGCTCGCTATCCTCCCCCCGCCCCTGAGAGAGCGGGCGGCTGACGCTATGCCGTCCCATGGCGACGGAAGATCGAGCACCACGGCATCCACACCCTCTTCGTCGAAGCCCTCCTGCGCCTCCCGCAGCTTGAATTCCACGAACTCGCCGAACCCCGCGCTCTCTACGTTCTTCCTCGCGTTCTCCATGAACTTCTCGCTCCTGTCGTATGCAAACACCTTCCCTGTGGGCGCCACGGCGTTGGCGAGCGCTATGGTGAGCGAGCCCGAGCCCGAGCCGCACTCGATCACCCTCATGCCGGGGCCGAGGCCAGTCTTCAGGACTATGAGTGCAGCGTCCTTGGGATAGATGATCTGCGTGTGCCTTTTCACCTTCATCATCCTGTCCTCGAGAGTGGGCTCGAGCAGGACGTACGCGTGGAGGAGGTTGGTCTCGATCGTGCTCCCGTATTCGAGCCCTATAGCTTTCCCGAGATCTATATCGCCCAGATGAGTGCCCATACGCTTCCCTTCGGCTACTGTAACGAGGTAAGTTTTTTCATCGGGGGACATTACGAGTACGGCGTCTCCGCTCTTTATGACCATAACCACGAGAGACTAATTAAAAACGCCCGTATTTTCAAGAAACCCTCTCCCGCTCGAAGAACGTATAAAGCAGGAACCCTGTGAACACGAGGCATCCGGCGGCGAAGTACATCCCTTCGTACCCGTAGTCTCTCGCTATCACCCCGAACGGGAAGGCGAGGAAATTTATGCCCATGCTGTAGCTCGCGTTGAACGCGCCTATTGCCTTCCCCCTCTCGTCCTCACCCGCCTTGTCTATCATGAGCGCGCTCAGCGTCGGATAGAGTGAGCCGTATCCGAAGCTGAATATGAATGAAATGAGGACTGCCGTGAGCGCGGAGTCGGCGAAGTACATCGATACGAGAGACACGGAGACTATCAGCAGCGCGGGGGAGGCTACGGCCTTCCTCCCCCACGTGTCCGAGAGCCTGCCGCCGAATATCCTGATCGCGGTCACGGTTATCGTATAAGTGAGAAAGAAGTAATAGGCCTGGAGGTCTTTTGATCTGAAAAACGTGGCTATGAAATTGAGCACCGCGCCGAGCCCCCCGGCCAGGACGAGGTTGGAGAGGAGCACGAGCGCATATTTCCGAGACGATATCAGGCGAAAGAACCCGAACCCGTAAGGGTCTTTAGACGGCGTGAAATTGCCGTCCTTCATGAATATCGCCAAGGCGAACGATACGAGGCTGAAGAACGACGAGTAGAGGAAGAAGTTGTGGTACCCCGCGAGCTCTATCATGAATTCGCCGAGCGAAGGGCCTACCGCGTAGGCCGCTATCGTGAACGCGCTGAATATGCCCAGGCCCTGCGCCCTCCGGACGGACGGGACGTAATCGGCTACGAACGTGCCCGCGGCCGTGAAGGAGAACGCAAACGATATGCCCTGGACGAGGCGGATGAGATAAATATAGGGGGAAAGCTCCCCGATGAAGATATACGAAAGCGACGCCAGGAACATGAGCCCGTAGCCTATGAGCATGAACCGCCGCCTTCCGTACTTATCCACCAGGAATGTGACGAAAGGGATCGCGCCCAGCGACGTTATGCCGAACGACCCCATGATGTAGCCTATCTGGGCGTCGTCCCCGCCCAGGCTCTTTATGTATAAGGGAAGGAGGAAAAAGGACGAGAAATTACAGTAGAAGAAGAAATTAGACGCCGTCGCTAATGCGAAATTCCTCGATTCTGGCTTCGTGAATCCGGATATCATGTCAGCTTCTTGAAACCGCCGCCGAAACCGCTTAGATTTGACTTGTAAATATTAAAGGATCGAGGGATGATATGATACACTCTATCTTTGACAATGTATAATGTCGTGATATAGTTTAGCGCTTCAAAAACCGAGCCGTTAGCTCAGCTTGGTAGAGCAACTGACTTTTAATCAGTGGGTCACAGGTTCGAATCCTGTACGGCTCACACTCGGTTACGTCCCCGTCGTCTAGCCTGGCCCAGGACATCGGCCTTTCACGCCGGTAACAGGGGTTCGAATCCCCTCGGGGACGCATCAATCTCCCGAAGAACATTTGCATTGTTGCATTCAGCCAAAGGTGTCCGAATTCTCACTCGTTCGAATTCGTTCCCTCGGGGACGCATCATTTCCTGGTGAATAGTAAAACTTCGCCTTTGTTCAAAGGTGTCCAATTCCTCGGGGACGCATACACACAATGTGTGTTCTTACGATTCCAGCGAGACTCCTCCTCTTTCTTCAACTGACATTGATATATCTCCACTCTGTAGGAGCGCCATCTTGGCGCGATCATCGATCATTGTCGCGGCTTGAAGCCGCTCCTACGAGGGCATACATGATGCAAGATGCATGATACAGGATTAAAGACGAGATTCCCGATTAAAACACTCGGGAACGACAGAAAAAAACAAACGATAGATTTCTCACATACGTTCGAAATGACAGCACGTGTTGATTCAGCACCTGGTCGCGGCCGGAAGCCGCTCCTATACTTTGGTGGGGGACATTCGAGTTACCTCACCAACTTCGAAATCTGCCTGAACTCGTCCGTCCCCGCGCGCTCGAGGAGCTGGAACAGGAACGCCTCCGTCGTGCCGATGACGGCGCCCGCTTTATCCATGAGCGCGATCCCCTTCTCCCAGTCGAGCTCCTTTCTCGAAACGACGGCGTCCGCGGGCACATAGACGCGGTACCCGTCGTTCACGAGGTCTATCGCGGTCTGCAGCACGCATACGTGGGTCTCTACGCCGCAGAGGAGGACGGAGCTCCTGCCCAATGCCTTGAGCTCTTCCATGAACTCGGGCGACCTCGCGCAGCTGAAGACTAGCTTCTCTACGGGACGGAAACCTTTGCCAACGGATTCCTTTATATCGCTTATCGTGGGGCCGAGCCCCTTCGGGTACTGTTCCGTCACATGCACGGGTATGTCCAGTACCTTCGCCGCTTCGAGGAGTATCTTCACGTTTTTTACGGCGAGTCCGCCCTCCGTCCCGGGCATTGCCGACATGAGCCTCTCCTGCATGTCCACGACGACGAGCGCCGTATCTTCTTTCTTCAGAAAATCCATAAATTCTCTCCTTTCACGTGTTTGTTATCAGGTATCCATCTTACAATGGATGGACGGATTTATAAAGATCGGTTTTAGGTACGGGTTAACTTGAGACATAACCGGGATTCTCCGTCACGGCGCAGGCTCGGGGCTCCCTTTGCGAAAGGCGTCTATGAGCCCGTGGACCTCTGCTCGATTACGGTTTCCGGCGGCCTAAAGTGTATGCGACGGCCGCCGTTCGTCTTCGCAGACATGAGCGCCGGCCGATTCCTCACTCGTCTACATTAAACGGCGCAGGTTCGAGCACGGCGACGCAAGAGGTGTCAGGCGCGCCCGGATTGTCAAGGAAGGAAGCGAACACTTCCTGCGCGCAGCCGTTCGACTGGATCACGGCGTGTCCGACCCCGGGGAATGCCAGCACTATGGAGTTCTCAAGCGGCACGGCTCCTGCCTGACCCGTGCTCGGCGGCGTAACGGCGTCGAACGTTCCCGATACAACCAGGGTAGGGATGTCGCTCCCCGTGGCGGTGCGAAGGGCCTTGGGCGTCTTGGGGAAATTCCAGATGCGGCAGTCCTCAAGCGCGTCGGTGAAGTGCAGGGACGGCGCGAGCACGGAGTCCGGATAGTCCGGGAAGGCCATCCGCCCGAGCGCGAGCACCTGGGCTTCGCTGTCTTCGGCAAAATAGCCGCTGCAGAGCATACCGAAGGTCATGCCGAAGCCGAGCACGTTCGGAGGGATAAACGCGGGTATGGCGCGGGTCAGGGCCATGTTTTCCGGCTGCCCGTTGTCGAGCTCGTCGATCCATGCGGGCACATTCGGGAATTCCTGAGTCCTGAAGGCGGTGTCGATTATCCCGTTCACGATCCCTCCGCCGTCGAGCACTACCTCCACCGGCGGGCCGCCCCCTATTTGCACGCTCGCCGTGACCGGATCCGACTCGAGCTCGTTTACGAGGCGGGTGAATGTCCCGGCGAGATCGGGATATCTGGCGGCGCACGCGGGCTGTGCCTCGCATGCGGCAAAGATGTTGTCGAAGCCCTCTCTGGCGTTGCGCGAAGCCGTGGAGGCCATGTCGGCGTCTTCGAGCGGCTCCACGGAATCGAGCGTCACGGTGCGGATGCCCTCGGGATGCTGGTACATGAGCGTCTGCCCGAGATAGGTGCCGTACGAGACCCCGAACACGTTCCATTCGGCGATGCCGAGCGCCCTCCGGAGGTCGGCGAAATCGGCTGCGTTTTCGACCGTGTTGTAGGCGCTCAAATCTATCCCGCTCCCGGACAGGCGGATAAAGCATGCCTCTGACGCCGCGATGTGCATATCACGGTTGGCCTTAGAGTCCGTGGGCACGCCGAGGCTCTCTATAGAGTATTCATCGAACTCCACGCACGTCAGCTCGGGGTCGGCGAACAGAGTCCCGCGCTGGCTCATGAGTATGAGATCGCGGTCGCGGTTCACGCCGGCTGCCGTGAGAGACTCAAGTTCAATGAGCGAGCTGCCGCCGGGACCGCCGGCCAGGTGCACTACAGGGTCTGGAAGAGGCGGCTGATTCTCGGACGGCACGATGATGACGGCAAGGCGGATTGTGCGTACGCCTGACTCAGCGCGGCTCCCGGCCGCGAGCGGCTCGGTGCGGCTCTCGGGCACGAACAGAAAGCCGCAACGCGAATCCTCGAGCTCTTGCGGCGTGGGCAGCCCTTTCTCCGCAAACGGTACCACCTCCGGGCACGGCGCATCCTCGAACCTCGGCAGACCGGCGTTGTTGTTATTGTCGTTACAGCTTGTCGCGCCGGCGAGCAGGAGTATTGCGATAATCACGGCAGCCGGCTTTATCCTGAACTCCGCTAATTTACGTGTATTCATAACCTTCTCCTCACTTGCTTGTTTTATCCGCGCACATATCACTTCCCGTCTTTCCCGCCCGGCGGGGGAGGCGTGAGCGGCGACAGCTCGTAGATCTGATCGAACACTTTCACCATCAGGGTATTGGCCGGCTGCTGTCCGTCGAGCGATAAGGCCATGCTGGTCCATATTACGAGCGTCGTCCGGTTATCAATGTCGTAGCAGATTTTCGAGTTGTAGCCGGGGGTCTCGCCGCCGTGAAAATAAACCGTGTTCGGGCCCCAGCTTATCCGGACTATGCCGTATCCGTACTGTTGTCCTTCGGGCTTGTCCGGGTCCTGGGGCTTAAAGCCGTCGAGCCAGACGCGCTGATACTGGGCGTCGAGCACGCGGCCCGAAACAAGCGCCTTGATCCAGACGGCCAGATCGTTTGCGGTAGAGATTACGCCCCCGGGAGCCGCGGCAAAGGAAGGGTTCAGGCCGGTGAAGTCGTCGGGCTTAAGCGTGCCTGCCCGGGCCGCGGCCACGACCTCGGACGGGTAAGGCGCCGTGTCCGACAATACGGCCGCGGTGCTGCCGTACCCGTAGCCGTGCGCGTAGGGTTCGGGGATGGTGTTGTCGGCGCCTGCGGGCAG
>CADEFK010000070.1 GCA_902826595.1 uncultured bacterium | reverse complement strand
TATCGCCTGTCTCCTTCAATTCGAAGTCCCTGCCGGGGAGCACGTTTATGATGTGGTAGTCCTCCTTGTTTGCTCCCGTTACGGAGCTGCCCATACTGATTACGGACCTGTCGGCTATGGTCCTTATTCCGAGTCCTACCGGGCCGCTGAATCCCATCCTGCCGCCCGTTACCTCTTCAATCGTCTCGGCCGTCGCAAGCTCTACCGCCTCCGCGCCGAGCGCCTTCTTCAGCTTCGTGAGGCTTAGCTCGTGGTCCCCTCTCACAAGCGCGGCGACGGGCTTTCCGTCGGCCGTCACTATCATTGTCTTTATAAGGTTCGACGGTTTTACCTTGAGAAATTCGGCGACCTCTTCAACGGTCTTCATCCCCGGCGTGTGGACCTCTACGACTACCTTGTCTTCCTTCGAGCCCTTGACCCCTTTCTCGTGCCAGTTCGTCTCGGCGAGCTCGAGGTTGGCCGCGTATCCGCAATTGCCGCAGCTCATCACCACGTCCTCTCCCGTGGGAGCGAGCACCATGAACTCGTGGGAGAAGCTCCCGCCTATGTTACCCGTGTCGGCGAGCACCGCCCTGAACTCGAGCCCGCACCTCTCGAATATGCGCACGTAAGCGTCGTACATGAGCTGATACGATTTCTCGGCCCCGGCGACGTCAGCGTCGAAGCTGTAGGCGTCCTTCATTATGAATTCGCGGGCGCGCATGACCCCGAAACGGGGGCGTATCTCGTCCCTGAACTTCGTCTGTATCTGGTAGAGGTTTACCGGGAGCTGCTTGTATGAGCGCACGTCCCGCCTCACGATGTCGGTTATGACCTCTTCGTGCGTGGGTCCTATGCAGAATTCCCTTTCGGCGCGGTCCCTGAACCGGAGAAGCTCCTTCCCGTAAAAGTCCCACCTGCCGCTCTCCTTCCAGAGCTCGGACGGCACGACCGCGGGCATGAGGAGCTCTATGGCCCCCGCCCTGTTCATCTCCTCGCGGACTATGTTCTCGACCTTGCTTATGCACCTGAGACCGAGAGGGAGGTAGTTGTAGATACCGGCCGCGACTTTCCTTATCATCCCTGCCCTTATCATGAGCTTCTGGCTCACGACTTCGGCGTCGGCGGGGTCTTCCTTGAGCGTCGGTATAAAGTATTGGGAGTATCTCATATCAGCCGTATAAATTACCGATTCGTCGGCTAAATGCAACCCACACACACGTGTGTGCGGGCTATGATTCTACACAGATGAGGGGAGATATCGCGGACGTAGTGCCTATGATTTAAAACTGCGGCTCAGCAACGTCTTTAATTACTACATCTTCTCCACCCACTTCGACCGCCAGTCGGGGGCCTCGAACGGCTCGCTCCAGTATGCGGTCTCCTTCGCTATCTTCCCGCCCCTGAACTCGAATATGAAAACGGCCTTGTAAGGCGAGGGGCCGCCGTAGTCGAGTGACGCCTCGGCCACTACCAGGTCGCCCTCGCTCACCATTCGCCGGGGGGTGATCGTCGGGAGAGCCGGGAAGGCCCCGTATATTGCCCGCCTGTTGACTGCACCCACTATCTTCTCGCCCGACTGAGGCCAGTCCATTACCGCGTCGTCGTGGAAGAGCTCGTCCATTACCTCGATCTTCTTTTCGTTGATACACCGTATAAGGCGCTCGATGACCTTCTCGTTTTCCGTTGCCATGACGGTAACCTCCTCTATTTTATCCGGACGATCCCGGCACGCTGGAATCGATCTACATATCCAATATAGTAGATTCTGGCTTCAATTGGAATGGGTTTTTGATTTCATTTGAGGGCGGACGCCCGGATTGACACCTAACCGGTATTTATGTAATTTAGCCAGCTTGTAAAATTCATCCCATGACGAAGCCCTTTTGAGATACCTCTCTTATCTAAATAACTTGGTAACAGGCTGCTTCACGTTCTGGATCATCCTCTTTTCGCTGATTACCTTCCTCCGGCCGGAGCCGTTCGCGGGATTGACCGGGCTTATTGTTCCCGTACTCGGGATAATCATGTTCGGCATGGGGATGACGCTCACCGGAGAAGACTTCAGGAGGATAGCCCGGAGGCCGCGTGACGTCGCCGTAGGGGCGGCGGCGCAGTACGGCATCATGCCCCTGACCGGGTTTATTCTCGCGAAAGTATTCGCGCTCGACCCTGTGCTCGCGGCGGGCGTAGTCCTCGTTGGCTCATGCCCCGGGGGCACTGCGTCTAACGTCATCACGTATCTCGCGAAGGGCGATGTGGCCCTGTCCGTCGCAATGACCTCCGTAACGACGCTCATGGCCCCTTTGATGGTCCCCTTCTTCATGTACATATTCGCCGGGCAGTGGATTCATGTCCCCGCGCTCGGCCTCTTCATCTCCACCTTAGAGATAATAATCCTCCCGGTCTTTCTCGGCGCGGGGTTGAGACTACTTCTCGGGAAACGCACCGGGTACGTGCTCCCGGCGCTTCCGGGCATATCGTCCCTTGCGATAATATTCATCGTGGGCGTAATCGTGGCCGCGAACGCCGCGTCGATAGCGAAAGTCGGGGCGGGCGTCGCAGTGATTGTTATGCTGCATAACCTGACCGGGCTCGCGCTCGGTTACTCCGTCGCGAGGCTCTCGGGCATGGACGTTACAAAAGCGCGGGCCGTGTCGATAGAGGTCGGCATGCAGAACTCCGGGCTCGCGGTCGCCCTGGCGAACCTCCATTTCGGCCCCTTGGCCGCACTTCCCGCCGCCATATTCAGCGTTTGGCACAATATTTCGGGCTCCGCCATGGCATGGTGGTGGAGGAGGCATACGGCGTCATGAACCGGGCTTCGGGCGATACCCTGAATAAGACGAATGGAAACGGAAGGGAGAAGTTCCCAATTTCGGGCTATCTGTTCCTCGTCGGGACCGCCCTCTTCACGGCGCTTTCCTATGCTTTCGGCAGGGCCGCGGACACGACTATCGACGGGGCGACTACCATGTTCGTCTGGTTCTTCGGCGCGTTCCTCTGCTCCATCGTCGTGGTGATAGCGGTCCCTTCGCAGAGGGCCGACTTCAGGAGCCTCGGGAAATACAAGAAGATCTTCGTTCTGAGCTCCATACTCACAGCCGTGAGCGCGGTGCTCTGGATATTGGCCATCAGGACTATAGGGATACCCCTTACATCCTTCCTTATGAAATCACAGACCCTTTTCTCACTCCTCCTCGGGATGGTTTTCCTAGGCGAGAGGCTCAATAAGTGGGAGAGCGTTGGGATAGTCATCACGGTCACGGGCGGGATAATAGTCGCGTACCAGAGGGAGTTCTCCCTCCTCGTGGGCACGTTCACCGCGATAGGAGCGGCACTCTGTTATTCGACCCTGTCGTTCCTCGTGAAGAAGTTAGGCCGGGACTTGAACATGCACACGGTCGCCAACCTGAGGGCGCTCGGGGTATCGGTATTCCTCTTCCTCTACCTCATCGTGACGGGGACTTTCCACATGCCGAGACCGATAGACATCGTGTACATGGCCCTTGGAGGCATAACGGGGGCATATATAGCGAAGGCGTTCCAGTTCCAGGCTATTAAGCTCATCGACGTCTCGCGCACGACGGCGGTCCTCCCGCTCGAATCCATATTCGTCGTGCTCTTATCCTATTTCCTGTTCGACGAGATACCGTCCCTGATCAAGCTCATCGGCGGCGCGGGGATCATAATTGGCGTAATATTCCTCGTATTATTCAGGGGCGAGAAGCCCGAGGACCTGGGCGAGGGGGAGTGAGCGGCGCGAGCAGGACTTAAATAAATGTAGGTGCGTCATTCTGCGCCTCTTACGTTTCTTACGTTCGAGAACCTTAACACGTTCGTCCTGAGCGTGTCGAAGGATTGAACGGGTTAGACCGCACAAACAGAATTAAAAATGATAGCCATATTTGCTTGCTGACGGTTAAAATATTTGTCATGGCCTTCTGGGTTTACATACTTCACTGCTCGGACGGTTCGTACTATACAGGTCATACGGACGATCTCGAAACTAGGTTGGCAAAACACGAGTCGGGCGAAATCGAAGGATATACAGCGAGCAGAATCCCCGTAAAACTCGTATTCTCGGAAGTGTTTTCGACGAGAGTAGAAGCCCTTTCCGCAGAGAGGCAGATAAAGGGATGGAGCCGGAAGAAGAAAGAGGCTTTAATAAAGCTGGATTGGGACGAGTTAACCCGACTGGCAAACAAGAAATCATCCTGATTTTGATTCCTTGCAAAGAATCACCCGTCCTTCGACACGCTCAGGACGAACGGTATGGCTTACTCGCTGATTTTAGCAGAGGTGGGGTAGGATCATAAAACACACTATGTGTGTGCGCCTACACCATCCTGAGCCGTATGAGGCTTATGAACGCGTAAGCGCCACAGCCGAATATGAATATGCCTGTAACCTTGTTCACGAGGACGAGCCCCCTTTCGGTAAGCCTGCCCCTGAGATGTGAAATAAAGTAGCAGAGGACTATCCAGAGGAATGCGCATCCTGTGAATATGCCGGCCACGAGCAGCCCTGCGGTCCTGTAATAATCCGCGGGTTTGTGGATACCGATTATGGCGAAGAGCGCCAGGATCGAGAGTATGACCATGGGATTCGACATGGTGAGCAGGAAAGCGGAGCCGAACGTTCCGAAATGGCTCCTCTGTGCCTTGTTCTCCGAATAAGGCGAGGGCCTGGAAAAATAGACCCTCATGCCGAACGCGAAAAGGATTATTCCGCCGATCGCGTGCACCCAGGCCTCCCTCTGCATGAGCATCTCCGATATGAACGTGAGGCCGAACGCGACTATCGCGGCATAAACGGCGTCGCCTGCAGCGGAGCCGAGCCCCGACACGATGCCCGACGCCCTGCCCTCGTTAATCGTGCGCTGCACGACGAGAGCGCCCACGGGCCCTATCGGGGCAGTGATGACGATGCCGACAATTATGCCTTTGATAAAGATTGTTAAATCCATGCCTGAAGCTCAGGTAACACTATACCCGAAGAGAAATATTAATCTCAAGTGGATGGTACGATTAGGAAAAATTCTTTCCTGAAATCAACAATCACTATTAATTAGAATTAATCAGCGAGGATGCCGCAGGGTCGGGGGATAGGCCCCGGGCGTCACGAGTCGGAGACGATCTCCGCAAGGAATTCCGGCGGAAACGAATCGCCCCATTTGTCTATCAGCAGCCCCGACAGGCGTCTTCTTATCTCGGGCCCCGTTTTCAGGCGCAGGCACTCCCCGACGATCTCCTTCGATTCCTTCCCTGTAATTGTGCTTAGGAGTTTCTTCACCCTGGGTATGGAGTGAGTGTTCATGCTCAGCTCGTCGACCCCCATCCCCACCAGGAGCGGCACGCACGGGAGCTGGCTCGCCATCTCTCCGCAGACGCTCACGGGTATGCCATTGGAGTGAGCCGAATCTATAACGCCCTTAATAAGCCTGAGCACCGCCGGGTGGAACGGCGTATAGAGGTAAGAGACGTGCTCGTTTACCCTGTCCACGGCGAGGGTGTACTGTATCAGGTCGTTAGTGCCGATGCTGAGGAAATCGACTTCCCCCGATATGTCGGATGCGGTTATCGCGGCTGCGGGGGTCTCGATCATAACACCGATTTGCCAGGAGCCCCCGCGCCCGAGCGCGGCGGCTGTCTCCGTGATTATAGACTTCGTTTCGGTTATCTCCGCCATGTCGGAGACCATGGGTATAAGTATCCTGACCGTCTTGTCCTCGGCCGCCCTCAGTATCGCCCTTATCTGCGTCCTGAAAGTGGGCTCGTCACGCAGGGAAAACCTGATGCCCCTGAGGCCGAGCGCGGGGTTGAGCTTCTGGGAAGACTCCATACCCGATGGGAATTTGTCGCCGCCTATGTCGAGCGTCCTTATCGTAACCAGGGGCGAGCGTAACGCGGAGACGACCTTTCTGTAATTATCGTACTGCTCCTCCTCGTCCGGGAAATAATCGGATTTCGTGAAAAGGAACTCGGTCCTGTACATGCCGATGCCCTCGGCGCCGTAACAGACCGCGTGGTCGAGCTCTTCGATAATCTCTATGTTGGCGTTCACCTTTATTTCGCAGCCGTCGAGCGTCCTGCCCGGCAGCTTCGCGTACTCGAGGAGCTTCTTCTCGAGCGCCATGTGGCTCGTCTTGCGCTGCCTGAACTCCTCCTGCTCGCCCGGCGCCGGGTCGAGGACGGCTACGCCCCTGAAGCCGTCTATGTAGATCGTGTCGCCGGGACACGCCCTGAGCGTGATATCCTCGAGGCCCATTACGGTAGGTATCCCGAGCGACTTCGCGACTATCGCGCTGTGGGAGGTGGAAGCGCCCGTATCCGTGGCGATGCCAATGGCGTTGTGCTTCGCGAACGCGACCACGTCCACCGCCGATATGTCGTGCGCAACGAGAATGGAATCCCGCCCCAGGTCCGGTATGTCTTCCGCGACGCCGTGCAGGTTCCGGAGTATCCTCTCGCCCATGTAATAGATGTCCGCGAGCCTTTCCTTCATGTACTGGTCTTCTATTTTCCTGAAGGCCTCGCTCTTTTTGGACAATATGTGGTTTACGGCCCACTCGGCATTCACGCGCTCGGTTTCTATGAACCTCAGCACTTCGTCCGAGAGGAGCTCGTCTTCGAGCATCATTATGTTGATATTGAGTATCTGGAGGTGCTCTCCGCCCTCCAGGGGCTCGAGCTTGTCCTTGATAGAAAGAAGCTGGTCTTTGGACCGCCTCACGGACTGCAGGAACCTGTCCTTTTCCGTGCCTATGAGGCTCTCGTCGATCTGAGTCCTCTCGACGATCATTCTCGAGCGGTCGAGCAGCACAACCCTGCCGAGAGCGATCCCCGAGGAGATGGGGATGCCTTTTCTTTCGACCCTCATACGCCCTCGCCGAATCCGCTCTCTATGAGATCTTCGATCTCGGTCATCGCCTTCCCTGAATCCTCGCCTTTCGCAATCACCTTTATGTCGCTCCCTTTGGCCGCCGCCAGGGAGAGCACGCCGAGAATGCTCTTCCCGTCCACCTCGTAACCGTTCTTTACGAGCTTCACGTCACAAGCGAACCTGCTCGACAGCCTTACGAAAACGGCCGCCGCGCGCGCGTGGAGACCCAGCTTGTTCTTGATGGTGAAGACCTTGACTATTTCAGATTCGGGCAACGTTCGATAACCTCAAGCGAAATGTGTATTAAATTCTGCTGTACGCGGTCCAGTGTGAGCGCGAGTCGCCATAACGGTTAATTATAGTTTTGTGCGCCGGATTTTTCAATTGCCGCCTGAGGAGTGAAAAGAGCCTTGTCCACGCCCCCGTTAAGCTCTACGCCCGGTTCGTATACTATTCTAATCGAAAGCCCGCCTGTCTCAAAATCGATCTTCCTGGGGAAATAATGCCCGTCGACCAGCCCGTCGAAATACTCGTAGTAGAGGCTCGCCCGCTCGCCGTTACCCAGAGGGAACACCGCCCTCTCGACCCTGAAATTGGAGCTGTTGACCCACATCGCGTTCCCGCCAGCCGGGTTCCCGTCCCCGCTCCAGGCGAGCTTTATAAGTCCCGCGTCCGCCGAGACCGCTGGTTTTTCCTCCGTGTCGTAGATCCTGTACGGGAGGCGTCCCATAACCAGGCTCACAAGGCTTTCGGCCGTAATGCGGATATCCAGGCCCGGATAGACGTAGGAAAGATCGAATTCCTCCCCGGCGTCGTATACACCCCTTTCGGACGAGGATATGATGTATATCTGATTCCCGTCCGACGAAATGAACCCCACAGTGCTGCCGAACGGGTTTAAGGCCTCGAGGCGTATCAGGTCGGGGCTCTCCGCGACAGTGACCTGCGTGTAAGAAACCTTGTCGGAGTCTGTCTCTATCCTGACCCTCGCGAGCCCCTTTACCGAACGCACGCTGCCCTCGTAGAGCTCGACCTTATCGATTATCTCCCCCGCGTCGGCACGGGTCAAATCGGCCTCGCCCGCTTTTTTGGCGCACGACGAGGCCAGAAGAAGTATTAAGAATACGGAATATATGTAATAACGTTCGTTTTTCAATTCTAGCTTTCTATCTTCGGATTTCCGGACAGCAGATTTATTTTATTCCTCAGACTCTCCCTGAGCTCCATGTCCTCCGGGTTGTCGGACGGAGCGTTGTTCAGCATTTTGAGGCCCCTGTTGTAGTATTCGAGGGCCGTCACGGTGTCCCCCATGTCCCTGTACACGTCCCCCAGGTGGTCGAGAATGGCGGGGTCGTCCGGCTGAAGAGCCGCCGCTTGCTTGAGGAGCTTCGCCGCCTCCCCGTAATTGCCCCTCTTGTAGTAGACCCAGCCCAGGCTGTCGAGTATGTATCCCTTGTTCGGAGAGATTGCATGGGCTTTTCTTATGAGCGCCTCAGCTTCGTCCAGGTTAACCCCCCTTTCGGCGTAGGAGTAACCGACGAAATTAAGCGCGTCCGCGTGCCCGGGGTTTATCTCGATGAGCTTCATCATCGTGTCGATCGAATCCTGCTCCCGGTCTATGAGATAGTACGTGACTCCGAGCGAATAATAGATGGTCTCGCTCCTGGGGTTGGATTCGAGGAATTTCCTGTACAGCGTCACCGCGTCATCGTTCCTGTCCGATTTCCTGTAAACGCTCCCCAGGTAATTTACGATCACTTCGTTGTTGGGCTCGCGGCGGTAGACCTCCTCCATAAGCGCCATCGACTGGGGCAGCATGTCCCGCTTTTCGAAAATGTAGGCTTTCTGGACGAGGCTCTCGTCGTAAAATTCCGAATACTGCGGTATCGAATCGAGCATGCTCACGGCCTCTTCATACCTGCCCGTTTCTATGTAGCAGAGAGCGAGGTAGTATTTCGCCCGGTCGTCTCCGGGATTGCCCATGAGGATGAGCCTGAACTCCTCGACCGCTTTGTCGTAATCGCCGCTCTCGATGTAGAGGAGGCCGAGCCTGAGCTTGAGGTCGGGGTTCTGGAAGTCCATGCCCTCGGCTCTCTCGAACTGCGTCTTCGCGTCCTCCATGCGGTTGACCCTGAAAAGAAAATTGCCGTAGCGCACGTACGACTCCAGGCTGTTCGGATAGAGCACGATCACGTCCTGGTAGATACGCTCTGATTCCTTGACCTTCCCCTGCTGCTCGTATATGAGCGCGAGCTCGAGGAGCGCGGAGGCGAAGCTCGGGTTCAGGTCGAGGGCTTTCTTGTAGTTCTCCTCCGCGCGTACGTAATCCCCCTTCTCGTAATAGAGCTTGCCCAGGAAGTAGTAACCCTTTTCGTTGTCCGGGTAGAGCTCCGTTATCCTCCTGAACTTTATCTCCGCGCTGTCGTAATTTCCCGATTCGGTGTCCATGATACCCAGGAAAAGGAGCGACTCCGCGTCATCGGGGTCGAGATCGACTGCTTTCTGCAGGATCCAGACCGACTTCTCCCTGTCCTTCGGGTCCCGCGAGGAGGCGTATATCTTTCCGAGCAGCGTGAAGGACGGGGCGAACCCCGGGTCGGTCGAGATCGATTCTTCGAGCTTTGCGAGGGCGTCCCGCATCCTGCCTGTGGACATGTACATGAGGGCGAGGTTGTATTTTAGATAGGCCGAGGAGGGGTCCATCTGTTCGGCGAGCTCGAGCTCCGCGAGCGACTCGGACGTCCTGTTGTCGAGATAGAGCATGCGTGACGCGGTGAAGTGGTAATAGGCTTCGTTTTTGGGCGCTTCGGCTGAAACGAACGGCTCGTCCGCCTGAGCGGGGTCGCTCTTTACCCCCGCCGCGTGTACGCAGGAAAAGAGCGCCGGAAGCAATAAAAGGACGGCTACAGAAGTGGAACATATAAGCTTATTTGCCGGTTTCATTTGAAGAGGTTTCCAGAATATTGAGATTTATTTTACCCGCCGCGTTCATTATAACGGAGCTCTTGTTCAGGTCCCCTTCGACGAGCTTCAGGTGCGTCGCGTCGGCCGGGACCTGACCGAATGTGGGGTCGACCGCCACCCACTCCCCGACGTACACCTCGTTCCATGCGTGATAATAGAATCTTCCGTCGAGATATATTGTACCTGACACCGTTTTCGTCGGAATTCCCGCGGCCCTGGCCAGCGCCGCGAAGAGGGCGGAGTGCTCGTTGCAGTCCCCGGAACCTGTCTTCAGCACGTCCCTGGCGTTCGGAATGCCTGCAGTGCCGGTTTTTCTGAGATAATTGAAAACCCAGGCGTTCAGCTTGACGGCCGCCTTGAGCGAGTCATTTTCGCCTTCGAGTATCTCGCGGGATTTGGATATTATTTCCTTGTCCCCGCTCTGAATGAGGTTCTCGGGGGCGAGGTGCCGGGCGAGTTCCGGTTCTTTATTGGGCAGCTTGTAAGTCTTCACGCTCGAGGTATCCCCAACCCTTATAGAAACGTATCTCCCGTCGAATGACTGTCTGTAAGAGTCCGACAGATCGAACGCGTCTTCGGGGTCAATACCCTGGAGCTCGGCTTTCATGTACGTGAGGCCCCTCGGGTCCTCAAGCATGATGTTCGAGGGAATGGATGTCGCCCCCTCTATATCGAGCGCCGAAAGACCGTCCCCGGACACGCTGCCTCCCTCGTCCCTGAGGGCCGTCATCCCGGGCGGTATGGACTGCTTCAGAAGCTCCCCTCCGTCGGTGATCCACGAGGTCACCTTCGCTCCCGACAGCACGGATTCCACTTTCCATGCGTCGACTGTGCCCAAAGACGGAACTTCGACGCTCTCCCTGCCGGCAATCTTGTGCCGCGTTTCAAAGCTTCGGGGCGATGACGCCGCTATTACGGTCACGGGGTCCAGCACGGGGATTACAAATTCCATCCCCGCGGCCGGGTGCTTCGACATGAGCTGCGACGGGAGCATCGATGCGGGTATGAGGCCTGGCGGCGCGTCGAACACGAACTCTGAGCCCCCCGATACTGTACTCATCTTCACACGCATCTTCTCCCCTTCCCTCACGCCCGCGGCCGTCACCCTGCCCGACGGGGATTCGAACCTGAAGTCGAAGGAGAGCAGATTCCCCTCGCCGAGCCTGTACCGTGCCTCGGTCTCGACGTCCTCGGTATTGTCTAGGAGCCTGACCTTGATCCTCGCCTTTTCCACGGCCTCCGTTATGCCGCCCACGGTTTTTACGGAGTCATACGAGTAGCCTATCTTCCTGCCCCCGGAATATATGTAGAGCAGGTTTTCGCTGAAAGAATCGGCATATGCGTATGGAGCTGAAAAGAGTATGAGCAGGATTACGGCGGCCTGAATTAAGGCGCCTGTCGGGTATGTCATGTTACGGGAATAATCTACACACGTTTCCGTCCGGTCTCAACTTTCATCGAGATCGGGGAAAGCCCGCGATGTGACAACTGACAGATCCGCAACGGTATATACCCCGGAGATGTGTCAGTTGATAGTTCTATTACAAGAGAAATGAATGAAAATGCA
>CADEFK010000069.1 GCA_902826595.1 uncultured bacterium | reverse complement strand
CCTCGTGGTCCACGAGAATATTATAGGAAGCGAGGGCATCCTGAAGACCATAAGCTGGATGACGAATTCGGAGAAGGACGAATACACTTACTACTTCAGCGCCGGGAACGAGTATGACCCGACCCCGGTAGGAACGGCATACTACATAAAGGTCGAGGATAACTATGATTTAGGGGGCGCGACCGATGCGGGGGATATCTTCGATAAGGTCATGGGAATGGAGCCCGGGAAATACGCCGGGTATCTGTCCGCCGAATGGGGCTACGACAAGAAGGACTACTTCTCATTGCCGATGAAACCGGAGCAGAAGCTGAGCATCAAGATAACGCCCGCTACTGATACCGGGTTTAACATCACCGTCCTCGATCAGGACCGGGTGATCGTCGCTCAGAAGTCATCGGCGAACGCAGGCGCGATCACGAGACTCTCATGGACCGCACCGGAAGAGCAGGAGTCGGTCTACGTTCTGGTCGAGCCCGCCAGCTTTCCCGGAAAGACCTCGCCTATAAAATACGACATGAGCATCACGCTGGAGGACGTAGCGGCCACGGAAGAGTAAATTTCGAGTCTGAACCGCGGCGGTACATGCCGCTTCGGCGCATAACCACCAAACGGGGCTCCGGACCATAAACCGGGGTCCCGTTTATTATTTTAAAGATGGAAGGATCGGCCCGATGTCGGGCAATTCCGGAATTATATAATCGGGTTCGGGGCTTAAATTCTCCGGAGCCTGGTGTTTATTGTTCAGCCACGCGGCGTCCATGCCCACGCCCTTGGCCCCGCATATGTCCGCTCTGAAATTATCACCCACGAAAAGGGCCTCTTCCGGCATAATTTTCAGGAGCTCCATCGCCCTCCAGAAAATTATCGGCTTCGGCTTCCTCCACCCCACCTCCTCCGAAATGATTATCTTCTCGAAGAACCGTCCTATCCGGAACTTCTCGATAAGAGCGTATGCCGCGGGCGCGTAATCGAAATTGGAAATAATAGCCATCCGGTAACCCTTTTCCCTCACATCATCGAGCGCTTTCTCATTCTCATCTGGGAATTCGACCGCCCTCGATAGGCCCTCCATATGGGTCAGCACCATTTCGTCCGCCGCAGTCCCGGCCTTCGGATCGTCCGGGATATTCATATTCCCGAGCATCAGCTTGAACCTGTCGCGGTTCGGGTACTCTCTCCATTCGGCCTGCTTCATATCCTGGAACTGATGATAGCTCTCGATGAAATGATGATAGAACTCTGCGAAAGAGATGGCCGGGTAATATCCGGCGAAGACGGAATATACCTCATGACTGGTGGTCCTGGACCTTACCCCGTTCAGGTCGATAGAAGGCAGACGGCTGAAGTTGAAATCTACTATCGTATCGAAGAGGTCGAAAATTACGGTCGTATAGCTTTTCATTTCCCGCGCTCGAATTTCAGGTATGTGTATGTTTACGCATTCAAGTCCGGTGCCGGGGCACGCAACCGTCTATGACCTCTTTTCGGCGGAAGCCCTTTCGAGGATTATATCTATGATATTCTCATGTACCCCGAGGGGTTCGGTCACGTGGTAGCTTACCCCTTGATGCCTGCCCGCGGCCTCGGCCGCCATTCTGGGTATGTCCTGTGTCGAGTGTTTTCCGGGAGAGAGAAAATAGGGGTGTATCACTATCCTGCTTGCTCCCTCGGCCGCGCATGCGTCGAATGCGTCGGCGATTGTGGGTTGCGCGAGCTCCATGTGGCAGTACCTCACTATATCGAAACGGCATTTCTCGTTCGATCTTATCAGATCGGCAATCTCCGCGAGCATGTCGTTAGCTTCCTCTACGGTGCTGCCGTGGTCCACTATGATAAGTGCTGTCTTGCTCATCGGCCTTCCTGAGTTTCTAATGGGAATTCCCGGCAATGAAGCGATTCGTCGTCGGTCAGGGTTTATTTTATATTGAGCGCGTTCAGCTTTACCGCTTCGAGGACGATTTCCGAGCAGCGGTAAAATTCCTCGAGCACGAGGTATTCGTTGACCGTATGGAGATCGTACATGCCCGTCCCCAGGTTTACGCACTCTACCCCCATCTTGTTGAAATAATTGGCGTCGCACCCGCCCCCGCTCGTGTGGTGCTCGATCTTGTGTCCGAGGTTCGCGACGGCGGTCTCCACGAGCCGCGCGGGTACCGATCCCGGGGGGACGTCCATCCTGTCATAGCTCCTGTCGATCTTTTCCTCGAGCGTCGCCACGCGCACCGTGCCCTCTAACGAAAGGTCGTCGTGAATAGTGACTTCGTATCCGGATACAGCATCGTGGAAACACTGCCGCATATGATCGACCTGTGCCTTGAGCGATTCCTCGCTGTGGCTCCTGGCTTCCCCCACGGCCTTAACGAGGTTGGGGATGATGTTCGTGGCTCTGCCTCCGTGTATTATCCCTATGTTCGCCGTAGTAATGTCGTCGATCCTACCGAGCTTCATGCCGGCGATTGCTTCGCTTGCGATTTTAATTGCGCTTAGTCCGTTTTCCGGACATACGCCCGCATGAGCTTCAAGGCCGTGCACGGTGAATTCCATCTTTACGGCGGATGGGCATCTCAGAACGAGCCTCGACGGGGTGCTGCTGTCGAGCACGATTCCATAGCTGGATCTGAACTTCGAAATGTCTATGTGCTTCGCGCCGAGGAGGCCCACCTCTTCGCAAATGGTGAACGCTATCTCTATATCCCCGTGCGGCATGTTTTGCTCTTTAAGCGTCCTGAGCACCTCCACGATCACGGCGACCCCGCTTTTATCGTCGCTCCCCAGTATCGTGGTGCCGTCGCTTTTTATAATGCCGTTCTCGACCCGGGGCTTAATACCTTCACCGGGCCCCACGGTATCCATGTGCGCCGATAGAAAAAAGGGAGGGGCGTCTGATTTGTTCCCCTTGAGCCTTACGATGAGATTGCCGACGTTGCCGTTTACTTTATCCCCGGCGTCGTCATAGAAGCATTCTGCCCCGAGATCCTTCATTTCCTTCTCGAGTCTGAGCGCGACCTCTTTTTCCCTCCTCGAAGGGCTGTCGATTCTTATCAGATCCATCACGTGCTCGGTCATTCTTTCCGTATTTATCATAAAAACTCCCCGCCGGGCTATCGCATACCCGGATGATAAGTCTAAATTTGATCCAGTGAATCCCCGACTCCATCATTATAACCCAAGCCGCGATATTTAGGAACCAATGCGGGTATCCGAAAGACTATGTATATACAGCACGGGATTGGACGTTCAACCGATCGGGAGTCGCCCGCGATTGTGTGTTTTTAATTATTCCATTGTGGCTCGTTGGATATGGATACCGCTTGTCTGCCGGGTGTGTGAGTTATTGACCGATCAACTCCTCGATACTTTCGACGATTTTTCTAAGTTCATGCCTGTTTAACGAATATATTCTGCTCTGTTTTATCTTTTGCTCCTTTATCAATCCGGCTTCTTTCAGGATTTTCAGATGGTTCGAGACAGTCGGCTGTGATATGTTGAATTTGCTCGCTATTTCGCCGGCGCTGGCGTTGCCTTTTCCTAATATTTTAAGAATCGTTCTTCTGCTTTCGTCGCTTATTGCTTTGAAAGCACAACCCATATCATCTCCCGTCTCATGTTGAATTAGAAAATTTTGAAAATTCATTGTATATGAGGAGCTTTGTAAAATCAACTCAGCAAATCTTGATTATTTATTCTTTATGACGGTACTGAACCTAATGGAGGGCTGGACTAAGGGGTTAATTTGGAATGCTGCAGGAAACCGGACGGACCGGTCGGCTCAGGTTATGATCTTCCCGACTGCATGCCTTGGAATGGAATCGATGGCTTTGTGACTGCACGAATTGTCGGCGGGGCAGGGTAGGGACGCGTATACACGTTTGACCGGGACTCTCTGCGGAACCAGACTGTGTAAATGAAAACAGTTCCTCACTCCGGCAAAATCCCGTCGTCGGTCTATCTGGTCATAGCGCGGTCTACCGACCAGAGGCCTCCGCCCTTTATGAGCACGATCAATCCGAGTCCCACGGCCAGGAGATGGTATTCGTAACCTTCTCCGGCTGCGGTGCCGTCCCAGTTCATAAAAAAGCCGTTCTGGAGATGAACGGTGATTGCTCCGAGCATGATAATGGTGATCCCCAATGCCGCGAGCCTGCTGAGAAATCCCGCTATGAGGCCGATCGCGCCAAACGATTCACCTATGATAATAAGGATAGCGACGAAAGCGGGGATCCCGCTGCTCACGAAGAATTCGACGGTGCCCGAATAGCCCGCGCCCCCGAAAAGTCCAAGGAGCTTCTGTAAACCGTGCGGCAGCATGACTATACCGAGAGCGATTCTCGCAATGAACGCGCCTACATCGTCACTTGTACGCAACATAGAGCTCAACATGCTGCACCCCCTTGTAACTTCTGATTCGGTTTCCCTGCGTATAGTCTATAGTACTTATCCGCGGAATGCCACGGCCGGGTTTTTCTGTCGCCGTATTCGCAACTCCTGATGTCGTTTCATCTTGCGGAAACCGTCCTGTGCGAAGCATAAAGGTAGGAACGGATTGTCATGTTTATTGTCCGCCGGAAGTGAGATATATGGAACATATATATGAAGGTTCGTAGAAATTGTATATGGAACATATATCATACCTGTAACGGTTTATATCCTCGAGCTCAGTGCCTGACTTCGGTCCGGACTTAAGATGCTTAATGCTACGCTTGAAGTTGCGCTCTGTCATGAAACAACGCTTTAGCAATTCGTGCTATCTATCTATAATTATAGAATAATATTACCTGAACAGCTTCTTTAAGTATATTTTTGCTCCTTCAGGTTTTGATTTGTAAAGATTTAACTTTTAAAGATTAAGAGCAACTGCAGATACTAACCATCCGTAATCAATGTAAAACGCCCTGCTAATGTGAATTGTCAGATTTTAGGGAAAACTTAAAGAAAAAATGCGGTGAATCTCGATCTTTTTCGGTCCTGTCATATAGAGGACATATAAAAGCAATAAAAGCGTATGGAATATGCGGCTATATTTGCACTATTGCATATATCCGCAATAGCTGCATGAATTTATATATCAGAGCTATGGAGGTAATATGTTCTATGGTAGACACCGGCATTTCTGCGACGCCGATATCAATCCCTGGTCAGGCTGTCGGCGCCTTTTCGGACGTACATTCGTGCAGAGCGGACTCTTCTATTCTTATTCTCCGCCTTAGGGCGATAAGGTTGATCGCGCTGAACAAAGCCGAAGTGATGTAACAGGAGAAAATGAGCGGTATCACCGCTATCTCTATAATCACGGCCAGGTAATTCGGGTGCCGGATGTATTTATACGGACCCCTGGTAACGGGGAGTGTTCCCGGTACGACGAGTATTTTCGTGTTCCAGTACTTCCCCAGGCTCAGTATCGACCAGTATCTGAGCGCCTGCGTCAGGAGAAAGACAGTTAACAGGAAGGGCCAGTGCCCGTTCACGCTCCTTCCGAGCAGCGCGTACTCTGTTACGAGGGAGATAAAGAAAGCGGCGTGCATAAGGACTATCGCCCTGTACCCGCTCCCGTCGAATTCGACAGCCCCCATTTTTCTCACGGCGGCTTCGTTCTTCCGGGCCAGGAGCAGCTCGGATACGCGCTGGAATATTAGGAAAACGAGAAAGATAATGAAAAGTTTCATTCCGTTATGAATAACAGCAGCTCCGAGCTGAACCCGGGCCCTAACGCCGAGATTATTCCGTACTCGCCGCTGCCGGCGGTTTCGCTGTCCATGAACTCCCCAAGGACGTACAGCACGGTAGGGGAGGACATATTCCCGTGTTCCCTCAATACCTTTCTCGAATGCGCGAACGCGCCTTCCTCGAGGCCCAGGGATCTCTCGTACTCGCTCAGCACCTTCGGTCCCCCCGGATGGACGATGTAATGGCTCAAATCATTAATGGCAATTCCCCGGCTCGATATGAGCTCATCGATATTACCCCTGACCCTGTCCCTCACGATCGACGGGATGTCCTTGCTGAATATGGCCTTAAACCCGTCGTCCACGATTTCCCATCCCATGACATCCAGCGAATCGTAATAGGTCGTGGAGAGGGAATCGAGAAGGCTTATGCCCGGGAGCCCATACAGCCTGTTTTCTTTACCCGCTACGATGACGGCAGCGGCGCCGTCCGCGAAAAGCGCCAGTGAAACAATGTTGCTCTTGGAGTAATCCTCGCCGTGGAACGCGAGACTGCATATTTCGGTCGCTATCAGAAGCGCCGCGCTCCGCGGATAAGCTTTCGTATATTCGAGCGCCCGGCTCAGTCCCGCCGCCCCTCCCGCGCATCCGAGCCCCCAGATCGGGGTGCGTCTTATATGGTTGTCCAGCTTGAGCTCGTTAAGTAGAATGGCGTCGATGGTAGGCGTCGAGACGCCGGTGCTGGAGACATAGATTATATGGTCGAAGTCCCCGGTGTTGCCCCCGTATCTATCCAGACAGTCTTTGATCGCGGAGCGGGATATTGATAACGCGCCCGATAAATAGGACTCGGAGCGCTCCCTGAAGCTTTTCTCTCCTTCGAACCATTCCCTAGGATGCACGAATCCCCTGTATTCGATAAGCGAGTTGTCGAATACATCGAGCATACGGCCCGGGCCCTGTCCATTCCTTGAAAGCAGGGAGTCTGCGAAGCCTTTCAGCTCGCTCTGAAGGAATTCATAGGGAAGCTCTGCCGTGCCAACCGAAATTACTTTTGACATAACCACTCGACCTCAGTCCCGGAATATGATTGTAAAAATGGGTTTCTGGATTCCACTATGACTCTTGTACATGCATGGACGGTGATAAATCATACCGGATGTGTATATATATAAAAAGCCGTATCCGGCACAGCTTCACCGGAAACGACTTTTTATCGATTACGTAACCAAGCAGCAAGATCTGGTATTTGACGTAATAGCAACTAACGATGATCAGCGATGATGGCTAGGTTCTCATCGATTGATTGTCTTTCCCCGTCAGGGAAGCGAGGTAAAACTTCATATTGTCAATCATGCCGCTGTTCAGAGAATAAAGACGGTTCTGCCTGACTTTACGCTCACTAACGATCTCGGCTTCCTTGAGTATCTTGAGGTGATTCGAGATGGCAGGCTTGGATATGTCGAATTTACTTGCTATATCCCCGGCCGCGCTTTCGCCCTGGCTCAAGAACTCCAGTATCTTCCTTCTTGTATCATCTGCTATAGCTTTATACGGGCAACCCATTTGTACTTCCTCCTTGGTATTTACTCAAGATTTGTTAGTGTATTAATTTACCTTGTTTCTGTCGATACTTCTACTAAAATGTTCACGCATCTATTTTAAATAAATTGTTTTGAATTTAGAGATTTTGAATCCAATCAGACGGAAAAGTATACCATAGAATATAAAGAATATTAATTCTGATAGTCAATTAACCAAAAATTAGAGTGGTTTCAATTTGACGCCCGTATGCTAATCTAATCCCGGTAACTTGAACTCAAGGAGGATAAGTGAGTTGGACTTCAAATACAGCGGTGAAAATGTCAATAAAATCAGTACCGATCTCCTGGTGGTTGGAATTTTCAAAGGCGATAAATTCCACGGGTCTGTAAAGAGTGTTAACGACGCCTTGGGGAATGCGCTGAGAGAATTAGCCGATGATGAAAACTTCGACGGGGAGCTAGGGAAAAGCGTTGACGTCAGCCGTACCTTCGGGAAGATTGGAGCAAAACGCGTGCTTCTGCTGGGGCTCGGGGACAAGTTGCGGTTCTCTTCCGGTACGGTGAGAAAGGCAGCGAATATAACGGCCCGAAAACTGAGAGCTGCGGCATCCCATGTAACATTCGGTCCGGAGTTCAACGGGGGGAAGGGGTATATAGCGGCTCTGGCTGAAGGGGTGATGCTCGGCGCATACGGGTTCGATAAATACAAGACTAAGAACGGGGAGGAGGGCGGGATAGAAAATGTGGTGATAGTATCCGAGAGTATGAAGGACAGGAGGTTCGAAGACGAGATATTCGAAGCAAAGGCGATCTCCGAATCCACTTGCCTCGCGAGAGACATGGTCAACGAACCCCCCGTTTACATGACTCCTTCCAGGCTCGCCGATATAGCTTCCGCGGTTGCGGACGAAGGCGGGATGAGGTGCGAGATCTTCGACCTCGAAGAAATAAAGAGGAGAGGGATGGAGGGAATCGCCGCGGTATCGCGCGGCAGCGCGGAGCCTCCCAGGTTCATCCATCTCACCTACGAGCCGCGCAGGAAGCCTAAGGCTTCTCTCGCCGTAGTAGGCAAGGGGATTACGTTCGATTCGGGCGGACTGTGTATCAAACCCGCAGACAGCATGCGCACAATGAAGATGGATATGGCGGGCGCGGCGGCGGTGCTCGGAATCATGAAGGCCGTAGCCTGTCTTAAACCCTCCGTCAAGGTCCACGGCCTCATTTCTACGTGCGAAAATATGACGGGGCCCGCGGCTTACAAGCCTGACGACGTAATAAGGGCTTATAACGGAAAAACGATCGAGGTAATCAACACGGATGCGGAGGGGAGGATCGTGCTCTCGGATGCGCTGTCCTATGCCGTGAATCTCAAGGTCGACGAGATAATCGACCTCGCGACCCTCACGGGGGCATGCATGGTTGCGCTCGGCACGTATACCGCCGGCGTAATGGGCAACAGCCAGAAGCTGATCGACAGGATCATAAAGGCCGCCGGCGGAGCGGGAGAGAAAATGTGGCAGCTTCCGATGGATGAAGAACTGCGCCCGGAGATCAAGAGTGACGTTGCGGACATGAAAAATGTCGGCAGCAGATGGGGCGGCGCTATCACGGCGGCGATGTTTCTCGAGAACTTTGTCGGCAATACCGACTGGGCTCATATCGATATAGCGGGCCCGGCATATAACGAGAAAGAAAGCAACTGGAGCCCTAAGGGCGGAACCGGGTTCGGCGTAAGGACACTCGTTTCATATATTATGGACAGGTAGTCATATCCTTTACTAGGCTTGTTTGCTGCTCGGGAAGAACGTGAAGAGGACCTTTTCTTACCTGTAAGGATGTGGAATCTTCGAAATGGTTCCGGGTGCGTCTTTTAAAGGGACTCGCTCTTCACTTTCAGTTTTGAGACCGCGGGGTAGAATTCGAGCCATTCGCTGAATTTAGGGTCGCGCCCTTCGACTATGTCGAAAAACCTGGACTGCAGTCTCTTCGTTATCGGTCCCGGTTTTCCTTTTCCGATGACCCTCTTGTCGACTTCCCTTATGGGGGTTATCTCGGCGGCAGTCCCAGTGAAAAAGGCCTCGTCCGCGATGTACAATTCGTCCCTCGTGAAACGCTCCGTTTCGAGCTCAATGCCCTCGTCCCCGGCTATCTGAATGACGGAATCCCTGGTTATGCCCTCGAGTACGGACGTGAGCGGCGGTGTTTTCAGCACCCCGTTCCGGATGATGAATATGTTCTCTCCCGTGCCCTCAGCGACGTATCCTTCGGTATCGAGCAGTATGGCTTCGTCAAATCCGAGAGACGTGGCTTCTAGTTTGGCGAGGACGGAATTTGCATAGTTCCCGCTGACTTTTGCTTTGGTCATGAAGGAGTTTACGCCCATTCGTGTAAACGATGAGATTTTCGCGCTAATTCCCTTGGACAAGGCTCCTTCTCCGAGATACGTGCCCCAGGGGTATGCGGAAATCGCCAGCGTAATGGGGTTATCCCCTGGATGGAGGCCTACCTTTCCTCCGCCGATGAAGGCTATCGGCCTGATATAGGCTTCTTCAAGATCGTTAATAGTGAGCAGGTCGATGATAGCGTCGTGCGTTTCTTCCTTGGAGTAGGGAATCTTGATAGTGGCAATATGGGCGGACGCATAGAGCCTGTCGATGTGTTCTTGGAGCCTGAATACGGCTGATTTGTTATCCCCGCATTTATAGGCCCTGACGCCTTCGAAAACGGCGAGCCCGTAATGGAGCGTATGGGTCAGGACGTGGACAGTGGCTTCATCCCAGGATACAAACTCACCGTTAAACCATATCTTGTAAGGCTTGCTGCTCATCCCATCGACTCCTGTTTACCTGAGTTTACGTACGTATAATCTATAAAATATTCCTTTTTTTCCCATAAATTGTCAAGTGCCTAATTTATGAATTTCTTGACTCGCGATGGTTTCTTTGAATAATTATAGTACTTATGGTGAAAGAAGCGAAAGAAGGCCCGGGTCAGGTTATTATAAAAAAGTACAGTAATCGCAGACTCTATGACTCTACCAACAAGAAGTACGTAACGCTCGACGATATAGGCGCCCTCATACGCGAGGGTAATGAGGTCAAGGTAATAGATTCCCAGACCGGGGCCGATATATCGAAAGTCATACTTATTCAGGTCGTCCTCGAAAGCGAGAAGAACAAGGAGGACATTCTGCCGGTCTCGTTCCTCCACATGCTTATAAAATACGGGAATAAAGTCGCGAAGGACTTCTTCGAAAACTATTTTCTGATGATGTTCCAGCCTTATTTTTCGGTACAGGAGAATTTCAAGAAGAACATGCATCTATGGCAGGAAATGGGATGGTTCCCCCCGGGAGTCAAGCTCCCCGCTAACCTGGACATGCTGAATTTCCCTGAACTGCCAGCCGCCAATGCGCCATCCGGAGCGGCGGAGCCTGCCGGGGAGGGAAAATCGATTCCCCAGACCGCGAAAGAAGTCGAGTATCTCATGGAGAAACTAAAAGAGCTCGAAAAAAGGGTCAAATCGCTTGATGAGGAACAGAAGTGAGCCGCCTGCCCTGTGTTGTCCTGTTCCGATCGTAATGTTTACAATAGATGCTTACGGTACTGCAGCGTCCTAGTCGATCTCAACCCTGTCTGCGTCAACCGTATTGGCGCTCGGTATCTCGCCCTGGACTTCTACATTGCGCCCGAGTAAAAAATCTTCACATACGGCATCGTCGCCGTTGATTATAAGGTCGGTCGATTCCGATATCTGCACTATAACCGTCACCTGTCCCTGGTCGTTTTCAGCATCGACTTCCATAAAGCCCGAGTTCCCGGTGCAGTTGTTGGACGATATATCGCCGTTGAACGTTACCTCGGTTATATTTAGCGTATTGACGTTGCCGTTCTCGAGGCTTATGTTTCCGAGCTCGACCTGTGCGGTCGGAAACACGCTTATGCTTATCGCACCCAACGAATTCGAGTCCTCGTCGAAAAATTCAATCGTCGGGTCGCCGGCCAGCGGGCCTTCTATCGAGAAGAAACCCCCGGCGTCCGTCACGTCCGTTTCGGGTGCGCCGTCGTCGACCGTGATTTCAACGGTTATCCCTTCCAGGTCCTGATCCGGTATGATGCTTACGACTGTACCCTGGACGGTCTCCTCTTCATCGCCGCCTCCGCCTCCGCCCCCGCCGTTATTGTCCCCTCCTCCTCCGAACTCTACGTCACACCCGCCTATCAAAAAGAAAGAGAGAAAAAGAAGGGTTATGATGCCCTTGGGTAGAAGTGTCCTTAAATTGCGGTTCATTAATCCTCCTATATCCTCGTACCAAGCCTGCCAGAACTTAGTTAATATTATACCCGCGCTTGACGGATTTTCATTAAACGGGCGGGATTAGCCTATTAATATATATAATGGTACGATTT
>CADEFK010000068.1 GCA_902826595.1 uncultured bacterium | reverse complement strand
TCAGAGGGGCCGGGACGCAATCACATATTTATAGACAGCCGGCGCAAATTATCATATCATTCCCGAATCGATGAAGACGGCACAGGATCTCAGGGAAGCGCTCGGGAGAATAGACGGCAGGGGTTACGCCTCTTACGAGGACATCGCCGGGGAATACGGGTTCGACGATTTCACCCTCTATATAGATCGCGTGCAGAGGGACCCGTTCGCGTCCCCGTCCCGCGTGAGGGTGAGGGTCTATCAGGACATAGCCGGGTTCCCGAAGGATACTTACACCGGGAAAAGCAGGGAGACCGCTCTCAGGGACTATCTGGCCCGCGCGTTCAATGCCGCGGCCGAAAGGTTCTCGCTCGGCAACAGGGGCAGCGGGGGGAGCGGCCTCATAACGATGAGCAGGCCAGGCCAGGAGATACTCGAGCGCTCTTCCGTCGTCACCACACACTTATATGCCGAGGCGAGGTTCGGCATGGGGCTGCCGGCGTTCGGCCGCACGGTCGCCGGGAAGCACGCCCACGCGATGTTCTTCGAGGAGCTTCCGAAGATAGTAAGGTTTTCGCTGATCTTCGGAAACCTCGACAGTGACGCCCTCCACCGGCACATCGAGACCGCGGAGGACGCGGACTTCCTCAGGAACGAGATCGAAGGTCTCGGCTGCGTATCGTTCATAGCCGAGGGGAGCGTGCTGCCGAGGGCGAGCGGCATAGACCCGGGGCCGATGAGCCCGGATGAAGCCGTCCCGTTCGAATCCCCCCCTTCTCTCAGAATGGACGTGGAGCTCCCGAACAGAGGGCAGATCACCGGCATGGGCATACCGGAAGGGGTGACTCTCATAGTCGGCGGCGGGTATCACGGGAAATCGACCCTGCTTAAAGCCGTATCGGAAGGCATATACAATCACGTGCCGGGGGACGGGAGGGAATTCGTCGTAACGAATCCGAACGCGGTCAGGATAAGGGCCGAAGACGGGCGCAGGATCGAGAAGGTGGACATATCCCCTTTCATATCGAACCTGCCTTATGGAAAAGACACGAAGTCGTTCTCGACCGAGGACGCGAGCGGGAGCACGTCCCAGGCGGCCAACATCCTCGAATCCCTCGAAGCAGGCGCCCACGTGCTCCTCATCGACGAGGATACGTCCGCGACTAACTTCATGATAAGGGACCACCGGATGCAGGAGCTGGTGTCGAAGGACAGGGAGCCTATCACCCCGTTCATAGACATGGTGAGGAGCCTCTACACGGACATGAGGGTTTCGACAGTGCTCGTGATGGGCGGCTCGGGGGACTACTTCGACGTGGCCGACCACGTCATATGCATGACGGATTATAAACCGTCCGACGTTACGTCGGAGGCGCTCGGTATAGCGAAGCGTTTCGCGAGCGAGAGGAAGAAGGAAGGAGGCGGCCCGCTCGGGAGAGTGACGGACAGGATACCTCTTTCGGGAAGCCTCGATCCGAGGAAGGGGAAGAAGGAGGTCAAGATTTCGGCCAAGGGGCTCCGCTCGATACACTACGGGAGACAGAAGATAGACCTCCACGCCCTAGAGCAGCTCGCGGACGTATGCCAGACGGCGGCTATCGGGGACGCGATAGAGTACGCCAGGAGGTACATGGACGGGAAGAGGACGCTCCGTGAGATAACGTCGCTAGTGATGATGGACATAGCGAGGGACGGCCTCGACGTGATAAGCCCCCGCATCTCCGGGAGCTACGCCGAGTTCAGGAAGATAGAGCTCTCAGCCGCGATAAACCGCTTGAGGATGCTTGAGGTAGAGCAGAAGTGAAGGATATATTATATATAACTTATAGTAGAGATATTGATGTATTGAAGGTTCCGGACAAGAACCGTACCGTTCAAAACCCGAAATCCGGTGTACTTCCGGTGCGCTTTCGGTGAAGTTTTGGTGAACCTTTTTGAAATCCGCTCCTTAAGCACGTCCTTCGACACGCTCAGGACGAACGTGTTAAAAATCCTACCCCCCGTACGCTGAGACGGTGATCTTCATGACCTCGATGTTTGACTGTTTCCCGGCTGCGTTGGGGACTATGATCGGGAGCGAGACACCGGCCTTCCTGTATTCCTCGAGCCTTGCCCTGCACCTGTCAGCAGGCCCAACGAGCGCGACCGAGTCGAGCATCTCGTCCGTGAACACCTCTGCCGGGTCGGCCCCTCCCTTTATCTTCTCAATCACGTCGCCGAAGCCGTTATTCGTCATGAGCCTCTGATAGAACGGGAACCGCAGATACCCGGCGAGGCCGCGCTTGCCCGCTTTTCTGGCGAGATCGAGGTCGTCCGATACGACGGACGGAATGCCGAGCGTGATATCTATTTCGGACGGATCTCGTCCCGCGGCCTTCGCGCCTTCGGCCACGTAGCCCGCGAGCTTCTTTATATATTCCGGCGTGGACATATAGGGCATTATGCCGTCCGCGACCTCACCCGCGAGTTTCGAAGCCCCCTTCGTCAGCCCCGCGATATACACGGGCACCTTCGGCAGCTCGCGCTTGAGTGTCAATTGCGGCGCAGTCCCGTCCATGAATGATTTGACGGCTTTCACGTATGCCCTCATCTTCTCTACCGGGTCGCCCATTACAATTTCGTACCTGTCGTTCACGGGCTTGTGGCTCACCCCCAGGCCGAGCACCATCCTGCCGCCCGAGAGCTCCTGTATTGTCAGCGCTGTGGCGGCGGCCATAATCGGCTGGCGCATGAAGATGTTCGTGATCCACGTGCCGACCTTTATCTTCGTCGTCGCTTCGGCGAACACCTGGGCGTTCGCAAGCGCGTTATAGGGCGGGACCTCCGGCGAAAATATTGCTTCGAATCCCCCTGATTCCGCCTCCTTAGCAAGAGCGCGAAGGTCGGAAACGCTGCACCCCCATACGGGCGATATTGTAGCTATCCTGGGCATATTATTTCTCCTTTAAGTTATATCAAGTTTATTATTTTCTATGACGAACATCAATACTGGTTAATGACTTCCCTGTAATAATCGGGCCTGAGCAGAGATTCGTCCCCGCTCGCGAGGACCGTCCTTATCCTCCTCAGCACATCTTCCTTATCCCCGGGAAATTTGGCTTTCACCGGCAGGTAGTTAGAGATGTGGTTCGAGAAGAAGAACCCGTCCGTAAGCTCCGTGTTCTCGACGAGTATTTCGAGCTCCTTTATCATCCGGAACTTGTCCGGGAGCTCGAACTCACCCCTCTTCCATTCCTCGTACACAGGCGCTCCGGGCCGTAACTGGAGCGACAGCGCTCCGACGTACTCCGGGTCGCACGCGGTGAGGAGCTTCCCCGTAGCTTCCGCGTGCTCGGCACTCCTCTCCACGCCCCCCATGCCGAGGAGCACCATCGCTGAGTTCATGATCCCGGCTTCCTTGAGCATACGGGACGCCTTCACGGTCTCGTCGAAGTTCGCCCCTTTCTTAATACGCTCTAGCACCACATTGTCCCCGCTCTCGAAACCGATATACACCATGTCGAGTCCGAGCGCCTTAAGCTCTTTCAGGTTCTCGACCCCCTTCCTGAGAATATCGCCGACATTGGCGTACATCCTTATGCGCCCGATGCCGGGTGATTTCTCCCGGAGGTACCCCATGATTTCGACGAGCTTCTTCTGGGAGAGCACGAGCGCGTTGCCGTCGGCTATGAACACGCGGTCGTCTATGAGACCGGATTCGGCGGCTTCGTTTATGATTTGCTTCACCTCTTCCATGGGGCGGGCGCGGAACTTCTGCTCCTCCCCTCTGTACATGGCGCAGTATGTGCACTGGTTGTGCGAGCACCCTATGGTCGCTTGGAGTATGAAGCTATTGCCCTCGCTCGGGGGCCTGAAGTATGGTGTTACGTATTCTATCATACTATTAGTATTAACTATTTTTTAGAACTTTGCAAATCAGGGTCGGAAGTTGCGTTCGAAATATCAATAGCATAGGTTAGATTTTTCATATGAACCTCACCCAAAAGCTCTACCGGACAAATTAGAGATTTATGATTTTTTTAAATTCTTTTTCGCATGTCCCTCCGGCGTCATGTTATCGAAAGCCAAAGTGGGCCTCTGTATTTTCTTAAAGTAAGTCTGCCGATCACTGCCTTAACAACACACTTATATGCCGGAACAACGGTCGGATTTAAATCAAATACCGGGGGAAATAAGGTTGTGGTCAAGTAAAGTCAAGTACTAAACGCCGCAAAACCCTAATGTTTCGCTATTGTGCTACGTGGATAAAATGTGACAAGATTCATAAATAAAACGACATTTTGCTATCATCTATAAACTTCAACAACATATCTAAAACTGCCGTACGCTCACTCGCAGGATTCAGATGAGCTGAAAAATCAGTAGCCATCCGAATACATCATCTTGAGGTCCCAGCTGTTCATATCGAGCAGGTTCATGCCGCGATATTCTATAACATTAGCCAGCCCGTTCGTCACCGTTACCAGAATGGTCGGCGTATACTCGGATGCGCTGCCTGTTAAACTAGATTCTATGAACCCGTTTAACGCCAGAAACTTTCGACAATCCTCATTCAACATATTTGATCATACGGATATCGATCTTGAATCCAGTAAAGTGATCATAGATTTCAGCAAATCCATTATAATTATAGAATTCATTCCTTCTAATTCGATTATATTAAATTTGTTCATAAAACCTGATTGGTATAGAGGGGTCTGTGCAATTAGGTAACCTTTTAACTCTTTGTCGTACCAATAAAAAAAATGTATTTTGAAAGCGGGTTATTGTATCTCCATTTGAAGAATTTTTCATCTCTGGTCAGAACTAATTTACTGCCTCTAGCTAGCTTCCCGACAAGAACCGCCATCTCATCAGGCAAGGGGTTCTTTTCTATCCTTAAATGAGGATGGATTTTCTCGTGATGCTTGAACAATTTGTTATAACTGTTGTAACCAAATTTGTTTACTAGTCTTTGTAGAAACTTAGCCGCTGTAGTATTTTTTATGAGTTTATTTATCATACGTTCGCAATTTAATCTTCTAACGATGGTTCTCGGAGAAGATTCTATACTCATTGTTCTAATTCTACCGATGCTTTTCCATCCGATAGCCAAGTTATTGATTAAGGTGGTAGGACCCGCACTGAAATTAAAAAGATATCGATACCCAAGTTCATATAAATCGTTCTTGATAAATTTCGCCAAATCGGAGTAAACGCCCCTGTTACGATATTCAGGATGGATGACAGTGTCACCCGAACATAGGGCCGAAAAGCCATCCGCACTATCCCCTAACTGCCATTTAGTGTCGTACATTCCCCGAACAGCAACTACTATCCCCTCGATGAGAACTAGATATATTTTCGGGAAAGCGGTGTACGGATTATCAAAGTATTTCCATCGCAGGTAAGATTTATTTACATTCAAATCGGGGCTCCAAATCTCTTTCTCTAGTTCACAGATTTGGTCATCATAAGTAGAATCGTATCTTATAATCTTGTGGTTCATTATGCGCAAAACATTCCCTATATTTATCACGCGGTCAATATCGGCCACTATGTACAAATATCTTACCGCTGTCGATGTTTACCTGTCCTTATTTCTAGTGAGATGAGAGCAGAGCGAGAGAGAATGTATTTATGCCTATCACATTAGGATATCTTATTTCAGATTTTAAAGCACTCTTAAATCTCACCTTCTTAAAAATCCCGCCTATTATTCTTCCTGTCCTTTATTATAATAATTTAAATAAATTGTATTGTCGAATATAACAGCTACGCGCTAGTCAATAAATAAGCACCAAAAGAAGAGTAATTTTGTTTTTTAGGCTGCTATTTGGGAATTGGTGAGATCCGCACTAGTCCGATGGTGTTATTATGACTTGTTTTTCTGCACGAGCTCTAAAATGCCGTTTACGGTGTCCCATTCCCTCATAAAGTCGATGGTCGTCAGGTTCAATGGAGCCCGGACTTCCTCCTCCACCATCAAAGCCAGCTCGAGTAAATGGAGGGATTCCAAAAGTCCAGAAGTCATGAGCGGCGTGTTTGAGGCGGTCCACAATTTCAAGTGACCCGCCCCCGTGAAAGGTCTATAGTATCGGCTGGATTTTCGCTTACGAACCCTATTTATAAGAGTGCATGGAGAGGTCAGGTTCGACATGTAAAACCGTCTTATCTCATAACACCTGCATGTTTTTGAGAACGTTCCTCAATGTGTACTCTGCAGAACTCAATATTATTTTAAATAATTTGAATATATCGAGAATAGAAGGTATGGGGTCCCGTATCGACAGAACGGCAAAGGTATTTACACCCCTGATTGAATTTAGCCATTCCCTAAAAGTTAATTCGCCTCTAATATAATATCCTCTCGACGCCAGAAGATCTCTCCCGAAAGAAATCCATTTGACACCGGTATGCTTTGGTGCAGTATATGGCGGCAAAGGTATGTCCAGAGCGTCACAATACATCGTATATAATATCGGTACTCCGCTGGCTTCAACTTGACCTATGCTCGTATTCGGGCGTCCGACGTCCGGTTCTATTATAAAATGTTTGCCGCTCTTTTCGTCGATTTTTATTTCGAGTGATATGATTCCTTTGTACCGAATACCGCTATAGATATCGATTGATTCCCTCGGGACCGGTTCATTCAGACAGCTTTCGACTAAAGTTGCTTCCCCAAGTTCGATAGGCCATTGCCTGAGCTTGCGCGACGTGTGATTGATTACCGGCTTATGGCTCTTATCAAAATAGTAGTAATATTGGTATATATTGGAATCTTTCCCATCTACCCATTCTTGAATGATGAAAACGTCAGATGCCTTTAAGCCATTATCGCATATTGCGTGCAGTTCTTCCGGGCTTCTTATTTTTAATGCCTTGGATTCAAAGTAGTTGAACCATGTTTTTGTCGGCCTGGGCGGTTTTACGACGCATGGGTACGTCACTTTATTCACTATCTCTTTCAGATCCGATTTATTACTGACAAAATAAGTGGTTGGTATTGAAAAACCGCTGCGCTCCAAATATTTGTAGAGCTGGACCTTGTCCATAAGTAAATTAATAATCTCGTTATCGGGAAATACGAATCCATACCAATCCTTGAGCGCTTCTCTGTGTCTGGATACGGCAAGAACGCTATCATCACTGCATAAAAAAAGTGCGGATTTTCCACCCGATTTTTTACCAAGTTCTATTAATGTATCTATCAGTTCATCATTCGATGTGTTAGCGGTCAGCACTTTTTTGCACGAATTAGTCCTGCAGCAATAATTACGGGGATCATCTGCAATACCAATTACCGGTATGCCGTATTTAGCCAATGTCCTGGATGTTTGCAAGCCTGTAATTGAGTCAAGCTTGATTATTACAGCATTAGGTTTTTGCACTATCTGGCGGAATCTCCCTATAACGATTGTCCCCGCGAAGGAAATATTTGTCCGTGCACGTTAGCCTGAGTGACGGCACAAGAATTTCATAAGCTTGGTTAATCAGTGATCGTGTAAATAAATCATTTTATAATCCCAACTTTTTGCATCGAGCAAATTCAGGCCTTGAAATTCAAGCTTATTATTATCTTTACCCAACAGCCGGATCAAAATAGTCCGATGTAGGTTTTCTACGCTTATTGTCGAATTGTCTTCTTTAAATCCCTTTGATGCTAAAAAATCATAACTATCCCGGTCCAGCATATTTATCCAGGTTGAAATTGATCCAAAATCTATGAGCGATAGAAGGGTATTCAAGAGCTCTATTTTTATAGAAGAGTCGGTCGCCTCTAATTCAAATATATTATGCGCGCCTCCGGATTCCATACTGTATTTATGGCTCTGCAAGACAAGATAGCCTTTTAAGCAATCATCATACCAGTACAGGAAAAGGTATTTTGAAAGCGGGTTATTGTATCTCCAGCGAAAAAACATCTCATCCCTTACCTGTGTAATTTTATTTTCAGGAAGTGTTCTGTTAGCCAGGAGGGCCATTTCCGCCGGCCTGGGTCTATCGTCCATCGTTATGCGGGGAGGAAGCTGAGTCCCCGGGATATGACGGATCATATCGATCTTTTGTGAATTGCTCCTTTCTCTCCTTTTCAATATCATGCCGATCCCGGCCTTTCTCAATAATTTTCTGGCGTACGGACCTGCTAATTCCTTGGCAATTGTCATTACCCTTGATTCAATCGTCTGGAATTGCTTTTTCATAATTTTAATTTGTCCAACGCTCTTCCAACCCCTGGATAACGAAATCATAGTATTCAGGGGTGTTGCATTGAAGCTAAAAAAGTGTTGTGCGCCCATCCTCTCCAAATCTTCCAGCACGAAGTCAGTCATCATTTTGTATATTCCTTTATTTCTGTATCCCTCTAGTATTAAGACGTCCGCAGAACATAATGCATTAAAGCTCGCCGATACGCCTGGTAGCTGCCATGTAGTTTCATACGCGCCTATCATGGCCACGATCTCCTCTCCTGCACGAACGAAGTATATTATTGGCGGTTTGGAATGAGGCCGATCTATGTAGTTCCATTTTACGTAGGATCTGAAAACATCAAAATCCAGACCCCAGTTGATCGTTTTGAGTCTGGCGATTTGATCTATATGATTTTCAAAGTCATCGGAATACTTTAATACTTCATGTTTCATTTGGGCATTTTTGAGTCACAGCGTAGATTAAAGAAATTATGGTTTGTAATTCTTCGCGAAATTTAAAATACGGTCTATGGTGTCCCACTCCTTGATAAAGTCGAGCGTAGTCAGGTCCAGCGGAACGCGGACTTCCTCCTCCACCAGCAACGCCAGCTCAAGCAAGTGCAGGGATTCCAACAGTCCGGAAGTTATGAGCGGTGTGTTGTCGTTGAATTCTCCGGTGATAGACTTTCCTGAGTCTTTAATTTTAGAATCGATAAAATCGGCGAGTTTTGTTCTAAAATGTCCCGGCATTTGAGAGTCCTTAAACCGAAGTGTTGAGCTCCTTCCAGCTCACGGGTTTTGCCATTGCGACCACGACCTTTCTCCGGCCGGAGAACGGCTTCCTGCCGTGAGCGACGAGCATATTATCCAGCATCAGGACGTCGCCCGGTTCCCATCTGAAAGCAACCGTCGAAGAGTCGTAGGCTTTCCTCAGTTCGTCAATCACATCTTTGCCGATGCTCGTACCGTCTCCATAGTAGGTATTGTTCGGCAAATCTTTCTCTTTGAAGAATTTAAGAAGCATCTGCTGCAGTTTCGGCTCGATCGAGTAAACGTTAAGCACGGTAGCATGATTGAGCCACAATAATTCTCCAGTCACGGGATGTTTCGCGACCGCGGGTCTGAGCTGTTTCGTTCTTACTTTATTCTCGTCTATCCATTCTAAATCCGTCTCCGATTCCTTACAGAACCTCTCCATCTCGGTTTTGTCCTGTGTTTGGTAAACTTCCTGCCAAGTGAAGCCGAAAGGTCCGCCGGCCAGATTCCTCACATATAAAACACCCTTCTCCTCGAACGGTTTTCTTATCGAGGGATCGATCTGTTCGTAAACCTTCCTCACGTCCGCTATCGGCGTTTCCCCACCTTTTTCGGCGGCCTCAATGGAGTAAAAGAAAATCCTCGTCGGGAATTTTGCGGCGAATGAGCTTTCATTATGGAGAATTATTTCCAGCTCCGGCGGGTAATTGGTAGCTGTGTATACTTTGCCTTCGACCTGAGTCCTGTGAGTGGCCCTGTCGTTATAATCAATCAGGTCTCCGTAGCAGTTCTTGACCAACGATTCGAAGTCCGCGAGCCCGTCGATTTGAAACCCCCTGAATAATATTCCCCCGTGTTTTAATAAATTCTCTTCTATTTCGTTTTGGTTTAATTTGAGAAAATCGATTAATTTCAATCCCCTGCGCTTTGGAGTAATTACAAGCGGCAGTTTTTTATCGTTGTCAAAAAAATCTGTGTTTATTTCGGCGTTTTCATTAAGTCCGATTGTCATTCTCTACCCCTGTCTTCCAAACGAAAGAAGTAATAGTCCGTGAGCACGGATCATTATGCTCCTTTCAGAAAAACTATTGAGCAATAAAGATTAATATCTAGATTTTACTGCTTTGTTAGGTATTTATCAACTTTCCTGCCCCATAAACAGATCAGACTCGAAAGTCAGGCGGTTAAAACAGGTTACGGTGTTAATAGTTTTGGGAGCATCCTACCGTCGCCCCGAGGACGAAGTTCTTGCCCTCAATCGGCGGTCTGAATCAGGGCGTTACGTATTCTATCACCTTTATTATACTAGCAAATTTGATATTATTTGCAGGGCCGGAGGGAAGTTCTTTACAAAGACCTATAAGCCGTTATAATCTTGCGGTCATGAGCGAACAAGAGAAAAAAGACGGTCACAAGAAGCTTTTCGAGCTGAGCGAGCGCGAGAAATCGGGCGCGCTTTACATCATGGGCGTGGTGATACTCATCTTCTCGCTGGTATTCCTTGCGTCCCTCACCCACGTAGTGCTCCACCCCTGAGATTTCAGGCGGCAGACACCCACTTAATTATAAGCGTTACGAGACTGTGAAGCTCGAGCGGTCCCCCGGCGTTGTCCCTGTAAGTTATCGTATTACCTTCCTGCCTGAAATTAATCTTGATGAGCTGCATGGCCGGCGAAAGCTTGCCTTCGCCGTCCTTTCCGGTCATCCTCTTCTTTCCGATCACCGTGAGCACGCTGGGGTCCTCGTCGAAGAGGATCACTATCCTCGAGGGGGAGAATACCGAGAAGCCGCCCCTCCTGCCCGGTATGGAGAGGAAGAGGTCGAGGAAATCGGGCGTGAGCCTCTGGAGCGACAGCCTCATGCCCGGCGAGGCTTCGTTGAAGATAGTTATCCCCCTGCGGAAATGCACGTAAAGGTCCTCAATCGCGGCGAGAAACCCCTTATCCGCGTCGGTCGGCGCGGGCGCCCCGGCGGCCGAAGCCTTGCCTTCCTTCAGGCCCCGGGCAATCTCCCTTATGTCATCGTCGAACTCTTCAGCCATCGATAGCCCCTATGAGCCGTGAATTCCGCCCGCAAGCGCGCAAGCCTTTCCCCGGCCGGCGCCCGCCGTTTACGGATGACAAATTATAATCGCCACGGGCCGCACGTAAAGCGCCTCGGCTGTTCAATCCCCTTCCGCTTCGGCCGGTCCGGGACGGGTCTTGTCCTGCCGCCGGCCCCGCGTTTAAGCGACATTTGAACAATAGAACGCACCCCGTGCGTGCGCAATTGAAATTACTCATGAATCTGGTACTGTAAAATCCTGCTCACATGTTCCCCGGGAGATATTCCTATTGAAAATTAAACGGTATTACTTGGGGGCCGCCGGGTTTGTTCTCCTCGCCGCGGCGCTCGCCGGATGCGGGAGCCCGGGGTCGGACCTCTCCCTCAAAGGCAGGGTTGCCGCCGGGGACGAGCCCGTGTCGGGCTCAAGCGTGACGCTCTACGCGGCGGGCACGATAATAGCCGAGACGCTCGGCGGCGATACGACCGACGGCGAAGGGAACTTCAGCATAAAATTCAGACGGCCGTCCGAAAGCGGCATAATCTACGCGGTCGCACGCGGAGGGACGCCGCGGGGGAGCACGTCGCCCAACGACGCGATAACGTTCCTCACGGTGATCGGAGAAGTGGACGGCAGGCCGGATGCCGTTACGCTTAACGAGCTTACGACCGTCGCGTCCGTATGGACTAACGCCCG
>CADEFK010000067.1:9697-11960 GCA_902826595.1 uncultured bacterium | reverse complement strand
GAACTCAAAAGACTTAATAACCAATTCCTCAGGGTCCGCCCGGCCGTCTGTCAAATCCTGATATACACTCTCCGAAAGCTCGACAACGTGTTCCGTTTTAGTGGCGCCTTCGCAAACCACGACATGAAATTGAATGATGCCTTTTTCATCTCCGACTGTTCTTACCTTTATCTCTGCCATCGATCTCCAGACTTTGAATCCGGCGTGGAAATATTATAACCTAGAGTTAACGCTGCAAAAACAAAAAATATCACACCGGGCCAAATCGCATGGAGATCCGCAAATTTGATCTGAACGCGCACGATGTCGGGAGAGCGGCGGATCTGATAATAAGCGCTCAGAGAAACCGCGGCGCCGATGCCCGCGGATCGCGCCGCATGGTGATGGATCTCATCAGGGCGGGGAACAATTTCCTGGGACATGAAAACATACTCGTATCGTGCAAGGGGGATAAAATAACCGGCCTCGCGATCGGATACAGGGGAGGCGGTAAAGACGAGTTCCTGACGCTGATCAGGCTTCTTGTCTCATTAAGGCTGAACGAGTTCCTGAGCTACCTCACTCTTACCGCGAGGATCCTGCACGGAGGCTTTACTCCCGATATCGAGGACGATGAATATTATTTGAGCGCTCTGACGGTGGACGAAATGTACAGGAGAAAAGGGATCGGCTCGCAGCTCCTCCACCGCTCGATTGAAACGGCGAGGGACATGAGCTGCAATAACCTGGTACTCGAGGTAGACGGGGAAAACAAACCGGCGATCATTCTCTACAAGAAATTCGGTTTCAGATTCTCGGACGTGAGCGCGTCCGGGAGCGGTTCGACGACGCCCCCAGGCTCAAGGATAATGGAGCTTGCGCTTAAGTGAGCGGAAAGTGATATGAGCGACTTCAAGAATGAATTCAGCTGGTCGGTCTCGAGAGACTCGCTCTTCAAGGAGTGCCGACGGAAGTATTACTACAATTATTACGGCTCCTGGGGCGGATGGGACAAGAACCACCGGGACAAAACGACCAGGATACTGTATGTGCTGAAGAACCTCCAGAACAGGTGGCAGTGGAAAGGCTCCACGGTACACCACGAAATCGAGAAAGTGCTGAAAGAGCTTGTATCTACGGGTGATCTGGTCTCTGCAGAGAAATCGAAGAGCAGGGTAACGGAGCTCATGAGGAGCGATTTCAGGTTCTCGAGGGACGGCCTTTACTGGCAGAAGGACGGCAGCCTGAGAAACGTTACCGCGCTCTTCGAGCACGAGTATAAAACCGGGACGACAGATGAGGTGTGGAAGCAGACCCACGACGAAGCGATAAAGTGTCTGGACAGTTTTTTCGGGTCCGGAGTGCCGGAGGTCATAAAAAAGCTGCCGAAAGAGAAAATAATCTCCATAGAAAGCATGACCGCTTCTGCTTTTTCGTTTAACCCCGAAAAGGTGTTCGTGAAGCTCGATCTCGCTTATGAGAGCGGGGACGGCGTGGAAATCGTAGATTGGAAAACGGGCGCCGGGGAGTCGGACAAGCTTCAATTCCTCGTATACACTATTTTCGCCTATGAAGAGCTCGAGGTCCCGCTCGAGCAAATCTCGCTCACCGAATACAACCTGCTCGGAGACGGTCCCAGGGCGCACAGATTCAGCGCCCATGAACTGAACGACGCCGTAGAGTACGTTAACGAGAGCATCGCGAAGATGAAGGGCATGCTTGCGGACCCGGATGAAAACACTGCGGTCATGACCGATTTCCCGAGGACCGATAACGAGAGAATATGCGAGACGTGCAGCTTCAAGAAAATCTGCTTTGAGCTCGATTAGTCGGATTCCGGATGCCCTCGGCCTCGCATTCCGGCATTCCGCCGATTTATCCGGTTTAAACTTTAAGACCGGATTCAAATTTCAGGTGTAAAATGATATTATAGTAATGGTGGAAGCATATGCCGGAACTAGTCAAGAAAATTAACTATTTTTTCTCACGGCAGCTCTGGCGCATAGATACCGGCTCGCTCAACAAGAGGGAATCATTCTTTATAAACCTGATTAGGTTAGCTTGTGTAACTCTTAGAGAATACAGGGTAAATGAGCTGGCTTTAAGGGCGATGAGCCTCGTTTACACTACCCTCCTTTCCCTCGTACCCCTGCTCGCATTCATAATATCGATCCTAAAGGCCATTGGGGTTGTCGATAATCAGCTCGAACCGTTCTTACTCAACTTCCTCGAGCCCCTGGGGGAAAAGGGTATAGAGGTGACGCGCAGGATTATGGAATTCATA
>CADEFK010000067.1:0-9687 GCA_902826595.1 uncultured bacterium | reverse complement strand
CCGTAACTGCTAGAGAAGAGCCCAAAAGGTCATGTGGTTGTCAATAACACGATCGAGCCGATCTTAGTCAGCATCCCCGGGCGTAAGGGGGCAGAGGGTATAGACATCACGGGCAGGATTATGGAATTCATAGGCAAGATCAAGATCGGGGTCCTGGGAGTAGCCGGTCTCGTCATGCTCATTTACACCGCCGTATCGGTGATCACCAAGATAGAAGATTCGATGAACATAATATGGAAGATACGCAAAGGCAGGAGTATTGCGAGGAGGCTGAGCGATTACATCACGACGCTCATTGTGGGGCCCGTGCTACTTTTCGCCGCGTTCGGAATCACCGCCACGCTTTCGAGCAACACGTTAGTGAGCAGAATCCTCGATATAGAGCCTCTCGGCACGATATTCTTCGCCTTCGGCAAGGTAATACCGTTTGTTTTCGTAATAATCGTATTCACCGTTATCTACATTATCATCCCGAATACGAAAGTGCGCGTTAAGTCGGCGCTGACCGGAGGTGTGGCCGCCGGCATAGCATGGCATGCGACAAGCTGGGTATTCCATCTGGCCGTCGCCTCTTCCACCAGATACGCCGCAATTTATTCGAGCCTGGCGGTGCTCGTCATTTTCATGATATGGCTCTATCTCAACTGGCTCATAGTCCTTGTAGGCGCCGAGCTCACGTTCTGCCATCAGAACCTGAAGTTCCTCACTCTCAGGACGGAGGTGTTCAACCTGAGCACGAAGCTCAAGGAAAAGCTATCGCTGATTATCATGTATCTGATCGGATATAACTACTTCTACGACCTCGGCAGGTGGACCCTGGAATCGCTCACGGAGCGCCTGCGGCTGCCGCACGAGCCCATAGAGGAAGCGGTCAACGACCTCACGCAGCATAACCTGATAATCGAAACCGCGGACGTACCGCCCTGCTTCGTCCCTTCGAGGGCGCTCGAAAATATAACGTTGAAAGAGATAATCGACGCTGCGAGGACGAATTACGAGACGGACCTGGTCGAAAAGAAGTATCTATCGATGCGCGAGGTCGACATCGTCACCGGGAAAGTGGAAAGTGCCATTGACGAAGCGCTGGGCCGGGCTACGTTAAAGGACCTGGTAGAGTCAAGTCATAAAGCCGGGGACTGAACCCCGCGCCATGGTGCGCTCACCGACCGGTACAAAACCCCGCGCTTCAATTACACCTGAGAGTCCCCTTATCGTTCCAAACGCCTTTGTTGCAGTTCTTGTACTTGATGCTGGTATGCGAGTACTTTCCGTTCCGGTTGAGACAATCCGCCTCAAGCACGTTGCCCTCGATGTAAATATTCTTGCACGTTTCCTTGTAGCTCCCCTTGGGCAGGTTCCCGCCTCCGCCTCCTCCGCCGCCGCATGTGAGCTCGCCGTTGTTGTTCCATATGTCTTTACTGCAGTTAGAATATTTTAACGACGTGCTGTACCAGCTCCCGTTATTTTTCTTGCACTTGGCGTATAGCCAGTTCCCGTCGACATAGGCGTCCTTGCAGGTCTCCTTGTAGCTCCCTTTCGGAAGACTCGAGCTGCCGCCCCCGCACGTGAGCACGCCGTTATTATTCCAGATGTCTTTATAGCAGTCTGCGTATTTGATCGATGAATTGTTATAGTTGCCGCTCATTTTCTGGCATCTGGCGTAGAGCCATTTTCCGTCCACATAGGCATCCTTGCAGCTCTGCTTGTAGCTCCCTTTCGGCAATTGCTTATCCGGCTTGGGCTTGGTGCCGTGCTTGCACGTGAGATTGCCGTTCTCGTTGCTTATATCGCCCTCGCAATCGTAATATTGAAGTGCGGTGCTCTTCCAGGTCCCGTCTACCCTCTGACACTGGGCCGCGAGAGTCCCTTTGATCACATTTATCGCCCTGCACGTGTCCTTATAACTCCCCTTTGGCTGAGCACTTGCAGACACATATGTAAATGTACAAAAAATTATTACAAGAATTAAAACCGATACACTACGCGTTCCGTATATGTATCCCATCATTGCCTCCTTTTAAGTATCAAGAGCCTTTGCGAGAATTATACATCAATGTAGCTTTCAAAAACAATAATGAGATGTTTTTATTCCCGTAGGACGTGTATAGCGCATTAGCCCAGATCCTTTCCTTTTTTAATCTCTTCAACTCATGTATAATCAGAATTCCGTTATTTAAAACATGGAGCTCGGATGACCGCAACAGTCGTAAAATCTCTACTGTCGTTACTACCGGTCTTGCTGATCGTAATGACTTCAGGCCGGGATGCCTCCGGGGTCAATATAGGCATAGTTTTCGACGGCCCGTCCGAAATAAACGGCAGGGTGCTCGGGGCTTACAAAAAGGAAATCACGGACCTCACGGAAGGTGAATTCACAGTACGGTTTCCGGAAGACAAGATTGTCACGTCCGACTGGACATCGACGGGAGTGGCGGCCGCAATAGACAAGCAGCTGGCGGACCCTGGAGTCGACATACTGATAACCCTGGGAATCATCGGGTCTACGGAGATTGCAGGCAGGGTGTCACTACCCAAACCCGTGATCGCCCCATGGGTCATCGATCCTTCATTAATGGGGCTGTCGCCGGCTGAGGGAGGGGGCAGCGGCGTAGGGAACCTCTATTACCTGGCCCGGTCGAAGACCCTCGGAAAGGATATCAGGAAATTCAGAGAGATCGTCGGCTTTAACAAGCTCGCCTTGCTATACATGCCTCTGCTGACCGAGCTCGTACCGGGCCTGGAAAATTCCGTTAGGAAAATATCGGCCGAAAACGATTTAGTTATCGAGCTAGTCCCGGCGCGAAAAACTGTCGGTGAAACCCTCGCGGCGATTCCGCCCGGCTCTCAGGCCGTTTACGTTACGCCTATAATCGACTATTCAGCCTCACAGACCGCCGAGCTTTACGACGGCCTCATCGAAAGAGGCCTCCCGGCTTTTTCCATGCTGGGAAAGAGCGAAGTCGAAGTGGGCGCCCTAATAGGCCTCACTCCCGATCATAACTTCACGAGAGAGGCAAGACGCGTGGCCCTCGTCGTGCAGAGCATTCTGCTCGGTGATCAGGCGGGAAATTTTCCTGTGGAGTATTCGGAGGAAGAACTGCTCACGATAAACATGGAAACCGCGCGTGCTATAAAATTTTCCCCGTCCTGGAGCGTATTGACCGAGGCGGCTCTCATCAATGAAGAACCTGCGGAAAAAGGAAGAACCATCACCCTCGAGCAGGCTGTGAATGAATCCGTCGAAGTGAACCTGGACCTCCTGGCCGCGGACCAGTTCGTCGCAGCCGGGGCGCAGGACATCAGGCTGGCAATGGCCGAGCTGCTCCCGCAATCGGACATATTCCTCGACAACACATACATCGACAAGGACAGGGCGGAGGCGAGCCTGGGCACCCAGCCGCAGCGCGACCTGAGCGTGGGGGGGAACGTGAGCCAGCTCATCTACTCCGAGAGGGCCTGGTCGAACCTCACCGTACAGAAGCGGATTCAGGAGTCGAGGGAGTTCACGCGCGACGAAGTCAGACTGGACATTATAGCGGCTACCGCGATTGGATATCTGAATGTGCTCCGGGCAAAGACCATAGAAAGCATCCAGAAAGAAAACCTGAAACTTTCAAAATCGAACCTTGATCTGGCTACGGTAAGGCGGGACATAGGCGTTGCCAGCCCTGCCGAGGTTTTCAGGTGGGAGAGCCAGATATCGTCTGACCGTATACAGGTAGTAAACGCCGAAGCGGACAGGAAGAATACGGAGATCCTCGTGAACAGGCTCCTCCACAGGCCGCAGGGAGAGGAATTCGCAACGGTGGAAACGGGGCTCGAAGACCCTTCGCTCCTCGTGAGCGACCCGAGGCTCGAGAGGTTCGTCAGTAATCCCGAATCGTTCAGGGTCTTCATGGACTTCATGGTCAGCCTCGGACTCAAGCAATCGCCGGCTATCGCGACGATAGATTCCGAGATCGCGGCTCAGGACAGGATACTCACCTCCACAAAGAGGGCCTTCTGGTCCCCGACTATATTTGCTTTCGGGGAGCTGAGGCAGTTCCTCTACGAAGGGGGCGCGGGGAGCAGCATAAACATCCCGGACAACTTTCCCCTCGACCTCGCGAAATCCGACGATACCGAATGGCTCATACAGCTGCAGGCATCGTTTCCTTTGTTCAGGGGGGGAGCAAAAATCGCAGATTACAAGAAGGCCAGGAGCCAGCTGTCACAGCTGAGATTCGAAAGGGACTCGACGACCGAGAAGGTAGAAGAACAGATAAGGACCGCGCTCAACCTTTCGGGAGCGTCATATCCGAGTATCGGGTTCGCGCTCGACGCAGCGGACGCAGCGCATAAGAACCTCGAGCTCGTCACCGACTCCTATTCCCGCGGAGTCGTATCCATAATAGACCTGCTCGACGCTCAGAACGCGGCGCTCTCGGCTGACCTGAACGCGGCCAATTCGGTCTATAACTTCCTTATCGACCTGATGAACCTGCAGCGCGCAGCGGGGAAATTCGATTTCTTCACCTCCCCGGAAGAGAGGGACGAGTTTTTCAGGATGCTGGAAGCGTTCTATACCGAAACATACGGAAAAGGCAAAACTAACAGCGCCGGGACGAATGACCCGGTCACTAAATAGACTTGACAACAGATACTGTGAATCACAGTTTGAGGGATGAAGCATGAGAAGATCGACAAAAAAATCACATTTGAGAATAATTGCCGCGGCGGCCCTAATCTTAATCCTCGGCTCATGCGGGGGCGATGATGAAAACCAGACGCCTGTGCAGGTAATTAGACCAGTGAAAACCATAATACTCGGCGGAGAGCAGGGAACGGGGAGGAGCTTCCCGGGCAAGGTGCAGGGGTCGCAGAGGGTGAACCTCTCGTTCAGGGTGCAGGGACCGTTAATCGAGTTCCCCGTAAACGAAGGAGACGAAGTCAAGGCAGGCCAGCTCCTTGCGAGGCTCGACCCGAGGGACTATCAGATCGCCCACGATGAAGCATACGCGCAGTTCGTAGAAGCCCAAGCGGATTACAAGAGGTATAAAGACCTTTACGAGCGGAACGCAGTGCCCGTCGCGGACCTCGACGTCAGGAGGGCGAAGCGGGACACCGCAAAGGCCAGGCTCGATTACGCGGTGGCGAACCTTGACTACACGTACTTAAAAGCACCCTTCGGCGGATATGTGGGCGCGAAATTCGTTCAGAACTACCAGGAGGTAAGGCCGTTCGACAACATACTTAGCCTCCAGGACCTTAGCAAGGTAGAGATAGTCATAGACCTCCCTGAGAACATACTCGCTTCCACCAAGCAAGGGGACGTGGTCCTGTTATTCGCGACGTTTCAATCCGCGCCCGGCGAGAACTTCCCTCTCGTGATCAAAGAGGTGAGCGCCCAGGCCGACCCCCGGACGCAGACATACCGCGCCACGCTGATCATGGATCAGCCGGAGACGATAAGGGTGCTTCCGGGAATGACCGCGCAGGTCCACATGGAAGGGAAAACGAACAACATCGCCGACGGAGACTTTTTTATTATCCCGGCTATAGCGGTCGTGACAGGCGACGGCCCCGACCAATATGTATGGGTGGTGGATCAAAACGACCTTACGGTTCGCAAAAGGATAGTTAAAGTCGGGGCGGTAACCGGACAAAAAGAGATTGAGATATTAGGCGGACTCAAAGCGGGCGAGATGATCGCTGTGACGGGCATGACCCAATTGAAAGAAGGCATGCAGGTTACGCTCCTCGATTAACGGCAAAAAAACTATGAAGGTTGTTCCCGAATGAAAATAGCGGAAATATCGATAAACAAGAGCGTCATTACGATAACGCTCACCATCGTCCTCATCTATGCCGGGTTCAAGGCCTTTCAGAGCCTGCCCAGGCTCGAGGACCCCGAGTTCACGATAAAAGAAGCCATAATAACGACTCCCTACCCGGGCGCGAGCGCATCGGAAGTCGAAGAAGAGGTTACGAACATAATAGAAAAGGCCGTGCAGGAGCTCGGTCAGCTGAAGCGCGTAGAATCCACCTCCTCCCGCGGGATTTCAACAGTTAAAGCCGTAATCAAGGACGAATACGACAAGAAGAGCCTCCCCCAGGTATGGGACGAGCTGAGGAGGAAGGTAAACGATTACCAGACTCAACTGCCCCCGGGCGCGGGACCTTCCCTCGTCAACGACGATTACGGGGACGTCTACGGCGTGTACCTGGCGATCACGGGGGAGGGATACAGCTACGCGGAGCTTAAGGATTACGCCGACCTTCTCAAGCGTGAATTGCTGCTCGTGAAGGACGTGAAGAAAATAGTGCTATACGGCGTGCAGCCCGAGGCCGTTTACGTCGAGATGTCACGCACGAAAATGGCGGCGCTCGAGATATCGCAGGCGGATATATATAACGCGCTCAGGGCTAAAAACCTCCCCGCCGACGCGGGCGAGATAGACGTGGGCAAAGAAAGATTCCCGATCAACCCGACGGGCGAGTTCACTTCGGAAGAAGATTTCGGGGACCTCCTCGTGAGCAGCCGGGGAGGCGAAAGCCTGGTCTATCTCAAGGACGTGGCGGACGTGAGGCGGGGATACAGAGAGCCCCCGAAGAATATTCTCAAGTATAACGGAAAGCCCGCGATCGGGCTCGCGATATCGACCGTTCTCGGCGGTAACGTCGTAACTATGGGGGAGGGCATAGACCAGAAAATAAAAGAACTCGAACCCCTGGCCCCGCTCGGTATGGAGCTCGAAGTCATATCGCTCCAGTCCGAATCGGTGACCCAGTCGATTAACGGTTTTGTGGTTAACCTCTTAGAAGCTATTGTGATCGTTGTAGTTGTGCTCCTCTTCGCTATGGGGCTCCGGAGCGGCCTTATCATAGGAGCCGTCCTCTTTATTACCATATGCGGCACGTTCGTCTTCATGGGGATGTGGGGCGTGACACTCGAAAGGATATCACTCGGGGCTCTGATTATCGCGCTCGGAATGCTGGTCGACAACGCCATCGTGGTCGTCGACGGCATGAGGATCAAGATGGAGCAGGGAGAGGACGCGATAAGCGCGGCAAATGAGATAGTTGGGCAGACGGCGATGCCTCTTCTCGGTGCGACCGTGGTCGCAGTCCTCGCATTCGCCGCCATAGGCACGTCGAAAGACAGCACCGGGGAGTACTGCAGAACTTTATTCCAGGTCATTCTGATCTCGCTTATGTTTAGCTGGGTCACGGCAGTAACCATCACGCCGCTCCTCTGTAAATATTTCCTTATCGGAAAAAAGAAGCCCGGCAAAGAAGACCAGAAGGCAAAAGATCCATACGCCGGGAAATTCTTTCAGATGTACAAGAAGCTGCTGATCACGGCTATCAATCTCAGATACATGACGGTTGGAATAGTGATCGGGATATTCATACTTTCGCTCATAGGCTTCGGGTTCATAAAGACCATGTTCTTTCCCACGGCGACAAGGCCTCAGTTCTTCATCGAGCTCTATTTCCCCGAGGGATACCGTATCGAGGACACAGCAAGGGAGATCGAAGCCGCCGAGAAATACATCGAGGGCTCAGAAGGCGTGACTAACGTTATAAGCGAGATCGGGGGCGGCGACCCGCGGTTCCTCCTGACATACGTACCGGGGAAGGCTTCGTCCAGTTACGCAGTTATACTGGTGAACGTTGAGGACTACGAAGTTATCGACACTATATTCCAGAAGACACAGACCGAGCTGGAAAAGCTTCTGCCGAATGCGGTTGTGAACGTGAGAAAATTCCTCCTGGGACCGGGAGAGGGAGGAAAGATACAGCTCCGTATAAGCGGACCAGACAGGACCGTGCTCAGGGAGCTTGCGGGCAAGGTCAAGGATATCCTCAACGCAGACCCGGAGGCAAAGGCCGTAAGGGACGAGTGGAAGGAGAAGGTGAAGGTCGTGCGGCCGCAGCTCGAAGAAGCACAGGCGAGCCAGCTCGGTATCTCGCGGCCCGAGGTTGCGAGAGCGTTCGAAGAGTCTTTCTCGGGCACCACAACCGGTATATACAGGGACAAGAGCACATTCGAGCCGCAGCTCCTGCCTATCATAGCCAGAGCGCCCGATTACGATAGAATGAACCTCGATACGATACAGAGCCTCCAGATATGGAGCCAGGCGGCCGGCAGGATGATACCGATAGGACAGGTCGTATCGGGATTCAACACCGAGACAGAGAACGCCAATATAGGAAGAAGAGACAGGGTGACGATGATAAAAATACACGCCGACCCGAGGACGGAGCTCCCGAGCGAGCTGCTCGCCCGCGTAAAGCCGGAGATAGAGAAGGCATTGAACGTGGACGTCGGCAAGTCTACGGGTCAGGATTTCGGCCCTGAAGACAACCCTTTTCAAGACTTCGACCACGAGGTGATACCCATTCGCGACGCCGACCAGCTGTCGTTAAAAGGGTTGCCCGGCTACTATATCGCCTGGGGGGGAGAGGCCGAGGATTCCGCCAGGGCCAACGCCGGGCTGCAATCGAAGCTCCCCGTATTCTTCGGAATGATGGTTCTCATCGTCGTCTTCCTATTCAATTCCGTGAGGCAGCCTCTTATTATATGGCTGACCGTGCCTCTCTCGATAATAGGGGTCACGATCGGGCTTTTACTGTTCAAGCAGCCGTTCGGATTTATGGCGCTGCTCGGGCTTCTTAGCCTTTCGGGAATGCTGATCAAGAACGCGATTGTCCTTATAGACCAGATTGACACTGAAATAAAAAGTGGCAAAGACCGCTACCAGTCGGTAGTGGACTCGGGGGTAAGCAGGCTCAATCCCGTAATGATGGCCGCCGCGACTACGATACTCGGCATGGTCCCGCTACTGCAGGACGCGTTTTTCGTGTCCATGGCAGTGACTATAATGTTCGGACTGCTGGTCGCGACAGTGCTCACGCTGGTCGTGGTTCCGGTGCTCTATACGATCTTCTTCAAGATCCCGAATCCGTCCGGGCAATGAGAATCTCCGACATTCGGAGTCATTTCTTTTTTTTCACATCGAAGACCGCAGTGTCGGCGCAAATGGCCCACGCCCTCGCTTGTATCTCTCCCGGCCGTGAGCCGGTATTAACGCATTCGACAGCCCACGCCGACCCCACCGGTGCGCTTTTAGCGAGACTCACCCTGCCGTCTGTAACCAGGTAGCCGTAACATTCCCCTCCCCCGCCTATGAGCACATCGCCCGCAGGACAGGAGATCCTGGAAGAGACTGACTTGCCCGGCGCGGCGGACACGGTTTCCGATTCCGCACTGACCGTCGATATCCCCTCCGCGCCCAATGCGCCAAACGGATTGTAGACCGCGAAAACTATCGGGACCAATAATGACGATAAAGCGATCGAGATTTTCATTTACACACCTCCAGATGAATCCATTTAGAAATGTAACACATCCGGGCGAGTCAGGAATTGTTTGGGGCGGTTTAAAAATGACTGAATATACTCATCCGATTCGGGGTATAATTAAGCGAGGTTTGCCCTAGAGGGATCGCTCAGATGAAACATGCTCTTTTGCTCTATTCGGCACTTTTGTTATTGATTCCTGCTTATCCGGCGTTCGCGCAGTACGAAGAAACCGAGCCCGGCGGAGGTCAAACCCATCCCGAGGAGGGGGATCAAAATCAAGAGCAGACGCCAGGCGAGCCCGCCGTTATTGAAAAGCAGCCATACGAGTACTATTAGTGG
>CADEFK010000066.1:1738-11971 GCA_902826595.1 uncultured bacterium | reverse complement strand
GTGACCGCGGTATGGGGGAGGATATGGTGCGGCTGGGCGTGCCCGCAGACCGTGTTCATAGACGGTATATTCAGGAGGCTCGAATACCTCATCATCGGGAGCCACGTCCAGCAGCGGAACCTCGCTCAGGCCCCCTGGGACGCGAAAAAGTTTCTGAAGCTGTCCGCGCTCTGGACCCTGTTTATAATAGTCAGCCTCGTCATCGCCCACAGCTTCCTCGCCTATTTCGTGGGGGCCGACAGGCTGGTCGAGATGACGCAGCACAACCCGGGCGAGAACTGGACGATCTTCGTCATCATGGCCTTTCTCACGGCTGTGTTCCTATTCGACTTCGGCTGGTTCAGGGAGCAGTTCTGCATCATAGTATGCCCCTACGGCAGGTTCCAGTCGGTGCTGCTCGATGACGACTCGCTCACCGTTTCGTACGACCCCGTGAGGGGCGAGCCCAGGAAGGGGAGCGTAAAACCGGGCGAGGCCGAGGGCGACTGTATCAACTGTTACAAGTGCGTCGCCGTATGCCCAACCGGAATAGACATCAGAAACGGCCTCCAGCTCGAGTGCATCGGCTGCACGGCATGCATAGACGCATGCGACGAGGTCATGCAGAAGATAGAAAAACCGAAGGGGCTTATAAGGTACGCCACCGGGAGGGCTCTCAAGGGGCTAAAGACCAAGTGGCTCCGGCCGAGGGTCGCGATATACATAGTGCTCCTCATAGCCGTCGTGAGCGCACTGGTATTCTCCGTGCAGAGGAGAGAGGAGATAGTCGTTACAATTCTCCGCGGAAAGGACACGCCTTTTCAGGTCATAAAAAATGGGGACGGCGGCGAAGAGATAATAAATCATTTTAAAATGCACATGAAGAACCAGTCGTTCGACGATGTACAGCTCAAGATGATGATCCCCGAAGGACTTAAAGAGAAGAAAATCGAGATAATATCGCAGTACGAGTCGTTCGACCTCGGAGCAGGGAAGGACATGACCGTCCACTTCTTCGTCAAATTCCCCAGGGACGTAACGGGGCAGAACGGAACGCAATCGGTAAAGCTCAATTTCATAGATACGAAAAACAACGAGATAGAAGCGGAGGAGGACGTTCAGCTTGTCGGACCTAAGTCAATTTAGCGAGGCAATAAGCAGATGGTCCTATCTCTCCGTCCCGGTCGGCGTGTTCATCGCGAGCCTTGCGGGAAGCTCCCACTGCGCGGTGATGTGCGGCCCGATCGCCGTTACCGTGCACGGCAGGATCGGCTATCTCCCTCTATATCACATGGGCAGGCTGGCCAGCTACCTCTTGCTGGGCGTGTTGGCGGGACTGCTCGGTGAGAAGTTTCTGAGTAACAACTACCCTGTCGTCTCGAAAGTTTCCCTGGTCATGCTATCGCTCTTTCTCATCTATACCGGTTACAATCTCACGAGAGGGAGACATCTCGAGCTCGTACCCGCGAGGCTCGTCACGTCTTTACTGACCGGACCCGCGCGCTTCGCGCTGACACAGAAAAAACCGCTCGCTTCGTTCACACTCGGTCTCGTGAACGGATTCGTGCCTTGCGGATGGGTTTATATATTCGTTATCGGCGCGGTAGCCGTGAAGAACCCTCTTTACGGCGGGGTCATGCTGTTCATATTCTGGCTCGGCACAATACCCGCATTATCCCTCTTTCCGATAATCTATAAAAAATCGATTAGTATCGCGCCTAGAAAAGTAAGCATTATCGCGGGGATTATATTGATATCGGCGGGGCTCGCCAATTTCGCAATCCACATGGTGCCTCACCGGGTAATCGACCACGGGAGCTCCATATGCGCCGCGGGCGGAGGAGAATCCGAAAGCGGCTACTCACGCGAAAGCAAATAAACCGGCTCCGGAAATGACAGCGGAACGGCAATCTTGTGTAAGGTTGGAGCTGACGTACGGAGCAACGGCTTTACTCCACCCCGTACTGTTTTAACTTCCTGTAAAGCGTGTCTCTCGAGATGCCGAGTATATCGGCGGCCTTTGATTTGTTGCCCTTGCATTCCCTGAGCGCCTGCTCGAGCGCGAACTTCTCGAGCCTGTCGAGCGCAAGGAGCTGATGCTCCGAGCCCCTCGGCTGCTGCCAGAGCAGGTGCTCCTTGAGCTCTTTTTCCGTTATAGTATTTTTGCCCGCGGGCATGACGGCGATTATACCTTCTATCAGGTTCTCGAGCTCCCTTATATTCCCCGGGAAATGGTAATTGTAAAGCGAGCTGAACGCCCCTTCTGAAAGTCCCTTCACCTTTTTCGAGTATTTATTGTTGAACCTGTTGATGAAGTGGTCTATGAGGAGCGGTATATCGCCTTTCCTCTCCCTGAGCGGCGGGAGCTCAATCACAATGACGGCGAGCCTGAAGAAAAGATCTTCCCTCAGGTAGGTCTTTTTGAGGTCCTCTATCGAGTGGTTGCTGGCGGCTATCACCCTCACGTCGAGCGTTACTTCCTGGGTATACCCCAAGGGCCTCACCTTATATTCCTCGAGCACCCTCAGCAGCCTGACCTGGAGCTCTTTGGGCATCTCGCCTATCTCGTCGAGAAATATCGTACCCTTGTCCGCCGCGACGAATAGTCCCTCGTGATCCCTCACCGCCCCCGTGAAGGCCCCCTTCCTGTAGCCGAAGAGCTCGGACTCGAGGAGGTCTTTCGGTATAGCCCCGCAGTTAACACCCATGAAGGGCTTTCCCGCCCTGTCTCCGCTCAGGTGTATCGCTTTGGCCAGGAGCTCCTTTCCCGTACCCGTCTCGCCCACTATGAATACGGGCGCGTTGCTATGGGCAGCGGCCGAAGCCCTCTCGAAGACCGTCTTCATCAGCTTCGAGCCGCTGATGATATTATCGAAGCCGTATTTTTCGGAGAGAAGCACGCTCAGCGTGCTTACTTTACTCTCGAGCTCCGCCGACTTCCTTATCATATTGAGCTTATTAATCAGTACGTCTTTATCGAAGGGCTTGGTTATGAAGTCCTTAGCACCCCTCTTTATGGCTTCGACGGCAGTCTGTACGGTTCCCTGACCCGTAACCATTATCACCGTGATTCCGGGTATCAGGTCAACGAGTTTTTCGAGAAGCGTGAATCCGTCCATGAGCGGCATCACGAGGTCGAGCAGGACCAGGCGGAGCCCGCTTTCCTCTGCCGCTTTCTCCAGCGCCTCTTTCCCCGAGTATGCCGTTATTACCTCGTAATTATTACGTTCGAGAAGCTCTTTGACTGCCTCCAGAAATTCCTTATCGTCATCGACCGCAAGTACTTTGAATTTCTCATTGGTCACGATGGCTGTTCTCCCGAATTTAACGGTAGTCTTATTGTCACGGAAGTACCCTCCCCTTCCTTGCTCTTTATCGATATATCCCCCCCGTGGTCGCTGATGATGCGTTTTGCGACCGAGAGGCCGAGCCCCGTGCCCATGCCCGCAGGCTTAGTCGTAAAAAAAGGCTCGAACACGAACGGAATAATCTCTTTCGGAATGCCGTCGCCGGTATCGGTTATAGTGATAACCGCATTTTTCCTCATTGAGTCGGCAGAGGCATTGAGAGTGAGCGTGCCCCCTCCAGGCATGGCATCGACAGCGTTCATGATCGTATCGGTAAATACCAGGTGAAGCAGATTCGTATCGGTGAGTATCGTTAATTTGTCCTGTGTCGCGAGTTTCACGTCTATGCCTTTTTTCTTGAGAAGCGGCGTGATGAGGTCCACAGACTCCGCAAGTATATCGGCGACGTCCTCCGGACCCTTTTCGCTCCTGGGATTCCCGACGAATTTAAGAAGCCTCTGGATTACCTTCTGACCGTAGAGTATCTGCCTCTCGATGGATTCCATCTTTTCAGACACCCCTTCGTACTCGGGCATGGAAGCTATGTCTTCCTTCAGCATCTGTACCCTGAGCAGCATCGACGCGAGCGGAGTCCCCATATGGTGCGCGAAGCCTTCGGCCATTCTGCCGACGATCTGAGACTTCTCGAGCTCGATAATTTTTTTTCTCATCGCCACACGCACTGAAATATCCCTCACCGTCTCGACGAATTTACCGCCTGCCTGAGGCATATAGACCAGGCTTATGCTGACCGGCACTCTCCCGCCCTCTTTTCTTGTCATCTCCGTTTCGTAATCCGTGATCGGTGCGCCCTCTTTCGCGCTCTCGAGCTTCCCGGCGAAGCTGTCCCGCCGCTCGGGAGTGATCAAATCCCAAACGTTCTGAACGCACCCGCCCTCGCCGCCGGCAAACATCTGGAGCCCGGCTTTGTTGATGGTCTCGATCCTGCCTTCGGCATCAAAAACAATCACCCCGTCCATCGTATTGTCCATGATGCCCCGGAGTTTTTCCTCTCCTTCGAGACGGAGCCTCTCATTCTCCTTTCTTTCCGTAATATCGACCATGGTGCTGAGAATCACAATGCCTGCGTCAGTCCTCACAGGATTGAGGCCTATCTCCACGGGGAACTCCGTACCGTCTTTTCTCAGGGCGAAGAGGTCGCGCCCCTTGCCCATCGGTCTCGCGTCCGGGGACGACATGTAGGAATCCCTGTATCTGACGTGGCCGCCCCTGAAGCGTTCCGGGACGAGGGTCTCTATCCCCTTGCCTATCAGCTCGCCGTTCTCATACCCGAGCATGGCGTTCACGAGAGAATTGGTGAAAATTATCCTGCCGGATCCTTCAGTCATGACGATCCCGCTAGGCACCGATTCGACTATGAATCTATAATTGTTGCCGAATAGCCCGTCACGTCCGTCATCCCGGTTCTCATACGACCGGACCCTGCCCCTGAGCTCATTAAGCTCCTGAACAAGCTCTTTCTTCGTCTTTCCAAGGTCATCCATGGAATACGTCCGGAGGAAAACTGCAAAATAATACAGAATCTAGTATCAGATTATCATTTTACATAGTAGGTTACAAACGGGGATGGCGGAACTGGCTCAGTCCTTCCCGAATATCAGCGTATAGAATTCGAATCTTCTTTCCCAGTTCTGGAGGTCGTATGAGGCTATAACCAGGTCCTTCTGCTCATGCGTGAGATTATCAGTCACATAGTAGTTGAGCACCGTTTCCGGCTCGAACCCGTAGTGACCCAGTATCTTCATAAAGCTCAGGTTGTCGGGCATGTACCTGACAATAATCTTCTGAAAGTGGTGCTTCAGGCCCTCATACAGGAGGAGGTTGAACATCTGCGAACCGAGCCCTTTACCTCTGTAATCCGGATGTATAACAAGCTTTACTTCGGCGGCGTGGGGCCAGTAAAGACCCTGCGTATGGAGGGTGCCTTTCGCGACGACTTCGTCGTTATTGAAGGTCACCAGCTCGACCACCTTCTCGTAATTAGGGCTCATAAACCAGTTTTCGAGGGATTCCCAGTTCGAAACGTCGTCTTTATAGATGAGAAGGTCTTCCCTTGGAACCTGCATGAAGAATTGATGCACGACCTTCAAGTCGTCTTCAACCAGGGGCCTGATAATGACCTTCGTTTTGTCCTTCAGGACAAGTTCTACCGGATACTCTCTCATCGCTCTCCTAAAATGTTAGCAAGGAGCATACCAAGTGCTCTTTCGGGAACAGAAAATGTGCAGATGCGTTCTGTGGATCGCTATTATTTATAGCGGTTAACAGGAGGAATACTAGAAGATTCGAAGGCTTTATAATAATTCAAGCGCATTCGCGAAAGAGAGGGAATTTACCGTATTCCGGAGTATTAAAACAAGACTGTCGTAATTTAGGACATACGACAGTCCGGGTATTTTGAGCCCGCACGAAGAAGCCGGTACGGCTCAGAATCACCGGGGTTTCGAGGCGGCCGGCGCGGGGGACCCTTCCTTATTTCTGCCGGCGCTCATGGCTTTAATGAACTCTATTACCTCGGGTCCGTTCTCTCCGGCCCATTCCCAGTCAAAGAACTCCAGCTCGTTCAGCGTAATTGCGCCATCGCCGAAAAGAAAAACGGCCCTGTAACCGTCCGTCCACCAGGACTGCTTCATGAAATTCCTGTGAGGGTCGTCAGGCGTCGAGGGTCTTATACCCGTAAGATACCCGAATTTTTCGACGCCCCCCGAGAAAAGAAGGTCCTGCACGAGGTATGTCCTCGCTTCATCCAAATCGGGGTCTATGGCGTGAGCCGACAGCCATGGCGTCCTGAACGTGAAGTATGAGCCAACGTCCCTGCTTACCGATCCTATCCACACGTCCATGCCTTTGTATCTTACGGGCATGAGCCAGAGGCGGAGGTGGTTACGCTCATGTATTGTCGACCGCGCCTTTTGAAGCCCGATGTCCTGGACCCTTTTGAATACAAAGACGCTGCTCATCGGGGAGGTCCTGTATCTCGCTCCCGAGAAAAAGGCCTTGAACGCTCTCAATCCCGAGCTGATTGAAATAGGCTCGGTGACGTCCCATCCCCTCCTTATAAACGCGGAGGTGATATTCTCCGTGTCCCCGATGACGAAGAAGTTGAGCGCGTCGTTCTCGCCGGTGCCGTCCTTGCGCGTGGCGCAGCAGGGGACGGCCTCGAGCACGCGGCGGAGCTCCTCCTCGGTCTCGTAATCGACGTATTCGTCCTCCTTATACAATTTGTCAAAGTCGACCCTCTGGTAGTCTAGCTCTATTCCGGGTATGACGAAATAGAATACGAAGTTTTTTTCCTGCTCATCCCCGTAGATGCTTACGTTCAGATATTTGATGCCGGGGTCCCAGTTCGTGTAAAAAAATCCCGCCTGTGCCCCCAGGGGCGGAATCTCCCTCTTAATGCTGTGCTCGTTAAAATACTCTTTAATTTCCTCGTTCACGGAACTCGCATAGCCGTAGTTGGAATACGCGGCCTCGTTCGGGGAATAGTATCCGGGGTCCGTCGCGACGTAGATCAGGGTGACGGGCTTATCCGTCGAGTTGCCGATTTCAAGCCAGACAGGCTGAATTCCGCTACGGGCGAGGTTGACCCCGAATATCCTTTCGCTTTCGTAATCGCTCAGCACGACCGCCGAGACCGATATTCCGTCTTCGGTCTGAGTCTCCGCCCTGACTTTAAACGGCACATCGCTGGCGGGATCCTGGGAGGGAGAATAGACTTTGCAGCCCTTTGCAGGCGGCGTGCTGAACTCGCTTGAGTCAAGCGTGTCCTGGTTAGCGCAGTATGATGCGCATCCCCATATTCCAGGCATGAGACACATGGAAATCACGAGTAAAAGAAGTATCCGTGCCCTGATCTTTTTCCGTATAGGCGTCATTTGAATTATTTCCCCTGCGCTCCTTCGTCCGAAGCCCCGGTCCCGCCCGTGCCCCCGTCGTAGATGTCATCCGCATCCTCCCAATCGAAATACTCGAGATCTCCGAGAGTTCTCTGGTCCTTCCCGAAGAGGAGCACAGCCCTGTAGCCGTCAGACCACCACGGAAGTTTGCTCAGGTTGTATCTCGGGTCCTCGGACGTCGACTCCTCGACTCCGATTACGTATCCCAGCTTGTCCACATTCTGCGATAGTATTATATCTTCGGTCAGATAATCCCTCGTCTCGTCGATATCGGGATCTATCTCCTGCGCCGCGAACCAGTATTTCCTGATCCTGAGGTCGGACCCGATGTCCCTGCTCACGGCACCCGCCCACACGGTTTTACCCCTGTACCTGATCGGCGTGAGCCAGAGCCTGAGCGTATTTCTCTGACGGTAGGCCGCAGCCGTCTCATGCCTCGATTTCTGGAGGCTCACGTCCTGTCTTCTGCCGAACAGGTAAAGACTCGCCATCGGAAAAGTTCTGTAACTTTCCTGTGAGAAAGCCCGGCCCAGGTCGAATTTGAATTTCCCGGTATCGGCTTCCGTAACGTCCCATTTCCTCCGCACCACGGCCGACGATATGTCGTCCGGGTCGCCGATGAGGACTACGTTTATCGGCTCTCCCCCGCCCCCGCCGTCGCTCCCCGTCGTACAGCAGGGGAGTGCCTCCAGGGCCTTTCTGAGCCCCGCCTCGTCATCTATTTGAACCAGCTCGTCCTTGGCGTACAAAGTTGTAAAATCGACGTTCTGGTAATCGGGCTGGATCCCCGGCACTTCGAAATAAAAGAAGAAGTTCTCCGTGCCGTCTATCTCGTAGAGGGTAACGTTGACGAACTTCAAACCCGGATCTAGGGTCGTATAAACGAACCCCTTATCCCTTTCGCCCGGCATAATGAACTCTATCTGAATGCCGTATTTCGAGAATTGTTCGTCCATCTCCCTGTTGGCCTTGCGGTTGAACTTGAAGTGGCTCATGAAGGCGACTTCGTTGGGCGAGAAATAATCGGGATCGAGGGCGATCGGCATGAAGAAGTAAGGCTTCCCGGTATTGTTCTCGATGTCGAGCCAGACGGGCTGGACCCCGTTCGCGGCGAGGTTTACCCCGAAGACCTCCTCGCTCTCCTCCCGGCTGAGCACCGCCACCGTTACAGTAAGACCGCCCCGGCTCTGGGTCTCCGCCCTGTCGAGGAAAGAAACTTCCTCGGGCGGCTTCGGAGAATAGGTCCCGCTGCAGCCGGCTGCGGCTGCGAGGATTATCCAGATTGCGCTCTCGAGAATTTTACTTTTCATCACCGTGACGGCTTTGATTCTATCTTATCGAATGCCAGAAATTATACAATATCGATAGGGGACGGCTCCGGAGAAGCGTCCGTTATTCGACCCGCGCCCAGTCGAGCTTCTTCGATCCCAATCCCGCCTTTACGGTCATGGTGAAATTATTGGCTGTATCCATCCGGATTTTGGCATCGAAGTCTTTACTCTTCTTTATCGAGTAGACTGTGCCGTTCCACACACTGTCCGCGGCGTCGTAAACAAGGTTTTTGAAGACCACCGTGGAAACAACGTCCGGGTTCCCGGTGTTCTCGACTATAACGCCTTCGTAGTACCCGCCCTTGTTCTCGATCCGCACGACAGCGGGCCCGTCCGGGTCTTTCCATTTCCCGACTATGCTGTCGGCAGTGATGTCCCCCGCGTTTGCGGCTGTAAGATTTATCGCCGCAAGCGCAAACGCCGTTACTAAAATATTCTTTAGTATCTTCATTATTATCTCCTTGACCGTTTACAGGATTCTTAAGTCACAGAATAATGAACCGGTTATTGTTCGCTCGCTGTCAAGATTATTATATCGTCGTATTTGTCGTCGACGGCCGCCGTGCCGCAGGCAGCAGGATTGCCTGCCGCATCGAACCTGCAGCCCCAGAGCCCGGCTTCCTCCGCGCCGCACTCGTCCTTATCGAGAGACACGGCGTAAAATCCGGAGCCGGCCGGTTTGTTCCGGGGATTGTTCTTGCCGTTTACGCCTATAAGCACGGCGCCCGTACCCGTGCTTCCGTTCCTGCACTTGAAGCCACCCTCGTAATAGAAGTAGAGCATCTTGTCCTCGTCGTCCCAGATGAGGTTGGCGGATTCCAGGGAAGCGTCGCCGTTTACGTCTATCTGCCGGATCCAGACGGAATCCGAATCCCCGGGGGAGTTCGCTGTGCTCACCGATAGAATTTCCTCGCCGATCGAGGCGGATTTTTGGGCGTCCGCTGGCGGCGAAGGATCCTGAGCACTGCTTATTACATCCGGAGATGGCTTTAACTCGACCCCTGTCTCGTTTCCATCCTGTGCCATTACCGGCAATACGTAGAGCATAGCCGCGACAACTAAAATTAATAAAACTCTTATCCGTGATTGTATTTTCATATCTCGCTCCTTTGCCCCAAATTGTAATACCGCTCCGAGATTTATCAACATTGCACCGATAGAGCGGAAGCAGTCCTGACTATCTGCCCGCCGCTCTCGCCGCACGAGCCGTCGATGGAAATCTGCTTAATCCGGTTCATAATTGGAGACTGCATCAAATTACATTATAACTCCCGTCAAACCCATGACGAGCACGGCTAGCACGATCGAAGCGACGAGGGCGTACATCGAATCGCGCTCGAGCAGGAACGCAAAGACCGAAAATATCACTCGGACCACAGGTGTGGCGATGAGCAGGAGAATTCCGAGCTGAATTATTCCGAGGCTCTTCAAATCACCCGCGACCGCAAACACGTCTCTAAGATCGCGGAGATCCTTTGGCACGCCTTGGAATACCCCGTAATCCGGCGTCTCTATACCATGGTGTATGAGGTAAAGCGCGCCGCCTGCCGCGACGAACACGGCTGATATGCTGACCATAACCCTCAGAAGGTTTCCGATAATCAGCTCCATTCTTTCATCCGTCATGACCTTATCATCCGCGTTCATATCAGAACCCTC
>CADEFK010000066.1:0-1638 GCA_902826595.1 uncultured bacterium | reverse complement strand
GCTCCATTCTTTCATCCGTCATGACCTTATCATCCGCGTTCATATCAGAACCCTCTTGTTATCCCTTTATAAAGCATCTCCAACGCGAGCGCTACTATAACCACCGCGAAGACCATCCGGAGTATGCGGGTGGATGCCTTCAGTAAAAAACGAGTCCCCGCGAGGGAGCCGATCAGCACGCCGAGCATCACAGGCATGGCGAGGCCGGGGTCGATATACCCGCGGTTGAGAAACACCCCTGCGCTCGCAGCCGCCGTAACGCCTATCATGAAGTTGCTCGTAGTCGTAGATACCTTAAACGGCAGGCGCATGACCTGATCCATGGCTATCACTTTAAGCGCGCCCGAACCTATGCCCAGAAGCCCGGACAGGGCACCCGCGATAAACATCACTCCGAAACCCCCCGGTACGGCTCTGACATAATATTGCCGAGTCCCTTCGGGCGTCGGATACGCGGAATTCATCCTGAGCCGCGTCGCCAGCTTATCGGGGCCCGCAGGAGCAGTGTCACTCTTGCGAGAAAAGCCCGACTCGTATGCCGAGTACAACAGCACGAGCCCGAATACGACGGCGATTGCCGACGGGTTTATGCGGGTCGCGACGGCCGCGCCCGCTACAGCGCCGATTGTGGTCGCGATTTCGAGAAACATCCCGACGCGCAGATTACTGAACCCCTCTTTAACATAAGCTGACGCGGCGGCGGAGGACGTAGCGATGACGGACACGAGGGACGCCCCCATGGCGTAGCGTATATCGACCCCGAAGCCCAACACCAGGAGCGGCACTATCACAACCCCGCCGCCCAGACCCGTGGAGGCGCCGAGGAAACCCGCCAGCAGGGAGCCGACAAAGACAAGTGAGGAGAATTCCAGTATATTCATGGGCAATACAGTATAATCCGGCCGAGCCGGTAAATCCTCTGATATATCAGATTTAATTACCAATTGACAATATTATAATTTTATGCTATATTAATTTTAGAGTTTGCAGTAGTTCTAGTCTAAATTGAGATACCAATCTGAACTTGATTTTGAACCACTGGCACAACCCAATAATACAAAAGGAGGTTAATCCGACATGTCAGAACGTAAAATTGGCTTAGTTAAGTGGTTCAATTCTGCGAAAGGCTTCGGCTTCATAGAGCTCGACGGTGAAAAAGACGTATTCGTTCACTTCAGCGAAATAAGCGCCACCGGCTACCGTTCTCTCGAAGAAGGACAGAGAGTAGAGTTTACAGTCGTCGATGGACAAAAAGGCCCACAAGCTCAGAACGTAGTTCTAGCCTAAGGATCGAATATCAAAGTGCGCTGAAGCGATTCGGCGCACTTTCCCTTCTTCAAAATAATTGCAATAACCCGGCAAATCCCCTGACTCACAAGTAATCGAGTCCTATGCGCCGCTCCCGGTCTTCGGGAGCCCGGCACCTTTTGATTTAGCTTTACGCTCGTATTAAGTGATTAACCGAGAGAGAGGGCGGAATTCTGAATCACAAACCACGTTTATTATATATTCGGACATTAACCGCATTAATGGACTACAAGTACGCGCGAAGTCACTCGCTTGAGTTCGACTTGCTGCCTTTGACCTTTGTCTCCTCAGCGGGTACGGGGGTAGGGGTTGGTTGTATCTCGCGGTCAC
>CADEFK010000065.1 GCA_902826595.1 uncultured bacterium | reverse complement strand
TATACTTCCAAGATTAAGGATGACCCGGACGATTATTACAACTACACCAAGCTCGGCGCGAGCTATATACAGAAGGGAAGAGAAGTCGGACGTATCGAGCCATATCTTCAAGCCGAAAAGATATTAAAAAAATCAATCGAGCTCTACCCGGACGGATACGCTGCATACGTATATATGGGCCAGGTGAGCTCCTACACGCATAATTTTCAGAAAACAATTGAATACGCCAGGAAGGCGATAGAATTAAAACCCGAAAAGAGCATTCCATACGGCGTACTGGGCGACGCCTACATCGAGCTCGGAATGTATGAAGACGCTGAAAGAGCATACTTAACGGCATCGATGATAGTACCGGATTTCTTTTCAGGGAGCCGCATAGCACAGATCAAAGATTTGAAAGGCGATACGAAGGGAGCGATTGAGCTGATGAATAATTCCATACAGCTGGCCTCCGGACAGGGCCTTCCTGCAGAGAATATCGCATGGGCAAAAGTGATGCTGGGATCGTTTTATTTCAAGACAGGTGAACTGGAAAAAGCCGAAAGATCATACGAAGAAGCCCTCGAGACATTCAAAGACCACTATCTTGCAGTGGAGCACCTCGCGGAGCTATACGCGGCTAAAGGGAATTACGAAAAGGCCGCAGCTCTATACGAAAGGGCTTTGGAATTAAACCCGAAGCCGCATTTTTACCTCGAACTCGGAGAAGTATACGAAAAGCTCGGGAGACCCGCAAAGTCTAAAGAATTATACGGCAAAGCCGAAGCGGGATATAAAGAATACGCAGAAAGCGGCATCAAGGGACATTCGAGAGAACTGGTGCTTTTTTATGCGGAAAAAAACATCAATCTGGACCTTGCGCTGGAGCTGGCAAAGAGGGATTCGGAGGATACGGAGGATATTTATGCCTATGACACCCTGGCCTGGGCTTATTATAAAGTCGGGGATTTCGATAAGGCAGAGGACGCCATGAGTAAAGCGCTAAGGCTCGGGACTAAGGACGCCCTCCTCTATTATCATGCTGGAGTAATCTGCCACAGGCTCGGCAAAAAGGAGGAGGCCAGGAAATATTTCGACCTGGTGCTGGCCACAAATCCGTTCTTCGATAAAGATGCGGTAAATGAAGTAAAATATGCGCTCAATGAGCTAGGCAAATCAAGCTCCTGAAAAACAGCTGCAAAGCCCGCTGATTTCCAATAATACGATAGAGACGATTAGGCCCCGGACCGGCTGGCGGCTGCGAGTAATCGTACAATGCACAACCCCCCCCGAAGGCCGTGGAATATTAATATGCTGAAGATAACCGCGTTCCCTCCGGATTTCACAACGACCGGCCGAAAGTCCTATGTCATTTACCGACCAAAGTCCGATAGCAATACTGTTTAGTCCCGGATATCTTTATCCGATGGATAACGGGCATTCGAACGGTAAAGAGATCAAGCTGGGCCAGCTAACGCAAAGTCCGGAAGCTTCAATCAATGTGTTGAGGCGCTCTACCAGGGTCCCTTATTATAAGAAGCTCAAGTACGGCCTTCTTAACGGTAACAGCAGGAAAAGCGATGCAGAGCTCATTTTCAACGGATCTACGTTTAACATATCCGAACACGGGATCGGGATGGAAGGCACGAAAGGGTTCCCCCCCAATTTCAAGATAGAGGCAAGCCTGTTCACCGGGGAAAAAACGTTAAGGTTCGAAGGTACGATTAAATGGCTCTATCACTCGAATTCAGAGAAATGGTATATGGGGATAGAGGTTTCGAGCCGTAAGGATGAGTTACAGGAGATCTATTCCGTTCTTTCGGAGACAAGCGAGTTCGGATTATAGCTTCAAAGATATGGGCGTGCACGCCCTAATTTTTTAATACCGCCCGCTCTTTTATTTCACCGAATTTAGACTTAAGCCCGCTCACCCGTACTTTGGATTCCGACAATTTCTGTTTCTCCATCCTATAGAAATTCCTGAGCGGCGATAAGGAATCGCTCACCTGAATTTTAATCCCGCTGAAGTCCCTCTCGAGCTGCGAGCTTACGCCGGATATCATCTCATCTATGAGCGCGTCCACCTTTCCGCCGAACTCCTTCATGGCGTCCCTTCTCTTTTTGGGGAGAATGGCGAAAGCCGTCGCCATCACCGCTACTGTCGCCAGGATCCCGGTGATATCGACGAGGAGCGATGAAAATGCTGATACCACGGCGGCCCCGAGCGCGAGCGAACCCGCCTGAACGCCAAGAACGGAAGCCACCGCCCCCCTCGCGGAATCGACGAGATTCCCGCCGAGAGTGGCCGGGTCAATCGCCCTCCTCTTCGTTTCGAGCTCGTTCCTCACTGTATCCACGAGCCTCGTCCTGTCGTAAATAAACCCTGTCGTGACGTTCGAGGTGTCGGCCCTGATCGACTTGTTATAAAACTCGATCGTGCTGTCGAGCATGGTCCGCGCCGACTTTTCCGTCCACGTCACCATCGCGTCCAGGTCCTTTTCAAGCTCGGACACGGTCTGACGCGAGACCCTGTACTCAAACTCCTTCGCGATCTTCTGTTTGCTCATCAGCTTAAAGATGTTGGTGAATCTTATCAGCTCGTCTATATACTCAATTCCCCGCGTCTTGAATTCGAGGAGCCTGCTCCTTATCCTCTCCGTGAATTGAGAGGAGTTCCCCACTATCTCATCCTTCATCGAGTCGAGTTTTTTCTCGAACTCGCCCAGCCTCTGCATATCTTCGGAAATCCTGCCTATATGTCCGTCTAGCGCTCTTTCCGTTTCCTCGCAGATACTGACGGCGAATTCGGACGCCGCCCTTATCTTCATCCTGATTCGCTCTTCTTCGCTAAGCGTGTCGAATATATATTGCTCGAGGGCCGCGAAGCCGCTTCGCGAATACAACGCGGGATCGGAAGCGGTCTTCCCCTCCCGCGCGAGTTTGGCGGAAACGGGTATCAGGTGCGGCTTTATGCCGAACGAGCGCTCGAGCTCGTCCCGGGTGTGCCATATCAGGGTCCCGAGCTCCTCCTCGTCAGACGCTATGTCGATCTTGTTGAGAAGGAAAACGATATTCTTAAGCCAGCTCTCTTTTATAAATTTGATGAGCTTCGCCTCACTCCCGGTTACCGCGCGCTCGGCCCCGATCGTAAAAAAAACGATGTCTGCCTTGGGTATATATTCCTCCGTGAGCCGCTCGTGCTGCGCTATGGTCACGTTTGTACCGGGCGTGTCGACGATAAAAAGGCCCTTAAGCCTGTCCTGGGGGACGGATATAACCCGGCACCCGTTTTCCGCACTCTCCTCGCTGCGGTCGCCGTATTTTATTACCGTTATCTCGTCCGTCGTCGGGGTGATGCCTCTGGGGAGCAAGTCCTGTCCCAGCAGCGCGTTAATCACCGACGACTTGCCCGTGCTGAACTCGCCTATGAAGACCAGGGAGAACAGGTTGTCCAGGCCCTCCTCGACCGACCTCAGCCTGCTTTCGAGCTCGCTGTCGGAGAGCTCCTTTATCTCGGCGAGGAGCGCCTGCAGGAGGAGTTTCTCTTCGAGTACGACCTTTGAATACTTTTCGTCCAGTATCTGCATGCTGAATGTATAGATCAATTATAACCAACAAAGCAACTTATGAATATTTTGGACCTTTGATATACATCCTCTCGACCCTTTGACACGTACAATCCTAATAACTTGTAATAGAGCTTACGTGCCGTAAACTGATTTCATAGAGCGGCTTGTAAAATAATGGAGAGAAGTTGGAGAAAAGAATCCCGGGAGGTCATACATTAGTCTTAGTCTTTATTGCTGGTATTGTATATATATCGGCAGCATTCTTTGTATTTTGGATAGGCGAGAGCCGGGGAGCCGAACCTCCGGATAACAAAAATATGCCCAAACAGAACAGACTCAAGAACGAGAAGAGCCCTTACCTGCTTCAGCACGCAGATAACCCCGTAGACTGGTACCCGTGGGGCGAAGAGGCCTTTGATAAAGCGGCCAGGGAGGATAAACCAATTCTCCTGTCGATAGGATACTCGACTTGTCACTGGTGCCATGTGATGGAGCACGAATCGTTCGAAGACCCCGAGGTCGCCCGGCTGATGAACGAGACGTTCGTATCGATAAAGGTCGACCGTGAAGAAAGGCCCGATATAGACAACGTCTACATGACGGTGTGTCAGCTCCTGTCGAAAGGCGGGTGCGGATGGCCGCTCAATATAATAATGACCCCCGACAAGAAGCCCTTCTTTGCAGGTACGTACATTCCGAAGGAGTCGCGCTTCGGGCGCATAGGTATGGTCGAGCTAGTGCCGAAGATAAAAGACGCCTGGAATAACAGGAGGGACGAGGTGCTGAAATCGGCCGACAGCATCACTGAAGCGGTGAAGAAGGCGACGGGTCTGACCGAGGGCTCAAGCGGCAGAGACCTGACTCAGGCCGCTCTCACACTGGGGTACAACCAGCTACTGGGCAGGTTCGACGAAACGAACGGCGGGTTTGGGACGGCGCCTAAATTCCCGACCCCGCACAACCTCCTGTTCCTCCTCAGGTACTGGAAGAGGACGGGGGACGAACAGGCATTGTCGATGGTGGAGGCGACCCTGGGCGGCATGCGGAAGGGCGGTGTCTACGACCATGTGGGGTACGGATTTCACCGGTATTCCACGGACCCGAGGTGGTTCCTCCCGCACTTCGAAAAGATGCTCTACGACCAGGCGATGCTAGCCCTCGTTTTTACCGAAGCCTACCAGGCCACGGGGAAAAAAGAGTACGAAGATACGGCGCGGCAGATTTTCACTTACGTCATGAGGGACATGACCTCGCCCGAAGGGGGGTTTTATTCGGCCGAGGATGCGGACAGCGAAGGCGAAGAGGGCAAGTTCTACGTCTGGACCGAGGATGAAATCACCGGCGTCCTGGGAAAGGACGACGGAGAATTGATTATAAAAACGTATAACGTCGAGGGGTCTGGGAACTTCAGCGAAGAAGCCTCGGGCGAGAAGACGGGCTCGAATATACTCTATCTCAAAATGCCGCTTGGTGATCTGGCACAGTCTTTCGGAATGAGCGCTGATGAGTTCGAGAGCAGGATCGACAAGTCGAGAAAGAAGCTTTTCGACGTCAGAGAGAAGAGGGTGCATCCCCATAAGGACGATAAGGTTCTGGCCGACTGGAACGGGCTGATGATAGCCGCCCTTTCAAAGGGCACAAGCGTCTTCGGTGATACGCTCTATAGTGATGCCGCTAAACGCGCGGCAGATTTCGTGCTTGGTAAAATGAGGGACGGCCGGGGACGGCTCTTCCACCGCTGGAGGGAAGGGGAAGCGGGCATAGGCGGCAGCGTCGACGACTATTCTTTTTTTATATGGGGCCTGCTCGAACTATACGAGAGCACGTTCGATATAAAGTATTTAAAAGCGGCCCTCGACCTGCAAAAAGAAATGACCGGACTATTCTGGGACGATAGGAACGGCGGGTTTTATTTCACATCGCATGACGCGGAAGAGCTCATAACGAGGCATAAGGAGATATACGACGGTGCAATCCCCTCCGGCAACTCGGTTGCGATGCTCAATCTTCTCAGGATCGGGAGGATAACGGGCGACGCCGCTTATGACGAGATGGCGTCAAAGCTCGCGAAAGCGTTTTCCGGGACCGTGGAGCAGGCCCCGATGGCTTATACGCAGCTCCTTTCGAGCCTCGACTTCGCGATAGGGCCTTCCTACGAAGTAGTGGTGGTGGGAGACCCCGCATCGCCGGATACGAAAGAAATGCTGTCGGCGTTCAGAAAAAAATACAGTCCTAATAAAGTGCTGATATTTAAAGGAACCGGCGACGTCTCCGGAGTCACGGCTATCGCCGAATTCACGAAAGGACAATCTTCGATCGATGGAAAAGCCACGGCTTACGTCTGCCTCGATCATGTCTGCAACCTGCCTACTACGGATTTGAATAAAGCGCTGGAGCTCCTCGCCAAATAAGGACACCAACGTCATCCGTTAAATATGGGCAGAGGTAAAGTTGTTGATTTTCCTGATTTACCGGTATAAATATTATTCGAAAATAGAATCTTGATATTCAGTCGGCCGGGCATAAAAATCTTTCTCTCTTCAGTCAATATACGATCGCGGCCGCGGGAAATACTTTTTTTAATTCGCGCTTGGAACATCGAAAAGAGTCTGTGTTATAGTATTAACTTAGTTCATTAAAGCGAGGTGAATGCAATGGAGCAAAAAAAAGCCGGAAAGAGAGGTAAGAGAAAAATAAAAGACCTCGTCGATATGCTTGAAGACCCTGAAAATTCAGGTTACATAGGTGGAGACTACGAGGATATGATGGAACTTCTCGAACAGGAATTAGCCGAATCGGAAGAAGAGGAAAATCAGGAAGAAAAGGAATGAGGGCCCGCTTCCCTTTCGAATTCACCCTTTTTCAAATAAACCATAATCACGGATATCGCGGCGGGCGTGATGCCCGATATCCTGCTCGCCTGTCCTAAAGACCCCGGACGTACATTCGACAGTTTTTGCACGATCTCCCTAGACAACCCCGGGATGCCGTCGTAAGAAAAGTCCCCGGGTATCGGCATATGTTCGAGCTTCTTGAATTTATTGATCTGCTCGACCTGCATCCTGATATATCCCTCATATTTTACTTCCATCTCGATCTGAGTGACGTAATCTTCTCCCGGAGGTGCTTCGTATCCGCCGCCTGCGATCAATTCGAGCTCCCGGTAGGATATCTCGGGTCTTCTCAAAATTTCCTTGAGCGTCTGCGGCTTCTTGAGGGGAGAGGAGCCTAATCCCGCAAGTATTCTGTTGACCCCGGGGCTCGGCATGATTCTGGCGTGTTCAAGCCTGTGGAGCTCGCCGGATATTGCCTTATTCTTGTTGCAAGATCTCTCGTACATCTTTTCGTTCAGAAGCCCGATCCTGTATCCGGTTTCACCGAGCCTTATGTCGGCGTTGTCCTCTCTCAGTACGAGACGGTACTCGGCCCTCGACGTAAACATTCTGTAAGGCTCGTCGACACCTTTAGTGACAAGATCGTCGATCATTATTCCTATATACGCCTGTGAGCGGTCGAGTATAAGAGGCTCACGGCCCTTTACGCGCAACGCGGCGTTTATGCCCGCCATGAGTCCCTGGCTCGCCGCCTCCTCGTATCCCGTGGTCCCGTTTATCTGACCCGCGAAGTAGAGGTTATCGACGAGCTTCGTTTCGAGAGTAGGTTTCAGCTGCACCGGATCGACAAAGTCGTACTCGACGGCATAGCCGGGCCTCATGATTTCTGCGCGGGAAAGGCCGTCGATAGTCCTTACGAGCTCGTACTGAACCTCCAGAGGAAGACTCGTCGAGATGCCGTTAGGATATATTTCATAGGTGTTGGTCCCCTCGGGCTCGAGAAATATCTGGTGCCTCTCCTTGTCGCGGAACTTAACGACCTTGTCTTCTATGGAAGGACAGTATCTCGGCCCGATACCCTTTATCTCTCCCGAGTAGAGCGGTGATTTGTGGAGATTCTCGGTAATGACCCTGTGCGTGTTTTCGTTCGTATAAGTTATATAGCACGGCAGCTGCTCTCTATTGATTGAGTCGTTGGAGAAAGAAAAGGGCCTGGGGTTCTCGTCCCCCGGCTGGGGCTCGAGCATCGCCCAGTCTATAGTCCTGCCGTCGAGTCTCGGGGGCGTCCCCGTCTTGAGCCTGCCCACCCTGAACCCGAGGCTCCCGAAGGAATCCGAGATGCCGACCGCCGCCGCCTCGCCCGCGCGCCCCGAGGATATCTTCGTAGCGCCGATGTGTATCAGCCCGTTCGGGAATGTCCCCGGCGTGACGACGACCGCATCCGAAAAGAAATGCTCGCCGAGCGTAGTTTTTACGCCTGCCACCCTGCCGTTCGCAACGATAAAGCCTTCGGCCATTCTCTGCTTTAAGTCGACATTGCTCTCGGCCTCGAGCGCGCTTCTCATGTACGCCCTGTACGCCTGCCTGTCGGCCTGTATCCTCGTTGCCTGAACGGCAGCTCCTTTGCGGGTATTGAGCCGCCTCCACTGTATCGCGGCGTGGTCCGCCGCTTTTCCCATTTCGCCCCCGAGCGCATCTATCTCCTTCACGAGGTGGCCCTTGCCGACGCCCCCGATCGAGGGGTTGCACGACATCAGCCCTATGGTGTCTATATTCGCCGTAAGCACGAGCGTGCGGCACCCCATTCTGGAGGAAGCGAGCGCAGCCTCGCATCCGGCGTGCCCCGCCCCTATGACGATAACGTCGTAATTCGTAGGATGACTGATGCTCAATGCCTGCCCCCCGTTCAAATTCCATAGGAATATTAAATAGTTAATCGCCAAGCGTCAATTTCAGGCCTTACCTTTGGATTATAACGGGGCTGATGGTAAAATGGTTCCCCATCCCCGGAAGGAGCAGTGCCACAGTGTCGAGAACAACTGAGATATTCGAACGAGTTGAACGGAAGATAAAGGAAAAGCCCGACGATTTCACGGAAGTCGGGGCGGTTTACAAATTCGTCATCGAGGGCCCCGAAGGCGGGACATGGATTATTGACCTGAGAAGGGATACGCTCGGCGTCAGGGAGGCGGATGAGGATGCGGAGTGTACGGTCCTGATGCTGGACGAACACTTCGTAGACCTCTTCACAGGGAAGCTGCCTCCGGAAAGCGCCCTTCTCTCAGGCAAGATCAAGCTGACGGGGAACGTGCTCCTGGCCATGAGATTCGCCGACTTGCTCAAGAGGTGAGCCCGGTCAATAGCCGTAGTTCGCCAATCTTGCTGCTATATCCAGCGAATAGGTTTTTAGCTCGGGGTCCTGGAGATACGCATAGCCCCGCGATTTATTGACCTCGGCCGCCGCTCTCTGAATGTGCCCTTTGCCCGTTTCGAGCCCGCAGAATTCGGAAAGCAAGGTCAACACCTCCATGGGATTTGCGAGGAAATACTCGTATTTTACCTCTATCGCGCGCTCGCCCATCCGTGCCGCGTGCCCCCTCGCTTCCTTCATGTATTCCTCCCAGAGAATAAATCCCTCATCGAGTGAAGCGCCCCTCAAATCAACGAACACTCGCCTTCCGACTATGAATTTCCGGACCAGGTAGAGCAGGTAAAGGGGTTTTGGCAGGAACCCGGCGTGTCTGTCCCGGAGCCTTGAAAGCCCCCTTTTCCTCCTTGTCCGCAGGCTGTTTATAATGTCGAGAGGGTGGCGGTAAATGTGTATGACCTTCGCCTCGGGGAATATGTCGAGCCAGAAAGGGAGGGTAAACGTGTTTCGCGGGTCTTTCCATCCCCAGGGAATGCCGAGGCCGGCCGGTGTCCCGTAGCGGAAATAGTTGCCGAGCCCGAGAAACGATATAGAGCGCGGCGTCTTCATCGAAAACCTTATGAAATCGGAGTACAGGGCCCTTGCCTCGCCGTCACCGAGAAGGTATTTGATCGTACCCGGATTCTCGAGACCGCCGCTGCACTGCGTCAGAAGCCAGTCGTTCAAATCGCGGAAGAATATCGCCTCGTGGTTGCCGGTAAGACGGCTCCCGACGAAGAGGCCGAGATCGCCGAGCATGCGCGTGAGCATGCTCGTGCCTGAACGGCTCATGCCGATTATTATTATCGGAGGGCGTGGGAGAGCGCTCATTTCAACCTGAAATTATACTATATGTCACGGAATAACAATGCCCGGGGACGCAACTACGTCCGGCAACGGATTTAAAGACATAAGGAACTCTTCATTATTCGTAAAACCGGAAGCGATTGCGGGCACGGCAACGGATAAGAGGACTAACGGGCCAGGAAGCTCCTCAGGATCTCACCCATCTCCGACGTGGCGAGCTTCTCAAGAGCCCTTTTCTCTATCTGCCTGATCCTCTCGCGTGTAAGATCGAATCTTCTTCCGATCTCGTCCAGGGTATAGGTGGAGTCCTGGTCGATGCCGAACCGGAGCCTGATAATTTCTTCCTCTCGCGAAGTTAGAATATTGAGAGCGTCCCTGATTTCATGCGTCAGGGCCGTGTTGGCCATAACCGAATCGGGAGCCGGAGAGTTATCGTCCGATATGAAATCGAGGAGAGTCGTCTTCTCCCCGTCCAGTATTGGGGTGTCGAGGCGCGCAGCGTCGTTTGTCGATTCGAGAATCCTCTTCACGCCCTCGACCGATATGCCCGCTACTTCGGCCACTTCGGCGGGCAGCGGTTTCCTTCCGAGCTCCTTGTGGAGCATGGAGCTGATCCTGTAAACCTTGCTGGCCTGCTCGAGTACATATACCGGTACCCTTATAGTTCTCGTTTGATCGAGAAGCGCTCTCGAAATAGCCTGGTGTATCCACCAGGATGCGTAAGTTGAAAATTTATAACCCTTGGTATGGTCAAACCTCTCGACCGCCCTCATGAGACCGACGTTGCCTTCCTGAATTAGGTCCGTGAGAGGCAGTCCGCGTCCCATGTATCTCTTTGATATGCTCACGACGAGCCTGAGGTTGGCCTTCACGAACCTTTCCTTCAAATCGTTTGCGCGCTCGGAATATACTTTCACGAACGCCATAAGGCTCTCGATCCTCTTCGTAAGCTCTTTTTTCGTAATTGCGGTATTTACGACCTTTTTCTTCTCCGTAAAACTCTCTCTTTTCTTCGAGAGCTTCTGTATATTGGAGGTGAGCTCCCTCGATTTGAATTCGCATTTCTTGATCTGAGCGGACACCTCGATTTCTTCTTTCGCGGTCAGAAGGGATTCAACCGCCATGTCCTTGAAGTAGACGTAGAGAAGCCTGAACTGCTCATCGGGGGTCCATTCTTCTTCCTGGTCTTCGGCAACGGTATTGTCCTCGATCTCATACCCGAAATCGGACTCTTCGCCCTCGATCGACACGTCGTCCCTGAAGCCTAATGAAGAATAAGATTCCTCGTCCTGCTCGTTATAGTTTTCCATAGTTTCCATTTCCGGAGCCACACGTTCCGCATCTCTGAATTTCGCAGATTTCATTCTCACACCCTTCCAGACCTTTATATGAATTTTTTAAATAGTATCGCTTTTTAAAGCTGATATTCCCTAACTGTATTAATATACGGTTGCGAAGAATTCTTGTCAAGCAAATTCTTCGCATATGCAAAAATCCGGAAGTTGCATATATTAGTTAATAATATGGGGCCATAATAATATGGCTTCAGATTCAATATACGCAGAAGCTAACAAATATACGCCCATGCGGGAATACCATATGAAATCCCGTGCCTACTCATTTTTTCCCCAGGATTCGTTGAATACGGTCTTGGTGCCAAGGGATTCGACATAAGCGTCCTTTCCGACACTCCTTTTGAAGGCCGCCGATTGGTTCCAGGCCTGCTCGATACTGCTGTATTTGCCTATTTTGACGAGGTTCCACTTCTCACCCTTGGCATTCTCCACCTGAACGGTGTACGCGCCAAACCCCTTGCTCCTGTAATTATTAACCGCTTTCTCGGCCTGAGCCTTGTCAGAGTATGCGCCGACCTGCAGCGTGTATCCCCGTTTAGACGTTTTTTCCGGTTGGCTCATGTCAGCTTTAGCCGCATTCTGAGCGGCCTCCCCGGGCTTGGCAAGCGCCGGATCCTCCAACGTTTTCGTCCCGCCCGAGATCTGCGCAGGGTCGATAGACGTAATTCCGGCATCTGTTAAACCTTCTTTATTATTGATATTTACAGATATGATGGGCTCAGTCGCCGTCAGCTCCCGAGAAATCATTCTTTCATCTACCGGTATGAACGCCCTGTCGTCAGTTGCCATTATATCCCCGGGAGGTAACTCGTCCTTATCAATTATGGGCTCCGTGGTGGTTTCATATTTCGCGGCCGGCTTATCGGCCGGGCCTTCCTCTTTTACCTGCGGGGCCCGGGTGTCGTCAATATAAAATTCGTCGAGCTTCGTACCTGCGTATACGCCCACCAGGAATACTATAAGGAAGGTCAGGAATGACCAAAACCCTCCTCCAAGGCTGCGCCTTCTTCTTCCAGAGTTGGCTATCATCAGCTTAGGCTTAAGCTCTCTCATAATTTATACCGTTGAGTCCATGCCGAAGGGGGGATTTGAACCCCCACGAGCTTGCACCCACTGGATCCTGAATCCAGCGCGTCT
>CADEFK010000064.1 GCA_902826595.1 uncultured bacterium | reverse complement strand
TTTCCGCTTGATCATCCCTGTTTTCATTTGAATTAGTTTCTGTAAATTTCTTCCCGGCTCGTTCCAAGGAGAATTCGGACCATGCACAACTCCTATCAATACAGAGACGGCGAGTTCTACGTTGAAGACGTCCCCGTAAGAAAGATCGCGGAGTCCGCCGGTACCCCGTGCTACATATACAGCTATGCGGTGCTGAGGGACGCGTTCCTGAGCTACAGGGACGCTTTTTCCGGTATTGATACGCTCCTGTGCTATTCGGTGAAGGCGAATTCCAATCTCGCCATACTGAACGCGTTCGCCGGGCTCGGGGCGGGGTTCGACATCGTGTCCATGGGCGAGCTCATAAGGGTGAAGCGCGCCGGGGGCGACCTGTCGAAGGTTCTATTTTCGGGTGTGGGTAAGACCGAAGAAGAGATGAGGGCCGCGATAGAGGCGGGGATACTCTTCTTTAACGTGGAATCGGTCGAGGAGCTTCGTCTTCTGAACAAGGTCGGACTGGAGCTCGGAACGAAAGCCCCCGTGGCGCTGCGCGTGAACCCCGACATAGACCCGAAAACGCACCCATACATATCCACCGGTTTTAAAAAGAGCAAATTCGGCATCGAGATAGGAAGGGCTGTCGAGGTCTATGAAGAGGCGGGCTCTATGGAGGGTATTCGCGTCACCGCCATAGACGCTCACATCGGCTCCCAGATATTCGAGCTCACGCCATTCGTCGATTCATTAACTAAGCTCGTGAATCTGGCCGACGATCTCATCGATAAAGGCGTTAATATAGAATATATAGACATCGGAGGCGGACTCGGAATCAGCTACAAGATGGACGAGATACCGCCCAATCCGAAGGAGTATGCCGACGTTATCGCGGGTCTCGTCGGGGGCAAGCCCTACAAGCTTGTGCTCGAGCCCGGGAGGTCTCTCGTAGGCAACGCGGGCATGCTCGTTACGAAGGTCTTGTTCCTGAAAGAAGGGACGGCAAAGAAGTTCGTTATAGTCGATGCGGCCATGAACGACCTCATTCGTCCGGCGTTCTACGAGTCGTACCACGAGATTCTCACAGTGAGCGGGCCTGCGAAAGCCGTTGAAAAGGTCGATGTCGTGGGGCCCATCTGCGAGTCGGGCGATTTTCTCGCCAAAGACAGGAAATTCCCCAGGGTAAAGAGCGGGGACCTGCTTGCGGTCATGAGCGCGGGTGCATACGGGTTCGCTATGTCCTCCAATTACAACACACGTCCCCGCGCGCCGGAAGTGCTCGTAAAGGGCGGCGAGTTCCGCGTTGTCAGGAAGAGGGAGACCTACGACGATATGCTGAGCGGGGAATCGATCCCCGAATTCGGCGGCTAGAACTCAGGTCAGAAACGCGGACTTCGTGCAATGTCCGGTACCGTGCATGCCTGGAGGCACAGTAAGATCCATTCCGCTCAAGAGGCCGGTAACGTTAAATGCGATTGTGCGCGGATAAGGGCAAATTCTCCTGCGGGAACTACTAACCGAAGGTGCTGCTGCTCCCGTTTGTATCGATGAGCTTCTCGGCTTCCTGTATGACCTCTCCCAGCCTTTCCTTGAAGAGATTGATTCCGCCGAGCGGGATTACAATGCAGGACCTCCCGCCGCTGAGCTCCGTTATTCTGAGATATTTGCCTTTGTGATTTTCTTTCACGTCGAAGAAAAAACGCTTCGATTCAATGTCGACATGCTTGCTTGCATGCTCCTTCTCGTCCTTCTCAAGTCTGTCCATTATTTTTCTACCTCCGCCTCTTTCCCGCTCGTATTATGAAGGGAATTCGATGTTGTGGTGTATTAGGGTAGGAAATAATAACTATTGGTTATACAAAAATCAAGATAACAGTTTAAAATAATTTTGTGTATAATTTCTGAGCTTTATGCGGTGAAAAGGGGGTCCCCGAAAGTGGCTAAAAATATCAGGTTCGGCATAACGGCGCCCGTCCCCGGAGAGTCGGTCGAGGGGCTGATCAGGTTCGCGAAAACCGCAGAGGACGCCGGGTTCGACACACTCTGGTTCCCGGACCATATAGTATTCATGGCCAATAGAATAACCCCTGAGGTCTGGTCTGTCGTCACCGCGGCGGCGATGAGAACCGAGAGGATTCACATGGGCACGGTCGGCGACGCCCACAGGATGCACCCCGCGGTAATCGCTCACCGCCTCGCGACAGTGGACAGGATTTCGAACGGAAGGATTTTCGTCTGCGTCGGGTACGGGGAAAAGATGAACCTCGATCCCTACGGGATAGCATGGGACAAGCCGCTCACGCGCGTCGAGGAATCGATCAAGATTATGCGCGCGCTCTGGAGCGGGGCGCCCGTGAATTTCGATGGTCAGATATACAAGCTCAAGGACGCGGAGCTCAGGATAGAGCCGGTCAACGATAAGCGGGTCCCAATTTACGTGGCCGCCACGGGCCCGAGGGCGCTCGGGCTGGCAGGCAGGTGCGGGGACGGATGGGTGACGAACGCCATGCCGCCCAGGCTCTTCGCGGACAAAGCCACCGCAGTTGCGGAAGGGGCGCGGGACAGGGAAGACGGCTCGGCGGGGCCCGAGAAGACGCTCTATATATTCACTTCCATTGCGGGGAGCAAGGACGAGGCTTACAAACCGCTCGAGCCGATCAAGCATGCGCTGATATGGCCCGAGCTCTTAGTACAGGCCGGATACGATATTAAGATTGACGACGAATACAAAGGGCTCGAATACACGAAAATCATGCCGAATGACGCGGATATGCTGAGGAAGTTCAGGGAGATGGGGGATAAGTATTATTCCCGAGAGATCGTATTTGATTTCGTCGCCGCTGGCTCGAAGAAGGACGTGATAGCTAGGCTCGAAGAATACGCCGACGCGGGGGTCGAGCACTTCATACTGAGGGACTTCAGCGCCGACAGGGAAATGTCGATGAAAACATTGTCCGTGGAAATAATCCCGTATTTCAAATGATGAATTCCCGCTGATTTGCGGACGGCCGCGAAAGGTATGAATATCGGGACTGGTTCAGTGCTTACTTCCGGAAAGCCGGGCGGTGAAGCTCTTAAAGAGGTCTCCCTGGCTCTCAGGGCCGAAATAGACCCTCCTCATGTAATCGAGCGCGCCCGAGTAGAATTCGAATTCCCTCGAGAGCTTGCTGAACATAATGGGATTCCCTTCGCCCCTCTCGAGGTCGAGCCGTGATACGAAGAAATAGGACTTCATCCCCTCGTTCATATAATAACGCAGATAAGACCCCCGGTTCACGTAGTCCCTGAATATGCCGCTCATGAATAGTGCGAAATCCCCCACGTATTTCCTCACCTCCCTCTCATACCCGGCGTTGTCGGCCCGTGCGTTCTTGCTCTCGAGGATCATTTCAACTATGGTTTGAATCTTTTTGCCTTCGGAGTCGTGCAGTTTATAGAGGCTCTCGGTCCGGGCGAATTCGGTCAGCATTTCTATCAAATAGGCGGCGGCGTCCCTGTCTTTTTCTTTTCCAAGGTCGAGGAAGCTCATGTTAACGAGGCTGCTGAAAAACGATTTGATTGAAGCCGGGTTGATTTTGCCAGTGGTCATCGCGTTTTCTACCCCCGTGCAGCTTCGTTGAGTATAATACAAATCTAGCAAATGATTCGGCAGGATGTCAACCGGTAATGTTTATAGTCAGCGAATATGAATTTTTCGCGGCCGACCCGTGATTATCCCCGCGCGCAATCTTTACCGATGGTAAATACGTTATGATCCAAAGGACACTCTCATGGCAAGGATAAAGATGGAATTCCCCGGGGACGCGGCTTTTTCAACTGAAATCGACCTGAGGATAAGCGATATAAACTACGGCGGGCACCTGGGGCACGACTCGATACTTTCCCTCACCCACGAGGCGAGGGTCAGGTTCTTCAGACACTTCGGCTTCACCGAGCTCGATGTGGACGGGCCCGGGATCATGTTGTCCGACGCCGCGGTCGTCTATAAATCGGAGAGCTTCTACGGTGAGACTATGGTCGTAGAAATAGCAGTATGCGATTTCGTCAAATACGGCTGCGACCTCGTTTACAGGGTGAGCGAGAAGGAGACGGGGAGGGAGGTCGCGCTCGCCAAGACCGGGATCGTGTTCATGGATTACGCCGAGCGGAAGGTAGTCCAGGTGCCCGGGAAGTTCAGGAAACTTTTTAAAGAGCAGGGGTATTTTCTGGAAATTCAGCCTTAATATCTCAAACAGGATAAATGGGTTTAACCATGAAAACTGAATAGTTCCCGGTTCGGAATACGTGGCATGCTTCGGTATGGCTTGAAGGAAAGGGGAGGGCGTTTGCTCTCCCCCAGGTTTATTGTCTCGGTTTAATTCTTTTCCTTTTCAACTATAATCGCGATACCCATACCGCCTCCGATGCAGAGGGCGGCGAGACCGCGCTTAACCTTCTTTCTCTTTTCCATCTCGTGAAGGAGCGTGACGAGGATCCTCGTCCCCGAAGCGCCGATCGGGTGGCCGAGCGCTATGGCGCCGCCGTTCACGTTGATCTTCTCTTCGGGTATCGGGAGGTCCCTCAGCACCGCCAAGGACTGCGCCGCGAAGGCTTCGTTCAACTCGAAGAGGTCTATGTCGTCGAGCGAGAGCTTGGCCTTGTCGAGCGCCTTCTGAATCGCGGGAACCGGGCCGATGCCCATGATCGATGGGTCTACTCCGCCTACTGCATAGGCTAAGATAGACGCCACGGGCTTGAGTCCCAGGTCTTTCGCCTTCTTCTCCGACGTGACCAGAACGGCCGCGGCGCCGTCGTTGATGCCGGACGCGTTGCCCGCGGACACGGTCCCGCCCACTTTGAACACCGCGCGGAGACCCTTCAGCGTTTCAAGGGTCGTGTCTCCTTTCGGGTGCTCGTCCTTCTCGAACGCAACTGGGTCGCCTCTCCTCTGGGGGATCATGATCGGGACGATCTCGTCCTTGAACTTCCCCTCGTCCTGGGCGGCCTTGCACTTCATCTGGCTCTTGTATGCGAATGCGTCCTGTTCGTCTTTAGTGATATTGTAGGATTCCGCCAGGTTCTCTGCGGTCACGCCCATGTGGTAGTCATTGAATATGTCCCAGAGGCCGTCGTACACCATGCCGTCCACGATCTCATCTTTAGGCATGCCCATCCTATAGCCGTAACGGGCTTTCTGCAAATAGAATGGGGCGAGGTTCATGTTCTCCGAACCGCCCGCGATTATAGCCTCGGCGTCTCCCGCCTTGATTGCCTGAGCGGCGAGCGCAATCGACTGGACGCCTGACCCGCACACCCTGTTTATGGTGAATGCAGGGGTTTCCACGGGCAGTCCCGCCTCAAGCGCGATCTGTCTCGATATATTCATTCCCTGTCCCGCGCTCAGGATGTTCCCCATGATGCAGTCGTCAATTTCCTTCGGGTCCACCCCTGTACGGTCGAGTATTTCCTTTACAACCGCGGCTCCTAATTTTGCCGGATTTATGTCTTTCAATGTGCCGCCAAAAGCCCCAATCGCAGTTCTTAGCGGTTCGCTAATCACGACTTTCTGCATAGTTCTAACCTCCTTGATTTTTATTGCCTTATAATGCCGTGAGTGGATTTTACATTAAGGCCTTTTATTTGCAAGTTTAGGGAATACCGTCTTGACATTGCCCGGGTGTTTGGGTAACCCGTTAGTGATTTTTGTATCATAATATCATGAGGAGCATCGATAATTTCGCCTAAACTGATAGTCGGAGTGGTATTCGGCGGCAGGTCTGTCGAGCACGAGGTTTCGCTCCTTTCGGCGAAGTCCATAATCAGGAACATCGATCCCGAAAAATATGAAATATTCCCTATATTTATAGAAAAGAGCGGTATATGGCGGAGGGCGTCCGTGTCTTCGTGGCTCGAAGAGGGCGGGCTCGAGTTCTCGGGCGGCTCGTTCCTCTCCCCCTCGCTGAATCCCGCAAACCCGGCGTTCTACGAAATTTCAGGGCGGGAGCTTGTTAACGAGCACAAGGTCTATGTAATTTTCCCTGTCCTCCACGGTACTTACGGGGAGGACGGTGCGGTGCAGGGCATGTTCGAGCTTATGGGGATTCCGTATGTAGGCGCATCGATTCTGGGCTCTTCCGTCGGCATGGACAAGATAATGATGAAGACCCTGCTTAAAGACTCGGGACTCCCCGTTCCCGAGTATCTGGGTTTTTATAAAACTGACTGGGAATCGGGGAAGAGTCAGATCAGCGCGAGGATACTTAACGAGATCGGACTCCCCTGTTTCGTCAAGTCGGCCAACCTCGGATCGAGCGTGGGCATAACGAAGGTGAAATCGAAGGACGTGCTTCCGGGCGCGGTCGATTATTCGTGCCGCTTCTCGGAGAGGGTCATCGTCGAGCGCGCGGTGAAAAAGCCGAGGGAGATAGAGGTGAGCGTGCTCGGGAACGACGACCCGCAGGCTTCCTGCCCGGGAGAGGTCGTCCCGCACAGGGAGTTCTACGACTACACGGCAAAATATCTCGAGGAGGGGACCGGGCTCATCGCCCCGGCCGATCTTGATGAGGAGACCGCCGGGAGGCTCAGGGACTACGCGGTGCGGACGTTCAGGGCGCTTGACTGCAGCGGTATGGGAAGGGTGGATTTTCTCCTCGAAGACGGATCTAACGAAATATTCGTGAGCGAGATAAACACGATTCCGGGGTTCACACAGATTAGCATGTACCCGCGCCTATGGGGGGCGAGCGGTGTGAGCTTTCCCGAGCTCGTAAACAGGCTCATAGAGCTCGCGATCGAGAGGCGGAGGCGGGCGGACAGCCTCGAATCGGATTTTTCGGATACAGGCAAGAAAGACTAAGGCTGTTTTATGGACATTACCGCCCCCATTATTTGAATCCTCCTTCATCCAAGAATACATTTTCCGGGAATTATGCTTTCAAACTCCGGGATCTGCCCGTATCCTTTATAGCTTCGGAACCGGGGCGTCCGGTTTCCTGAGGTATATTTTAAAGATATTGAGTTTATATTTTGAGATTATGTTTATATATCGGCTGGAGTCCATTGGCGCAAAAACTACTTAGTGCATGTCCAGACTCTCCGCGAGGCTATCAAATGAAAATGATTTTGCCGGCACTGCTGTTGTGCTCATTATTAGGGATCATGGCCGCATCGGCTGTGCCCGCTGGCGAGGGGGCGGGCAAAGATAGAACGCCCGACGCCCTCATGCTGCGCTTTCCCGACGTAAGCGCCGGCAAGATAGTCTTCGTCTATGCGGGGGACATCTGGGTTGTCCCGAAAGCGGGCGGGGTCGCAAGCAGACTCAGCTCTCCCAGGGGCGGGGAGCTCTTCCCCAAATTCTCTCCCGACGGGACCGGTATAGCATTCAGCGGCAACTACGACGGCAATACCGATATATACGTAATCCCGGCCGGGGGCGGTGTTCCCGAGAGGCTCACCCACCACCCGGACGACGACCTCGTTGCGGAGTGGTACCCGGACGGTGAGCACATACTCTTCCGCTCGAACATGCTGAGCCCGACACAGCGCTACAACAGGCTCTTCAAGGTCTCGGACAAGGGCGGCATGCCCGAAGCGCTGCCGCTCCCCTACGGAGAGCTCGGGAGCTTCAGCCCCGACGGCAAGAAGCTGGCATTCGAATACATGTCTCCCATGAGGGGCGTATGGAAAAGATACAGAGGGGGCATGGCGAGCGACATATGGATATACGATATCACAACCGGCGCGCTCGATAAGCTGACCGATTTCCCCGGCACCGACACGCTCCCGATGTGGCACGGGGACAGGATTTATTTCCTCTCCGATAGAGGAGAGGAGAAGAAGCTGAACCTGTGGGTTTACGAAACCGGGACGAAGGAGACGAGACAGGTCACTGATTTTACCGAATTCGACGTGAAGTGGCCGAGCCTCGGTCCGGAAGACATAGTCTTCGAGAACGGCGGCAGGCTATACCTGTTAAGCCTCTCGGACGAGACTGTGAGCGAGGTTTCGGTCGAGGTCCCCTACGACCTGCCCGAGGTGCGCCCGCGGCAAAAGGACCTCTCGGGGAATATCTCGGATATATCTATTTCCCCCAACGGGAGGAGGGCCCTTTTCGAGGCCCGCGGCGAGGTGCTGACAGTTCCCGCAGGGGAGGGGAGTGTCCGCAACCTTACGAATACATCCGGCATAGCGGAGCGTTTCCCAGCGTGGTCTCCCGACGGTAAGTACGTCGCTTATCTCTCCGACAGGTCGGGCGAGTACGAGCTTTACATGAGACTCAGTAACGGCGAAGGGCAGGAGGAGAGGATAACGAAGGACGGAAAGGTCTACCGCTATCACCCTGTCTGGTCCCCTGACAGCAGGAAGCTCGCGTTCAGCGACAAGACCGGAAGGCTTTTTATCGCGGATACGAGCGAGAAACTTCCCAAGGAAGTGGATAAGGACGAATTCGAGAACATCGGCACATATTCGTGGTCGCCCGACAGCAGGTGGCTCGCATACTCGAAGAACACGCCGAACAATCTGAAATCCATATTTATATACGATACGAAGTCGGGCGTCACACGCAGGGTGACGACCGATTTTTATAACGACAACAGTCCTGTGTTCGACCCCGATGGGAAATACCTCTATTTCTATTCCGACCGCGGCTTCTCACCCGTTTACGGCGACATGGACGATACGTGGATATATCCGAATTCGACCCAGGTCTATGCCGTGACCCTGAGAAAAGACGCGGCGTCCCCTCTCGCCCCCCGGAGCGACGAGGAATACTCCCCGGCTAAGGACAAGCAAAAGGAGGACGCGGGCAAGGACGGCGGGGTCCTCATCGACTTCGACGGCATAGAAGGGAGGGCGGTCAGGATACCCGTCGACGCGGGGAACTTCGGACCCCTCAATGCCTCGAAGGGCAGGATCGTCTACCTGAGGTTCCCTCCTGCGGGCAGCGCGCAGGACCCGCCTAACGGCACACTCCAGTTCTTTGACCTGGGGGACAGGAAGGAAAAGACCGTGATGCCCCGTATAAACGATTACGCCCTCTCATCGAACGGCGCGAAAGCGCTCTACAGGTCGGGCGATACCTACGGCATAATCGACGTCTCGGAGGGGAAAAATCCCGGTGACGGGAGGATAAATACGGATGGAATGAAGGCCTTTATCGACCCGAGGAAGGAATGGGCTCAGATATTCAACGACGCCTGGCGGATAGAGAGGGACTTTTTCTACGACCCCGGTATGCACGGGGTTGACTGGCAGGCGGTAAAGGAAAGGTACAGGAGTCTCCTGCCGTTCGTCGTAGACAGGGAAGACCTGAATTACGTGATAAGCGAAATGGTAGGCGAGCTAAACTCCTCTCATACCTACGTGGGCGGCGGCGACATGGAGGAGGCCGAGACTGTGCCGGTCGGTCTCCTGGGCGTAGATTTCGAGCTCGACAAAAAGAATAAGGCGTACCGTATAAAGAAGATTTACAGCGGCGGGGAATTCAACGCCGATATATATTCCCCTCTCGCGGAGCCGGGAGTTAAGGCCGGGGAAGGGGACTATATTCTCGCCGTGAACGGCAAAGCCCTCGATCCCGAGAAGGATCCCTGGGAGGCCTTTCAGGGACTTGACGGGGGCCCCGTGACACTTACTGTTAACTCCGCCCCGGATATGAAGAACGCGAGGGAGATAACCGTAAGGGTCATATCGAAGACCGAGGAGCAGAAGCTCCGGTACCTCGACCGGATCGCGGAGAATAAGAAGAAGGTCGATAACGCCACGGGGGGGAAGGTGGGATATGTCTACGTCCCGGACACCGGTTATTTCGGCCAGAACGAGCTCGTCCGCCAGTTCACCCCTCAGACGGAGAAGGAAGGAATGATTATAGACGAGCGGTTCAACGGAGGGGGGCAGGTGCCCGACCGCTTCATCGAGCTTCTCAACAGGCCTCTTCTCAATTACTGGGCGGTACGCGACTTTAAGGATTTGAAGACCCCGACGATATCGGCTAACGGGCCCAAGGTGATGATGATAAACGGATGGTCGGGCTCGGGAGGGGACGCCTTCCCCTATTACTTCAGAAAGGCCGGGCTCGGTCCGCTCGTGGGGTCGAGGACGCTCGGCGGGCTGATAGGCATAAGCGGGAACCCGGGTCTCATAGACGGCGGGTACATAACGGCGCCGGGGTATGCCTTCTGGAACTCGCACGGGAAGTGGGAGATCGAGGGTTACGGAGTCGACCCTGATTACAAGGTCGAGGACCTGCCGCCTAATATCAAGGGTTCGGCTGACCCACAGCTCGACAAGGCTATAGAGGTAATCACGGACCTGCTGAAAAAGAATCCTCCTAAAAAGCCCGAGCGTCCCGAGTACGAGGACAGGTCGGGGGCGGGATAAGGGGACCGTGAAGAACCTGCCCGGTTTGTTTATCTGCTGATGAAAGAGCTCAATAAGCAGGAAAGCCCCATGTAAGCCCGGACGTCTCCTGACCCGGCCATTATTTATTCCCGATATCGAAAGTATCCTGAATCCCTTCCTACTGTCACTGCGTATAAAGTAAACGCCGGGCACGGCTTTTTTACCCGCCGGGTAGGGCGTATACTAGTTGTCTATATGCAGTCAGGTTCTCACGGAGACGAACACTATGGAAATGACCGATAAGAAATATGAGAAGGCCACCTTTTCGGGGGGCTGCTTCTGGTGCATGCAGCCGCCGTTCGACAATTTTGAGGGTGTTATATCCACTACCGTCGGATATACGGGCGGAAAAGAGAAGAACCCTAATTACCACGAGGTTTGCTACGGCATGACGGAACACCTGGAATCGATAGAGGTCGTGTACGACCCGGAGCGGGTCTCGTACGAGAGTCTCCTCGACGTGTTCTGGCTGAACGTCGACCCTACGGACGACGGCGGGCAGTTCGTCGACAGGGGCAGGCACTATAAGACCGCAATTTTCTACCATAACGAAGGGCAGAGGGAGACGGCCGAGGAGTCGAAAAGGAAGCTCGGGGAGTCGGGGAGGTATAAGGCCCCTATCGTGACGGAAGTAAGGCCCGCCATGGAATTCTACCCCGCCGAGGAGTACCATCAAAAATATTATGAGAAAAATCCAATCGGTTACTCGCACTACAAGGTCGGCTCCGGCAGGGAGAGATATATACAGTATATGAAAAATATGAAATAAAGTTAACGTCACGCATGCCCGGGACGGTACTAAATCACAATCAAAACTGCATAGGGGGATTCGAGAAATGGCTGACGATGACAAGAGGTGGTTCGAGAAGCACGCTCCAAAGATGGCCGAAGGGTGGTGGAGTTTCTATAATGCGGTCGAAGGCGAGACCGTGCTCGACAAGAAGACAAAGGCCCTGATAGCCGTGTCCGTGGCGGTGCACGGAAGGTGTCCTCATTGCACTGAATCGAGGATAAAGAAGGCGCTCGCGCTCGGGATTACCAAGCAGGAGATAAGCGAGACGATCATGGAGACGGCTTTGCTGTCCTCGGGGACGGAGATATTCTGGGCGAAGGAAGTCTACGACAAGTATCTGGGGTAATATCCGCTCCGACGGCGGGGCGTTTACACCGAATCGGCAGTGACTTCGAGACTTCGCGGACGCGCGCGGGCTCTGTCTTGTTGTTTTCACCGGCATGGGTATAATCATTTTTCCTCTGTCGGGGTGTAGCGCAGTCTGGTAGCGCGCGGCGCTTGGGACGCCGAGGTCGGAGGTTCGATCCCTCTCACCCCGACCACTTTCGCCTTGAGGACCTGTTCATAAGCCCAAAATGCATCGGATTTCCACCGCCCATGATTCCCTTGACAACCGAAAGCGGTTTGCTTTATATTGGGGAAGTGGCGCATAGTATCATATTTAACGGATTGGCTTCCGCGGTCGAGGCCGATAAGGCTTTTTCGGAAGCTATGACATGACCATCAGAGCCGCATACACTGTAATATCGCTTGTTGCTCCCGTTGTTTTCCTCCTCGGCTGTACGTCCACGAAATATGTCTCTATAGAGAACCCCTCGGAGAGGATACTGAGCGGCTGTATATCGATGCTCCCGCCCGCGGAAGGGGAGTGGTACGTGGACAAGCACTGGACCGAGGTGCTTTACGGCCCCGATCCGTGCGAGGACCGGCTCAGGCTCGCGAGCGGCGACGATGAGGATTTGTACTTTATTTACATCACGACCGGCTTGAGGAAATGGAGCGACAAGCTAGACAACGAATATCTACAGAACTGGGTAAAGAATTATCATGACAGGGAGTTAATAAAGAATAAGGAGCTCGGGGTTAAGGTCGTAAATTATGAAACGGTTACGTGTAGTGGCATCGAAGGCATCTGTGCCGAGGCCAGCTATAATTTCATATCATCCAAACGGCTCCAGTTCAAGGCGGGCGGCCCTACGACGACGTTCCGTGATAAAGAGCTCAGGCCGAGCGATAAATATTTCTATGAAGTGGTCGAATTTTACGTGTTCGAGGGTCCGTATGACAATTTCGAGAAGGACAGGAACGCCTTCTATTATGAAGTAATGTTTCTTCATGTTTCCGTAGATGAGAAAAGAGACCCCGAATTGGGAGAAAAAGCCCATAAGGTGGTCGAGAATATAGAATTCAACGAGGACTGGGACAAGGAAGCTGATAATTGAATCAAAGCGGATCCGGCGGGTCTTTTACACCTAAATTATG
>CADEFK010000063.1:9436-13035 GCA_902826595.1 uncultured bacterium | reverse complement strand
CGACGGCGAACGCCGAGAGCAACGACAGCTAACGCCGCGAGCAACGATTCTCCGGACTAATTTTAACGTATCACCGTATTACCCCGGTTTCGGCGTAATCCGTATGTCGCGGATATTATCGCGCGCGCTCCCCGTTTATCTACCCCGAATGACAGCGGTATGATTTTACCCGCTTGTTTCATCCGCCCGTTTTATAGATAATACTCACCTGTAATATTAAACTGACGTTTGCGGTGTAATTCTCACATGGTAGAAGGGAAAGACTACGGAGGATGCTGGCCTACGCCCGCGCAGGAGTTGCTGCTGAGGGCCAGCCTCTCGGCTGGTAACGAAGCCACGGACGCCTTCCTCGAATGGAAAGCCTCGGCCGACATCGACACCATCGACCCCGGCTCATACAGGCTCTTCCCACTGCTCTACGTAAACCTTAAATCCCTTGGTATCGAAGACCCGCTCATGAACATCTTCGGGTGGGTCTATGCGAAGACCGCGTCCAACAACAGGACGCTCTACGGCAGGCTGTCGGCGCTCCTCTCGGAGTTAGGCAGGCAGGGCATGCCCGCGATACTGCTCAAGGGCTCGGCGCTCGCGCTCCTCTATTACGGTGACCCCGGCCTCCGCCCCATGATGGATGCGGACATGCTCGTCCCCACGGACAGGGTGCGGGAGGCGATAGACATAATCACCGGCCTCGGATGGCGCTCGTCCCTGACCCCGCTCAAGGGCTTTTCCGATATGGAGCTGCTCTCTAAGCTCGGATGGACCCCGGCCGAGAGGAGCGTCCGGGATTATACGGACGAATATTTCTCGGTCAGGCACGGTCAGGACTTCACGAACCCCGAGCAGTTCACGATAGACCTTCACTGGCACCTCCTCCACGGCTACAACCGCGCGGACTCGGACGCCCTTTTCTGGGAAGGGGCCCGGGGCATAAGCGTGGACGGCGTGGAAGCGCTCGCGCTCGACCCCGCAGACCAGCTTCTCCAGGTGTGCTCGCACGGGGTTGCGTGGAACACAGTCCCGCCCATAAGGTGGGTGGCTGACGCCGCGGCGATAGTGCGGAGGGAAGGGGAGGGGCTTGACTGGGAGAGGCTGATCGATGCTTCGCGCCGGCACGGAAAGGTCCTCCCTGTCAGGGAAGCGCTCGGGTATCTGAGCATGTATCTGGATCAGCCCCTGCCGGATGCGGTCCTTCGAAAGCTCGAATCCGTCCCCGTATCGAAAGCAGGCTACTTCGAGTATCGCGTCAGGACGAGGCCCCCGGGCGTGCTCGATGGGCTCGTCGAGCTTAGATTCCTGTGGCGCTCTTATTCGAGCGAGAACAGCGGCAAGAATTTATTTGCCAGGATTTTCGGGTTCCCGAAATTCCTCCAGCACGTTTTCGGCATGGAGAGCGCATGGCACCTGGTCATGTATTCCGTGTTCGAGTTCGTAAGGCGTACAGGCCGGTTTCTGGGATCGTTGAAAGACGGAATCAAAGGGAAGCTGTCTCGGGGTTAAGGAAGATAGATAAATACACACCCGGTTCTTCGTGTCCCAATTCGATATTACCCCTTATTCCTGGCTCATTCATTAAAAACCTCCTCGGCTGCGGTGAGTCCGTTTATAGCCGAAGGGAAGCCCGAATATACCGACATTTGAATAATTATCTCTTTTATTTCCTCTCTCGTTAATCCCACATTGAGAGCAGCGCTGATGTGCACCTTTAACTGCGGTCTTGCATTTCCCAAGGCTGTGAGTGCAGCGATCGTTGCTATCTCCCTCGATCTTAAGTCGAGCCCCGGGCGGTTATATATGTCTCCGAAAGGGTACTCTATCAGGTATGTTGCGAAGTCTTCGGATATCTTACCGAGAATTTCAACTACCTTTTCACCGGACTCGGCATCCACTTTCTTCAGATTCACCAGCCCTCTCTCATATCTTTCGCTGCGAATATTTTTATTTGAATTCATTGCATACCTCCCCGGGCGCAATTGTTGAATTTAAACCTGTAATCCGAATACGCTCGTTCATGACTTATTCCTTTTTGCATGTATTCTTTCTAGTTCTTTATAGTGTCCGATCTTCTGCTCTATAGCCTTCAGATGCTTATTGAGATCGCTTAGCCTTTCGTTTAAGTCGGCTTTGAAGTCTTCCAGCATCATCCTCCGCTTTCCGGCCGTATGGTTTCCTTTACGCCTGAGATGCGCAAAAGTCTTCATCCGGCTTATTTGCATCCCGGTAATTCGAAGCCTGTTCAGGAACTCGATCCATGATATGTCGTTTTCCGTATAATAACGGTGGCCGTCTCCTGCACGTTTTATGGACTCTATCAGTCCAATTTTCTCATAGTACCTGAGAGTATGCTTGCTTAAGCCTGTCAGCTGCGAGGCACGGCTTATTTTTAACGGTTTGTCCATTTGCTGCCTCCGGGTTTTCCACTACAATTGAAAGTATACAAGTTAGAGTGCGCTCTAAGTCAATGGGGGCGATAAATTTAAGATATGTGTGAAGGATTAGCTGGAAGCCTGTATAACTGTTGTCTGTGGGGGTCGGAAGGGATGATATCTTCGCTCACAAATAATTTGTTTGACTATAGGAGCTCGAATACTTTCTCAGGCTTATCCTGAATATGACCCCCTTCTCGTTCTTTCTCGTGCGGGGTATGGGTCAACCTATCTCGCGTTCCAGCCGCCGTCTATCGAGATCATGTTCCCGGTCATAAAGCCCACGTTGTCGTCGCATAGGAAGAGCACCGTATGCGCAACCTCCCGGGGCTTGCCGAACCTGCCTATGGGGTGGAGGGATAAAAGAAACTGCTCAGCCGCCGTCCTGTCCTCGACTTTGCCCAGGAATTCGTCGACTACCATAGGCGTCTCGATCGTTCCGGGGCATATGGCGTTCACCTTTATTCCCTTGTCCGCGTATTCTATCGCCATGGTCTTTGTCAGAAGTGTCACCGCGCCCTTGGACGCAGTGTATGCGGCGAGCCCGGGAAAGCCGTTCAGTCCCCCCACCGAGGAATTGTTCACGATCGAGCCGCCCCCGTTTTCGAGCATATTCTGTATGGCGTATTTGGACATGAAGAACGTCCCCTTGACGTTCGTATCGAAGATTGTTTCCCACGTTTTGGCGTCCGTCTCGTGAGTCGTTCCCGCAAAAAGAACGCCCGCGTTGTTGAATAGTATGTCGATCCTTCCGTACTTCCCGACCGCGTAACCCACCGCCCTCTTGCAGGACTCCTCGTTCGATACGTCCGAGACGAGATAGTCTATTGTAAGTCCTTCCCTTTTGGCCTCTTCAGCGACCTCTTTTAACTTCGCTTCTCTCCTGCCGGTGATGATTACGTTCGCGCCTTCGCGCGCGAAGAGAAATGCGGTCTCCTTTCCTATGCCCGTACCGCCTCCGGTGATGAGAGCTGTTTTATTTGCTAGCTGCATGGGGTTTCACTCCTTGAGTATTTTTTGTTATAAACGGTTAGATGCGGCGGGCGAAAATTGGATGCAGCCCGGTTATTGATTATTGACCCGGATTACGGAGTGACGGACGTGGGAGACTGCGCCCCCGGCCGTAAATGATATCTCGCGTTAAACGAACGCGGGCGCTCACGTGAGCTTGAA
>CADEFK010000063.1:0-9336 GCA_902826595.1 uncultured bacterium | reverse complement strand
GAGTCCACCCATGTGACGCTCACCTGAGGCGAACCGTCTGGCATAAGCGTTGCGAGTGACGCGAAATTCTTCCCTTCCGTGCATAGCTTATAGACAAACTCGTCGATCTTCATTTTAACGCTCCTTCTCTCTCTACTCCTCTTTCAGTCTCGTTTATTATTTCGCGCACCATCCGCCGTCGACCGTGAGCATGCTCCCTGTTATGAACCCCGCTCGCTCGCCCGCGAGGAAAAGCACCGCATGAGCGATCTCTGAGGCCGCCGCGAGACGCCCCATCGGGTGGAGCGAGTTCATGAACCTCATCCCTTCCTCTTCGCTGACCCTCTTGAGATAACCTTCCGTAACGAGCGGAGTCATAGTTGTGCCGGGGCAGACCGCGTTCACCGTTATCCCCTTGTCCGCGTATTCCAGAGCCATGCTCTTCGTGAGCTGCACCACCGCCCCCTTGGACGCCGTGTACGCCGCCAGCGCTCGGAAGCCTTTCATCCCTACGATAGATGCGTTGTTCACTATCCTTCCTTCTCTCCGCTCTATCATGTGCGGTATCACGAATTTGCTCATGAGCCATGTGCCCCTCACGTTGATGTCGAAGGTCCTGTCCCACACATCGGCGGGCGTCTCGTGCGTCACGCCCGGATGCAGCACGCCCGCGTTGTTGAACAGCACGTCCACCTTTCCGTGCTTCCCGAGGGCGTAATTGACCGCCGCCCTGCAGTCCTCTTCTCTCGACACGTCGGATGCAGTGAACTCGATCTCGAGTCCCAGTCCCGCTGCCTCCGCTTTCACTTCGCCGAGCTTATCCCTTCTCCTGCCCGTTATGAGGACCCGCGCCCCTTCTTTCGCGAACAGAAGCGCCGTTTCCTTTCCTATCCCGGTGCCGCCTCCTGTGACTATTACGCTCTTGCCTTTAAATCTCATTAAATTATTCTATCAGAACATGTGATTACTTATATATAAAAATTTCATACGAAATATAATATCTCATTATGTAGAATAGTTGCACAAATTTTTATGGTTCAGGAATATCTACGATTTGAAAGGGTGCTCGGGATTAAAAATGCAGGGCCGCTTTTGTGCAGGGTAAATCAATCGGTATCCGGCGTAGAGACTCCGTGCCTCTTCCACTCCCCCGCGAGCACAGACTTTCTCTTACCGCAGCCGTCGCCCAGAGGGATAAACGAGAGGGCCCCCGACTTTACGAGGAACCTGTATCTGCCCTTCCCCCCGCAAGAGCTGTCCTCAAACGTAATGTCCCGCCCCGAGAGCCTGTATTTACCCGCCGACCATTCATGCCCCTTTACCTCGCCCTCGAACGTGAAAGCGAACGAGCCGTCCGTGCCGAAAGTGAGAAACCCCTCGTAAGAGCCCGACTCGCTCATGACGTGCCTTCCCCATGTCCCGCTTAATTCTTCTCCGGTATTCGCGGAATCCCCGCATCCTGAAGACTGGAGTATCAGTAAAAGCAATATAGCTGAAATCGTAATGTTTCTTTTTATCATGCCCGCTTCCGTGGGAGCGCCCTGTCTCCGTTTCAATTCTAACAGCAAAACCGAGCCTTCGCCCGGAATCTGACGGTCGTCCGGGAAATAGCAATTCTATCTTTATATTAACTATAATTTCCAGATAGACAGGCTATCCCTTTTCATCGACATACCGGGCGTGAGGGTTGAACAGGCCGTATGCGATTTCTGCGCCAACTCCACTCCGTCCCAGTACTTCGACGTCATTATTGATTAGGGTTTATCCAGGTCACCTGCTCCCGTTCACGAGCGGGAGGAGGTCGAAGCGCGCGCCGTTGATCGTGACTGCGCCGGCATCGCCGTCTATGAGCCTGACGCGGAACTTCTTCTCAGCGCCTGACTTCAGGCTGTAATCAGGAATATCGAATCTCTCCGAGCGGCCGTTCCCGATTATCTCGAAGTAGGCGTCTTTCGTAAAGCTGTCCCTGTGGCGTACGAGCACCCTCCCGTGGGAGACATGGAGCACGATACAGTCAGCCGTGTCGCTCAGTTTGTGGGACAGGGGGCAGTAATCCGTGTGAGTACCGCTCACGTAGCGGAACGCATACAACCCCAGAATTATTACCTCGAACGAGAGAACGAGCGCGAGGAGCTTCTTTCCCGACAATTTCCTGTTCCGCCTTAAATTGTGTATTTTCCGCCCGGCCGGGCGCGCCTGGCAGCCCCAGTCAAGGGATAAAATATAAACGACTCATTTAATTTTTCCAGTGAATGATATAGGTATTACAGACGACGGCCGGATGGTCGGTAGATTGCCGGTTCAGTCAATTTTGTCATTCCCGGCCCTGATCGGGAATCCAGTTCTTTTATTTCCCTCCCCCTTATCTAAGGGGGAGGGCTCGTGTGTGGGTTTTCCTCAAATTATTTTATATAGCAAGACACCACGGAAGCGTCGGAATCTCTTCTGCCCCCTTACGGCATCTGGTCCTGTATATCGATCTCGATGCGCCTGTTCTGCGCGCGTCCTTCGGGCGTGCTGTTGTCGGCAACCGGGTGGTACTGCCCGAACGACACGGCGGCCAGATAGTTCGGGTCTATCCCCTGCTCGGCGAGGTAGCGGACGACGGAAATCGCGCGTCCGGCTGCGAGATCCCAATTGGTCGGGAAGCGGCCCGCAAGCGGCTCCAGTATCCCGAGGTTGTCCGTGAAGCCCTGGATGACTATATATTTGCCCTGAGCCTGTTGAAGCACGGGCACGATCTGGTCGAGCGTCTGGCGTCCCTGTGAGTGAAGCTCCCACCCGCCCTCCTGGAACAGTATCTCGTTCACGAGCGTAACCTGGAGCTGGTCCTGGAGCTGCTGTATCTGTACCTGGTCCGCCGCGACCTGCGCCGCGAGCACGGTATTCAACTGCTGATAAACCGAGTTGAGGTATGCGAGCTGCTGGGTCTCGGCAACCTGCTGATCGTACGTGCTCTGCGAGACGCATCCCGTCGCGAGCGCGAGAACGAATGCGAATACCAGTTTTGCTTTTTTCATAGAATCCTCCTTATTTGGGTATTATCCGGAATTATAGCGCTAAATAAGTTTTTGCGAAAGACTATTTACACAGGTCCCGAGAATTCAATTGCAATATATATATGCACCCGGCTTAGGCTTCATACTTATTTAACATAGATAGAGTAAAATTAATAAAAGCTGATTCATCAGGAATGTCGAAATGAAACATATAACGAAACCCCGAATTCTCTCTGCCTTCGCATTTTTTCTCGCCATAATCGTCTTCATTTCGTGCAAGCAGCCGGAGCGGCTGAATGCGAATGAAGCGCCTGAAGAGAGCGCTCCGCATCCGACATTGGGACCGGCCGTGGCCCCCGCGCCCGCGGCCGAAGAAGGGGAGGACGCCCCGCCGCGGCTAGTTGTCGGCATAGTGGTCGACCAGATGGGGTACGATTTTCTCGACAGGTTCAGTGGCAAATACGGCGAGGACGGCTTCAAAAGGCTCCTCGGCGGGGGGTTCAGCTACGGGAACGCAAAATTCAATTACGTGCCGACTACCACATGCCCCGGCCACGCGTCCATATACACGGGCACGACTCCTTCGGTGCACGGAATAATCGGCAACGACTGGTTCGTCAGGGCGCCCGATAACGACGAGGTCTACTGCGCATACGACGGCTCTGCAAGCCTGGTCGGCAGAGAGTCGGACGATAAAGCGGACCGGCTGTCGCCAGGGAACATGCTATCCACGACGGTTACGGACGAATTAAGACTGGCGACGGGAATGAATTCGAAGGTGATCGGCATAGCGCTCAAGGACAGGGCGGCTATCATGCCGGCCGGGCATCTCGGGAACGCCGCATACTGGCTCGACGACGAGAGCGGCGTGTGGGTCACGAGCACTTATTATTACCGCAATATGCAACTGCCTGAAGGAGCGAAGCCCGCGCTGCCCGCCTGGGTGGAAGACTTCAACGCGAAATATTCCGCCGAGAAATACGTGAACATGCCCGGCAATGACGGCGTGTGGAACACACTCAGGGACATATCTGCATACACGGAGAGCCTTCCCGACGACAACGTCTACGAGAAATCGATCAAAGGCAGAGACGAAGAGACCGGGGAGTACAGGAAGCCCGTCTTCCCTTACGTGTTAAAGGACATCGTGGAGGAGAACAAGGAAGAGACGAAGGGGCAATACGGGAGGCTCATAAAGGTTACCCCTTTCGGGAACTCGATAACGAAGGACTTCGCCCTGGCCGCCCTCAGGGGTGAAGGGCTCGGGAAGGACGGCGTAACGGATTTTCTCGCGGTCAGCTTTTCGTCGACCGACGTAATCGGGCATTACTACGGCCCGAGGTCTGTCGAGGTAGAGGACGCCTACATCAGGATCGACCTCGACATCGCGGACCTGCTTGAGGCGCTCGACAGCGAAGTCGGCGAAGACAACTACCTCGTATTCCTCACTGCCGACCACGGGGTAGTGGACGTACCGCTTTATTTGCAGGATGTCGGAATCCCCTCGGGATATTTCATGGAAGACGATCAGGTGCTTGCCGGACTGAACGGGCATCTGGGGAAGGTTTTCGGAAGGGAGGGCAGTAAATTCGCGCTCGCCTACAGCAACCAGCAAGTTTACCTCGACCTCGACCTGATAACGAGCAAGCTCAGGCTCTCACTCGAAGCCGTGGAGAAGGAAGCGGCTTCGTATCTCATGACCCTCGACGGCGTCGCCGACGTGGTGACGGCTTCCGAGCTTGACTCCGCTGATTTTACGACCGGGACCAGACAGCTCGTCGAGAACGGTTACAACTGGAAGAGGTCAGGCGATGTCATCGTGATTATGGAGCCCGGGTGGATCGAGTACAAGGCGAAGTTCGGGAAAAAAGGGACGACTCACGGGGCGCCTTACGACTACGACACGCACGTCCCGCTCATATTCTACGGGCAGAATATCAAAAAGGGCGAATCCATGAGGCCCGTATACATCACCGACATCGCGCCCACGGTCTCGGCGCTTCTCAAAATCCCTTACCCGAACGGCGCGATGGGCAATCCGTTGTCGGAATTGTTCAATCGACAGGACTGATTCGTTTTCCAAGATCCCAGGTGCAGTTCCAAGATGCGCTCGTCCGGATACCGCCGGAGTTCCCTTTACTTGAATCAAAGGCCTCAAGATCATCATCTAAATAGATGTTAAGGGATCGTTTGTCGCCCCATGATGACGGAGGAGGAAACAATGATCGAGAGTTCTTGGAATATCTATCTTCCCTCAATCATCCTGATATTTGGCGCTGTCATAGTTTCCTGGAGTTTATACCGGGGGGTGAAGAAAGTGCTTAAAGAGTCGGCGGACCCAATGAGAGCGCTTGTCTTGGTGCGTCACCTGCGCACGGGGCTCGCCGGTTTGAGCTTGGTCGGTATCGGTGCCGGTTGGCTAGGGCATATTGAGAGTTTACTTTTTCTCTCGCTCATTTTTGGGTGTGAAGAGCTTTATGAGACTTCGGTTGTTATAGCTGTATTAAAGAGGTCCCTGCGAGAAAGCGGCCAGGAAGTACAAGCTTAGATTCAGATATCCGGATTCAGGGATTGCCGCGGCGTCTGTCCTCTCCGCGAGTGAACTATTTCTTCTTACCGGCGTCCTTGGCGAACCTGAAGCTCCCGACTATCTCCTCGAATTTGGCTGTGAGGCTCGAGTACACCGGATAGCACGTGAATATCGCCCTCTTGCCCGCGTCCACGAAATAGATCGAGTAGATCTCGTCCCCCTCGTCCACCCCTTCCCCTACCTTCTGCCACACCTTCTTCGCCTTCTTCCCGCCGATAGTGAAATCGTCGATCTTCGTTATGTCCTTCGTCTGCGTGATTAGCTCCGCGAGAGTCCCGCCGTAATCGGGATAGACCCACGCCTCTATCTTGAGCGTGTCGGCCGGGAAGTAGTGATAGCTCCTGATTCGCGGGTCGTCGTCCTTAAAACTCTGTATGGAGAAGTAGTTCCCGGCGTCCTTCTCCGCTTCCTTGAGCGTCTTGTATTCCTCCATGTACGTCACGAGCCCCCAGCCCTTGGGGTAATCGATCGAGAACCCGTGCCCGCTCTCGTACGTCTCATTCGCCGGGGATTTCTTTTTGCCTTCATTCTCCCCGGCGGCGGGGCACAGGGCCGCGGGGAATATTAGCAGCACCGCGAATATCAGCCCGTATTTCAGGTTCCTCATAGCATTACTCTCATCTGCAATAGACGAACATCATCATTCTCTCATATTTTTTGTCGCAAAGCATCAGGTTTTGAGCGCCGCCTAGTGATTTTATCTCCTCGATTGCGTCTTTAAGCGGGACCGTCCTCACGTTATTCCCGCCGAGGACGAGCTCGACCTCCTCCGCGTCCGGGAAGAGGGAACGCAGCTTTATCACCGCCTGCTGATACTGGAGCCAGTCGCCTTGCCCTTCGAGCGACCATTCTATCTTATCCTTCGACCATATTTCTATCCTGAGCATCGTCTCGCAGATTCTTGTTATTCCCCTACCTAATTCCAAGAGCGTGGGGGGAGGGTAGGTAGGGGTTTACCTCGACAACTTTGTCGTTGCCGAAGTCCTAATCGGGAACCCCGCTTTTTATTAAATCAATCACGGTCACTCCTTCTCCATCGTAAGCGCGTGCGTAACGACCTCCCTCAGATCCCCGAAATGTATCTCGTCCCTGTCCCTGAAATTGAGGCACCCCGTTCCGTGTTTTATTCCCGGGTGCTTTTCGACGTATGGGGCGATGTGTTCCTCAGAGCACGTATATACGGAGACGTATCCCTTCTGATTGGCGACCGAGACCCAGTTGCGCCCGATCACGAACGTCGGTATCTGATATTTAATCGTGATCCGGGCCTCGGGGAACCATGACCGTATACGTCCCATGATCTCCTCGACCCTCCCGCGCCTCGCGGCCGGCACCTTCGCCATGTATTCGTCAATGGTCATGTGCGTTTCTCCCGCTATCTATATTACAATTATCCGGGCGCTCTGGGAAACCCTCCCGTCTTGTCATTTCGAACAACGGTTCTGAACATAAGCAAGAACCGGACTCCATTTGCCGATTCCAAATCAGGGCAGGATGTGGGTGTACCTTATTACTTTTGTCATTCCCGAATGTATCTATCGGGAATCCAGCAATTTCCTGTCATTGCGAGGGAGCGGGGTCTGCGACCGCCCGAAGGTCAATCCTTCCCTCCCCGCGCGGAATACGCCGTAACACCTTAATTAAAATGGGATAATCCAATACGGGACGGTATAATATTATCCGGGCAAGCCCCGCATTATGAACCGCGCCATCGCCATATCGGGTTTCGTTCTACTCCTCGCCGCAGTCCTGCTCATCTTTTTCGACGAGGGCTACATCCGCTTCAATTATCCGAGTGAAGAGAAATACCCCGTCCGGGGAATAGACATATCACATCATCAGACGGATATAGACTGGGGCATACTCGAGCGGGCCCGGCTCGACTTCGTATTCATCAAGGCGACCGAGGGTGGGGACCACAAGGATACGAAGTTCGGCGAGTACTGGAAAAGGGCAGGGGATCTCGGGCTCGCGAGGGGTGCCTACCACTTCTTCACGTTCTGCAAGCCGGGCAGGGAGCAGGCGGAGAACTACATCGCGACTGTGCCCGCGGGGGAAGGGCTCCTCCCTCCGGTGATCGACGTCGAGTACGGCGGCAACTGCAGCGCCCGTCCTTCCAGGGAAGAGCTGGTAAGGCAGATCGACGAGTTCTCGGACATAGTCGAGCGGAAGTACGGCGCGCGCCCGCTCATATACACGACGAACCAGTCTTACCGTGACTTTATCTCGGGGGAGCTTCCCGGCTATCTGATATGGATAAGGGATATATACAGTACGCCCGGCCTTCCCGACGGCAGAAAGTGGAGCTTCTGGCAGTACACCAACAGGGGGAGGCCCTGGGGGATAAAGGGCTTCGTCGATCTGAACGTTTACAACGGCACGCGCGAAGAGTTCGCGGCGCTGCTTACGCCGAATAAATAATCAGCCCGAAAGACATAAATCCTTAATTTGACGAAAGTTCAGGGTTTACGGAAGACGAAGCCCCACTTTTTTCAAACGGATAGGTTCCCGCCCGCAGCTTTCCCCGCGGCGGTCATATCATTAGCGGCGTTGATTATCCTGCTTATCTTCCTGTAGGCGTGCGTTTCCGGCGAGACCTTGCAGAGGAAGTCCTCGACCGTCTCGTCGTGGCCGCTCTTCTTTTTTCTGAACGACACTGTGCAGAGTATCTCCTTTCCGCCCGAGCCGTACACGGTATGGGCCCCGGCCTCGCGCACGTATTCGTCCTCAGTGGTTTCCTCCTGTCTCGCATGCCTCCTGTCAGCGCCGGTCACATTCCGGAGCCTGCTTATCCACGCCTTCGAATAAGGCGGCTCGACAGGGAGGTCGTCAGGGGTGAGCACGGTGTTTATCTCGCCCGTGTCTATGTCTATCTCCTGGACCGAGTGCCACTCGCGGTCAGACGGCTTGCTCCCCTTCCTCGCCACTCTGAAAACGTTCACCAATATTTTAGATACCCGCGGGCAGAGGAGCACGTCCTCGTAGGAGAACTCGTCCGTCTCGGGCGTCAATCTCCGGTAGGTGTCGTCCGTCATGTGCCTTGCAAATATGCTCTTCGGTCCGTAACCGCCCCCCGGGCATTTCTGAAAATGCGCCAGGAACTGTCCGCTCTCGGGCTCGTAGTAAAGCCCCAGGAACCGGTTCTCGGACGGTATCCCGATTGCTTCCCACTGGTTAACCATGTGTCTTCCGACCTGCTGTGGATTTTTAAACGCCTCGCGGCATGACCCGTTTCAGCCCGAGACGGCTCACATATGTAATGCGAACAAATGTGCTGATGACCCATTTCAATTATAATACAAAACCGGAGTGATTGTGAAGGGGGAATGTGAAATTCTTATCTGGACTGAGATATTCGGTTTAAACAGTGGAATTGGCGGATATGAGCGTTATAAAGAATATTACGGGATAACGTTAGAATTATTATAAAGCAGTTGTATTCAGACCTGCTCTTTGAAATATCTTTTTCTTTTCTCGAAGAGCTTGCGTTGCTGTAATTCATGAGAACGAGAGTGATTTTTATATGTATTCCATTGTGGATAGTAATCATCCGCCTGGTTGCCCCACGAATACCATCCTTTTCTGTTGCCCCTTGCAAACATTTCCAGATAAGGTCCCCAGCTGCATGATTCGATTATTTCGTATTGCTCGTCGGGTTTTCGGCTGTGCTCCCTTTTCTGAGAGGTGATAATATTAGCCTGCGTGCGGCCTTGCTTTAAAGTTCTCGCATTCTTTCCTCTAACCCCGAAAAGAATCATTTCAGTAACG
>CADEFK010000062.1:6897-13200 GCA_902826595.1 uncultured bacterium | reverse complement strand
AAAGGAAAAAACGAGATTCCCGATAAAAGATTTCGGGAATGACAGAAAAGAAAAAAGCGAGATTGCCGCGCTATTAGAATTCGTTTCAATGAATTGCCATAGTGAATTCACTTTCCGCTATATAAGAGAGGGCGTCCGGTTCTTACACACATTCAGAACCGTTGGCTCGCAATTGTAGAAGTCAAGTAATTCGGGGACAAAAGTTGTCCTATAGGAATACATATATAAGCGTTAATTTGTTCTCATTTCCTTGATGCACACGTGGTGTTTTCTATGAAAGGGCTAGAGCTTTCTACTTTTGAGAGATCAAAAGTAGCAAAAATCTTTTGGGGACTACGGGAAGTTTGCTAAAAATCTTGTGTTTAAGCTAAAATCTTTCGAATGGGAGGCTGAAAGATTTTAACGCTGGACACATAGTGTCCATTTTACGGTTGCTAATTGACAGCAGGTGCTTAAGTCGCTCACAGTACGAATTTAGCGGAAGCGGCGGTTAGAGATCGTACGCCCGCGGGCGCTTGCCCGCTTTTCTTGACGCAAATCCCGTAATGTCCCTGTTGCCCGCTGCTAAAACAGCGGGCAATAATAGTGTTGGACCGACGATTCCGTGAATGCCGGGAAAACAACCTCCTTCATTACATGTTATCCAGGAGAATTCCGGCCGCGAATTATTTAACATCTACAGCAACGACAGGAAAATTGCGGTAAACACCCACCCGCACTTTTTTGGCTTGGGTGATTCAGAGTCGGGAGTTTAGATGCTTTGGCGGCATCGTTGAGAGAGCGACCGGATACTCGCTTACTCGTATCCGTTCCCCTTAGAAAGAGGGAGGGAAGTTCGGGCAAAAAAAAGGGCGGTTATTTCTAACCGCCCTTCCCATCAATTTCTTTAATTTTTATCGTTTAATTTACGTTGGTACCGAGCTCTTCGCCCATCGGCAATGCCGCCGGAGGAATTACAAGACTCTGTATGACAGGCCCGTCGGACTCGATCGCCGCCTCAAGGACCTCGTCCATGTGGTCGACGAGCTTGATCTTGACGTCCTTGAGTATGTTCTCGCGGATCTCTTTCAGGTCCTTTTCGTTCTCCTGCGGGATGATAACTGTCTTGACCTTGCCCCTGTGAGCCGCAAGGATCTTCTCCTTGAGCCCGCCTATCGGGAGCACCCTTCCCCTGAGCGTTATTTCCCCGGTCATCGCGACATCGTGTTTTACGGGCTTCTTGATGAGCGCCGATACGATTGCCGTGCCGATCGCTATGCCGGCCGACGGCCCGTCTTTCGGCGTCGCCCCCTCCGGAACGTGGATGTGTATGTCCACCTTCTGATGGAAGTTACGCTCGAGCCCGAGCCTCTCGGCCCTCGACCTCACGTAGCTCATGGCGGCCTGCGTCGATTCCTGCATGACCTCACCGAGCTTCCCGGTAACGGTGAAATTCCCCTTCCCGGGCACGACGGACACTTCGATCGTCAGCAGCTCCCCGCCGACTTCCGTCCACGCGAGCCCCGTGGATATGCCTATCTGCGGCTTCTCCTCGATCTCGCCGTACTTGAATTTGGGGATGCCCAGGTACTTCTGCGTCGATATCATGTTGGGCGTGACCTTCACGACGTGGTCGAGCCCTTTCTTCACGATATCCCTCGCAGCCTTCCTGCAGAGCGTGGCGAGCTCCCTCTCGAGAGTCCTCACGCCGGCTTCCCTCGTATAGCGCCTGATGACCGTCTGTATAGTCGGGTCCGAAAGCTTCAGGTTCTCTTCCTTGATCCCGTGCGCTTCGAGCTGCTTCGGAACGAGGAATTTCTTCGCGATCTCCAGCTTCTCGTCTTCCGTGTACCCCGAGATGCGGATGATCTCCATCCTGTCCTGGAGCGCCCACGGTATCGTGTGCAGCACGTTCGCGGTCGTTATGAACATTACGTTAGTAAGGTCGTAGTCGACCTCTATGTAATGGTCGTTGAAGGTGACGTTCTGCTCCGGGTCGAGCGCTTCGAGAAGCGCGGACGCCGGGTCCCCCCTGAAGTCCATTCCCAGCTTGTCGATTTCATCGAGCAGGAACACAGGGTTCGTTGTCCCCGCCTTTCTTATTCCCTGAATTATCTTTCCGGGCAGCGCGCCGATGTACGTACGCCTGTGCCCCCTGATCTCGGCTTCGTCCCTAACACCGCCGAGCGATACCCTCACGAACTTCCTTCCCATCGAGCGGGCGATAGACTTCGCGAGCGAGGTCTTGCCGACCCCTGGCGGCCCGACGAAGCAAAGTATCGGCCCCTTTATCTTCTTTGTAAGCGCCTGCACCGCGAGGTATTCGAGAATTCTCTCCTTCGGCTTCTCAAGCCCGAAGTGGTCTTCGTCGAGTATCCTCTGCGCTTCGTCTATGTCTATCCTGTCGTCCGTCTTCTCTTCTCCCCACGGCAGCGCCAGAAGCCAGTCTATGTAGTTCCTGACGACCGTGGCCTCGGCCGACATGGGAGACATCTGTTTCAGTTTCTTAATCTCTTTCTTGACCTTCTGCTCGGCCTCTTCGGGCATGGTCTTCTTCTTGAGCCTCTCCTCGAACTCCTGTATCTCGGATTTGAGGTCGTCTTTCTCACCGAGCTCCTTCTGAATGGCCCTCATCTGCTCCGTAAGGTAGTACTCCTTCTGGGCTTTCTCCATCTGTTTCTTTACCCTGGAGCGTATCTTCTTCTCGATCTGGAGTATCTCAACCTCGGCCTGTATCTTCTCGTAGAGCTTCTCGAGCCTCTCGGCCGGATCGAGCGTTTCGAGTATCTCCTGCTTGTCCTCGAGCTTGAACCCGAGGTGAGAGGAGATAGTGTCCGAAAGCCTGCCCGCATCCTCTATCGAGGAGACGGTGACGAGCACCTCGGACGGAATCTTCTTGTTGAGCTTGACGTAATTTTCAAATGCGGTGACGAGCGTCCTGATAAGGGCCTCGGTCTCCGCCCCCACATCCTGCGGTTCAGGTATGACCTCCACCTCGACCAGGAAGTAGCCCTTGTTCGGAAGGTAGTTCAGCACCTTCGCCCTCTTCTTGCCCTCGACCAGCACCTTCACGGTGCCGTCCGGGAGCCTGAGCATCTGTACGATCGTGCCGATCGTCCCTATGTCGTAGATGTCGGTTTCCTGGGGGTCGTTCGTCTTCGCGTCCCTCTGCGCGACGAGGAAGATCTCTTTCGATTTCTTCATCGCCTCTTCGAGCGCGCGTATCGATTTCTCGCGCCCTACGAACAGCGGCGCGACCATGTACGGAAAAATAACTACATCTCTTAACGGTAATAACGGTATTGTTTCCATCTGTTGCCCCTTTCCCTCTTCGTTCTTGAAAAACATCGGCATGGCATGTCTCCTTGACTATCCGGATTCACATCCTACGTTCCCAAGCGCGCCTCTTCTTCGTAAATGAAGAGGGGGTCGCCCTTCCCGTTAATTAAGTCCTCGGTGATGACACAACGCCTAAGCCCTTTAAGCGACGGAACTTCGTAAGATATATCGAGCATTACGGTCTCTATGATGGCCCGGAGCCCCCTCGCGCCCGTTTTCCTGGAGATAGCCTCGCGGGCGATTGCGGCGAGTGCGCCGTCCGTAACCTCGAGCTCGACGCCTTCGAGCTCCATCAGCTTCTGAAACTGTTTTATAATCGCATTCTTCGGTTTGGTGAGGATCTCCACGAAGGACTCTTCGCTGAGCTCTTCGAGGGTAGCCACGACCGGTATCCTGCCTACGAATTCCGGGATGAGCCCGAACTGTATCTGGTCCTCGGGCTGCACTTCTTTCAGCAGCGCCCCCAAATCCTTCTCCTTCGACCTGCCCAGGTTAGCCTCGAATCCGATCGACTTTTCCCCGATCCTCTGTTTCACTATGTCCTCGAGCCCGCAAAAAGCCCCGCCGCAGATAAACAGGATGTTCGTCGTATCCACCTGCAGGAACTCCTGCTGGGGGTGCTTCCTCCCGCCCTTGGGCGGAACGTTGGCCTTGGTCCCTTCCATGATCTTGAGAAGGGCCTGCTGCACTCCCTCGCCGGAAACGTCCCTCGTTATAGACGGGCTGTCCCCGGTCTTCCTCGCGAGCTTGTCTATCTCGTCTATATATATAATACCCTTTGAAGCCCTTTCAAGGTCGTAATCCGCCGCCTGGAGAAGACTCACTATCATGTTCTCGACGTCCTCTCCCACGTAGCCCGCCTCGGTGTAGCAAGTGGCGTCCACAATGGTGAACGGCACGTCCAGGAGCCTCGCGAGTGTCTGCGCCAGAAGCGTCTTTCCGCTCCCCGTCGGCCCTATCATCAGAATATTGCTCTTCTGAACCTCGATGTCCGAATTCCTCTTGCCGCCGTTGTACGCGTTCAGATCGACTCTTTTGTAATGGTTATAGACCGCGACGGCGAGTATCTTCTTGGCCCTTACCTGCCCGATCACGTATTCGTCCAGGAATTTCTTTATCTGTGAAGGAGTGGGCAGCGACGAATACCGCTTCTTGAGCACGCCTTCCTTGGCGTCCTCGTCGGCGATAATCTCGTTACAGAGCTCTATACACTCGTTGCATATATATACGGTAGGTCCCGCAATGAGTTTCCTGACTTCCTTCTGGCTCTTCCCGCAGAAAGAGCAGTATAGTTTCCCTTCTTTTGTGTCGCGTCTCGAAGTCACTTGGCCGCCTCCTCTCTCTTAGAAATTATAGCATCAACGATACCGTATTCTAAGGCGTCATTTGGACGGAGGAAAAAATCCCTCTCCGTGTCCTTCGATATCCTGTCGATAGGCTGGTTCGTATGCTTCGCCAGAATACGGTTCAGCTCCTCGCGCATCCTCAGTATTTCCCTTGCGTGTATCTCTATGTCGGTCGCCTGCCCCTCGACGCCCCCTAATACCTGATGGAGCATCACGCGCGCGTGAGGGAGAGCGTACCTCTTGCCCTTCGTCCCCGCCGCCAGGAGCACCGCCGCCATGCTGGCCGCCTGCCCGAGGCACATGGTCGCGACGTCGGGCTTTATGTACTGCATGGTGTCGTAGATGGCGAGCCCCGAAGTCACGTTGCCGCCCGGCGAATTGACATAAACGAATATGTCCTTCTCCGGGTTCTCCGACTCTAAAAAAAGCAGCTGCGCTATCACCGTGTCTGCGACCGGATCGTTGATCGGCGACCCAAGGAACACTATTCTGTCTTTGAGTAATCGGGAAAAAATGTCATATGCCCTCTCGCCCCTGCTGGTCTGTTCAATTACAATAGGCACATAGCTGGACATTATTCTTGAGTATACTGATTCTCCCCTTTATTGTCAACGTGAATCGGCTCCCCCGGAACCTCCTCGATCGTCGCATTTTCTATAATGAAATCAATGACTTTTTGCTCAGCGAGACTCGCTTGGAGTCCTTCGAGCAGGTCGTTCTGGCGGTACACCTCCCGCACCTGTTCGGTCGCCATATTATAGCTCGCGGCGATGCCCGAAAGGCTCCTGTCGATGTCTTCTTCCGTGACCTTTATGTCCTCTTTTTTGCGTATCTCCGCGAGTATGATGGACGTCTTCACGTTCCTGAGCGCGCGCTCCGCGAGAGCGGCCTTCGACGCGTCGTCGAGGGTCTGAATATTGAGCCCGCGCTGGCGGAGGCTCTGCACCATGTTGCGGGCAAGCCTCGCGACTTCTTCGTTGACGAGGCTCGGCGGGGCGTCGACCGTATTTTTGTCGACTAGTGCGTCCACCACCTGCTGTCTCACCTTGGCTTCCGACTGCTGCTCCGACTGCCTTTTCAAATCCCCTCTTACCTGCTCCCGGAGCGCGGACACGTCCTCCATGCCGACCTCTTTCGCGAGCTCGTCGTTTAACTCGGGCAGCGTCCTCCTGAGAACGTTCTTAACCGAAAATTTGTAACGCACCGCTTTCCCGGCCGCTTCCTTTATCTGGAAGTCCTCCCCGTAGCTGACGTCGAATTCCTTCGTCTCCCCCTTCTTCATCCCGATGACGTTCTCCTCGAACTCCGGTATCAGCCTGTCGTGACCTACGAGGAACTGCAGTCCCGACCTTTTCAGATCTTTTACCGGCACGCCGTCTATCGCGCCCTCGAAATCGACTATGGCGACGTCCCCGTTCTCCACGGCCTTCTCCCCTTCGTAGGGTTTTATTTCGGCCCTGTGCTCGATAAGGTGCTCGATAGTATGATCGACGTCCTCTTCCCTTACCTCGTGTATCTCCCTCTTGAGCGGGAGCCCTTTGTATCCCGCGAGGTCGAATACGGGCAGCACCTCGAATACGGCGGAATAATGGAAGTCCTTGTCCGTCTCGAACAGGTCGGGCGGGTTTATCTTCTGCCT